>JBBSDB010000101.1:0-11030 GCA_038249735.1 Burkholderiales bacterium
AGTAAGCTGGTGTCTGCGGCGGGGGCGACATCGCCGCTGCACAACCCGCGCTTCGGCCCGCTCATGCGGGCCGTTGTCGTTTGGGCAACACCATGGGCCTATTCCCTAATGAAAACCATGATTCGACTCATCGCCGGTCTCGGCAACCCCGGACCCGAATACGAAGACACGCGCCACAACGCCGGTTTCTGGTGGGTGGATGAAGCCGCGCGCCTGCTCAAGACGCCACTGCATGTGGAACGTGGGCATTTCGGCTTGGTGGCGCGGGCCAACGTGTCGGGCCAGACGCTGTGGTTGGTCGAGCCGCAGACCTTCATGAATCTCTCGGGCAAGTGCGTGGCGTCGGTGGCGCGCTTCTTCAAAATAGCGCCTGAAGAGATTCTGGTGGTGCACGACGAGCTGGATCTGCCGCCCGGCGAAGCCAAGCTCAAACTCGGTGGCGGCCATGCTGGCCACAACGGCTTGCGCGACATCCACGGCCAGCTCGGCAGCGCCGACTACTGGCGTTTGCGCGTGGGCATTGGGCACCCGGGCAACAAAAGCGAGGTGGCGAACTGGGTACTGAAGAAGCCCTCACCCGACGACCGCATCGCGATCGCACAAACGCTGGACCGAAGCCTGAAAGCTCTGCCACATCTCATGGCTGGTGAGATGGACAAGGCCACCGCGCTCATTCACACCAGCAAACCGCCGCGCCCCAAGCCGCCCCGGCAGGTGCCGGCTGCGGCCCTGGCCGATCAGCCCACCACAGGCGGCGCTCCCACTTCGGGCAATGTGGCTGGCGCAGTCGAACCCTGAAGCCGCTGGTATTTCTGCCACAGCGTTGCCTGGGATTCCACATATTCCGGGTGGATGGGGATGCAGGCCACCGGGCAGACTTGCACGCACTGCGGCTCGTCGAAATGGCCCACGCACTCGGTGCACTTGGACGGGTCAATCTCGTAGATTTCCTCGCCCATGTAAATCGCCTGATTCGGGCACTCGGGTTCGCAGACATCGCAGTTGATGCACTCGTCGGTGATCATCAGCGCCATGAAAGACTCCTTGGTCGCGCTGCGCGGAGCGAGCGAGCCAACCGCAGGCCGCAGCGCCGGGCCGCTCCAAGCAAGGCCGCGCCCTTTCGGAGGGCAGCGAACCTCGCGTCAGCGGAGAGCGTGGGAGCCAGCATGTTCAAGCTTGGACCGGGGGCGTGACCAACCGGGTGGCCACTGCCGAGCTGACCATTTGCGACACATCGCCGCCCAGGGTGGCAATTTCGCGCACCAAGGTGCTGGAGATGCACTGCAACTCGGCCTGCGGCAGCAAAAAAACCGTTTCTACCGTGGGCAGCAGCTTGCGGTTCATCGCGGCCATCTGAGCCTCGTAGTCGAAATCGGTGAGGTTGCGGATGCCACGCACCACCGCGTGGGCACGCTGCTCGCGACAGAAATCCATGATCAGACCGTCGAACGGAAGCACGCGCACGCTGCTGGCAAGCCGCTCGGCGGCTTCGGTGGCCATCGCCAACCGCTCTTTCAACGAAAACCGGGTTTTTTTGTGGTGCGCAATGGCGACGGCGATGACGACTTCATCGAACAAGCCCGCCGCGCGCCGCACCACGTCTTCATGGCCCAGCGTGATCGGGTCGAAGGTGCCGCTGTAAACGGCGATGCGGGAAGTGTCGAGAGACATGCGCCAATTATGCGCGTCGGGTTTTTCGGAGGGTTCAGTGAGCGGGCAGTGCCCGCAACAGGTGAAAGGCCACCGCGCCGGCCTTGCCGTGGCGGTGCAGCGCCAGACCCAGCGGGGCCAGCGCCTCGTCGCTCCAGGCGCGGGGCGCTTCCAGATAGATCAGGCCAGTGGCGTTCAATGTGACGCGGGCGGCCTGCAGCGCAGCGGTGTACAGCGCTTCATTCGTACCTTCGGCGAATGGCGGGTCGAGAAACACGAGATCAAGCCCGGCACCGTGGCGCTGCCGCAGGCCGGCCAGCGCATCGCCGCGCTCGACGCGCAAACCCTCGGCACCCTGCAGGCGCGACTTGAGCTGGACCAGGCGGGTGACCGATGCGGCGTCTTGCTCGATCAGCACCACCTCGGTCGCCCCGCGTGAGGCGGCCTCCAGCCCCAGCGCACCGGTGCCGGCAAACGCGTCCAAGCAACGCCAACCCGTGAGGTCCTGTCCCAGCCAGTTGAACAGTGTTTCGCGCACCCGCACGGGGGTCGGCCGCAATCCAGGACGGTCGAGCACCGGCAGCGGTGTGCGCTTCCAGCGCCCACCAATGATGCGGATTTCCTGGGGAGCTGACGGCTTGGGCGCGTTGAATTTTGAAGGCTTCATGCCGCAAGCTTAAGCGGTGTGCTGCAGCGCCAGCCGCGCGCTCAAGGCTTGGCGCCCACCACCACCGTGACCATGCGCTCGGGCTGTAGCACGCGAGAAAACGCGCGCTGAACATCGGCCAGGCTCACGCGCTGTACCTGCTCGGTCCAGTGGTCGAGGTAGTCGAGCGGGAGTCCGTTCCAGGCGATGTTGGCCACGTTGTCGAGCAGCTTCCTGTTGCTGTCGATGCGCAGCGCAAAACCCTTCACGAGGTTGTCTTTCGCCGCCTGCAGCTCGGCTTGGGTGGGGCCTTCGCGCACAAAGCGCTGCAATACCTCGCGTGCCACACCGATTGCCTGATCGGCCTGGTCGGGCCGGGTGGTCAGGCCGATCTGGAAGGCGCCGGCGTGCAAACCCGGGGCGAAGAAGCTGTAGACGCTGTAGCTCAGGCCTCGCTTCTCGCGAACCTCGCTGGTCAGGCGCGAGGTGAAGCCACCGCCGCCCAGGATGTGGTTGCCCACGATCAGCGGGAAAAAGTCGGGGTCGCTGCGCACGAAGCCGGGCTGTCCGATCTGCACCTGCGCCTGCGCCGCAACGAACGGGATGCGACGCTCCAGCGCGGCCGTGAGCGGCGTGACCTGTGCCACCGGCGGCAGTGCCACGCAGCCATTGGGCGCGATGGCGGTCATGAACTGGTCGACGATGCGGTCGGCCTGGGCGCGGTCGATCGCACCGACCAGACTCACCTGCGCGCGGCAGGCGGCCATGTGGCGGCGGTAGAAGTTGCGCATGTCGGCGACCGAGATCGCGTTCAGCGTGGTCGGCGTGGTGTCGAAGCCGTAGGGGTGGTTGCCGTAGACCGCGGCGTCGAAGGCGCGCGCAGCGTGGGTGGCAGGCCGGTTTTCGGCCTCGACCAAGGCGGCGATGGTGCGCTCGCGGTCGCGCTGCCAGATAGGCTCGGGCCAGGCCGGTGCGGCGAGCTGGCGTGCGGCCAGCGCGACCGCGCCGCGCAGCAGATCGGGCTCGGTCAGAGTGCGCAGCGAGACGCTGAAGCGGTCGCCGCTGGCGCTGGCGCCGAACTGGGCGCCGAGGTCGGCCCAGGCCTCGCCGAGCTGGTTTTCGTCCAGCGCTGGTTGACCGGGCTGGGGCCCCACTTCGGCGAGCAACATGCCCCCGGTGGCGCTGGCCAGACCGGCCTGCGCCACCGGGTCGCGACGGCTGCCGCCGTCCACAGTGATCTGTACGTCCAGCATGGGAATGCTGGGGCTGGGCACGAGGTAGACCCGTGCGCCGCTGGCGTGGGTCCAGTGCTGGATGGGGATCACGGCCTGCGCGGCGCTGACGAAGGTCAACAGCACAACGCTGGCGGCAAGGGACTTCAGGGAACGGTTCATCGTGGCGCGTGGCTTGGTGTGTGGCTTCATGTCAATGGCGCCCCAGCACGGGCCGGGGGCGATCAGGCGAAACAGCGGCCGGACGTTTGCTCGGGTCGGGCACCAGCACCGCCGTGGTCAGCTGCTCGTCGCTGAAGTAGCGCTGCGCTGCCGACTGCACCTGGGCCGGGGTCACGGTGCGCAGGCGCGCCATCAGCCGGTCGCCGCTGTCGATCGGCATGCCATTGATCCAGTAACTGCCGAGCTCGCGCGCCTGGTTGAACACCGAGTCGAGCTGGTAGACCTCGCCCGCGGTCCATTGGGTGATGACGCGCTTGAGCTCGGCCGGGCCGATGCCTTCGCGCGCAACGCGTTGCAGCTCGGCCTTGAGCGCCGCCTCGGCCGCTGCTGGTGTGATGCCGGCAGCGGGCACTGCGGTGAGCGTGAACTGCTGCGGCCCGCGACCCATGAGGCCGTAAGAAGCGCCGGCACTGTCGGCGATGCGCTGACCCGGCGCGCCCTGCACCAGCGCACGCTCCAGGCGCGCGCCGCTGTAACCGTCGAGCACAGCCGAGAGCACGGTGAGGGCCAGCGCATCCTGGTCAGACGGCGCGTCGCCACCGGTCCAGCGCGGCGCCTTGTAGCCCAACACCACCAGCGCCTGGTCGGCCGCCGCGCGGTACTCCATGCGCCGCGGGCCGGTCTGCTCGGGCTCTTCCTGCGGCTTGCGCGCGGGCGCCGCGCGCGCCGGGATCTGGCCGTAAATCTTCTCAGCCAGGGCCTTGACCTGCGACACCTCCACATCGCCCGCGATCACCACCGCGGCGTTGGATGGCATGTACCAGCGGCGGTAAAAGTCGCGCGCGTCTTGCGGCGTCATCGCATCCAGATCGCTCATCCAGCCGACGATGGGGCGGCGGTAGGGATGGGCCTGAAAGCTCATGGCGCTGAAGGCCTCGAACATGCGGGCGCGCGGCGACTCTTCGGTGCGCTGGCGGCGCTCTTCCTTCACCACCTCCAGCTCGCGCACGAACTCGTCGTCGGCCCACTGGTTGTTGGCAAAGCGGTCGGCCTCCAGCCGCATCACCGCCTCCAGCTGGTTCGACGGCAGCTGCTGGTGATAGCCGGTGGCGTCGCGGCTGGTGAACGCGTTTTCGCGCGCGCCCAGCGCGGCCATCCGGCGCGAGAATTCGCCTGGCGCCAGGCTGGGTGTGCCTTTGAACAGCATGTGTTCGAGCACGTGCGCCACGCCCGAGGTGCCGCTGACCTCGTCCATCGAGCCCACGCGCACCCACAGCATGTGCGCCACCGTGGGCGCGCGCCGATCGGGCCGCACGATCAGCGTCATGCCGTTGGACAAGGTGAACTGCTGCGCCACCGGCGCGGCGGCAGCGAGCGGCGCCGATTCGGCGGCTGTGGAGGCGGGGCCGCCAGCGGCGTGCGCTGGCGCGAGCAACGCCGTTCCACACACCAACAAAAGAGAAAGAGCCGTGGCCAAACGGTGAGGGGAGGGCAGTGAGTGGCGTTTCATAGAATGCAATGGATTCTAGAGATGGACAAATGTTCTCGTTCTTCCGAAAAAAACCACCCGCCCCGCCCGAAGCCCCGACGCCTGTATCGCCGACTGCGCCGGTGCTTGTGCCACCGACATCCGCTGCATCGCTGCCGCAGCTGGTGGCCGAGCCGACCCCCATGCCTCAGGCCGTGGTCGAGCCACCCCGCCCGGGCTGGCTCGACAAGCTCAAGACCGGCTTGCGCAAGACCGGGTCCAGCATCACCACGGTTTTCACTGGCACGCGAATCGACGATGCGCTGTACGAGGAACTGGAGACCGCGTTGCTGATGGCCGACACCGGCGTCAAAGCCACCGAGCACCTTCTGGCAGATCTGAAGCGCCGCGTCAAAGACACCAAAACCACCGACCCGGCCGCCGTCAAGGGCCTGCTTGCCCAGTCGATTGCGGCGCTGCTGGAGCCGCTGCAAAAGCGGCTGGTGATCGGTGAACACAAGCCCACGGTGATCATGGTCGCGGGCGTCAACGGCGCGGGCAAAACCACCTCCATCGGCAAGCTCACGCGCCACCTGGCCAACGAAGGCGCCACGGTCTTGCTGGCCGCGGCCGACACCTTTCGCGCGGCGGCGCGTGAGCAACTCGCTGTCTGGGCCGATCGCAACACGGTGGACATCATCACCCAGGCCGGTGGCGACCCGGCCGCCGTGAGCTTCGACGCGGTGACCGCCGGTCGCGCCCGGGGACGCGACGTGGTGCTTGTCGACACCGCCGGACGCCTGCCCACCCAGCTGCACCTGATGGAAGAGCTGAGAAAGATCAAACGCACGATCCAGAAAGCTGGTGCCGGAGAAGAACGCGGCTCCGTCGGGCTGCCCCAAGGTGCCGCAGCCCCCCCGGGGGGCAGCGAATCTCGCGCAGCGGGGAGCGTGGGGGCCCTCCCGCCACACGAGGTGCTGCTGGTGATCGACGGCAACACCGGGCAAAACGCGCTGACCCAGGTGAAAGCGTTCGACGAAGTCCTTGGCCTCACCGGCCTGATCATCACCAAGCTCGACGGCACCGCCAAGGGTGGCGTGATCTGCGCGATCGCTCGCGAGCGGCCGGTCCCTCTCTATTTCATTGGTGTCGGCGAGAAGCTGGAAGACCTGGAGACGTTCGACGCGAAGGAATTCGCGCAGGCGCTGCTCGCCTAATCACCGCTGCCGTCGCTCCGCCACTGCTTCATGGCGTTGCGCATGGTCAGCATCTGGCGCTCGAAAACCGGGCAGGCCTTGCACATGGCCATGTGCACCCGCAACGCCACCCGCTCGGTTGCCGGCAACTCGCGGTCTTCCCGCGCAACGACCAGCGCCGTGACCTCTTTGCAGGTACGCATCAGGGGCATTTTTCTGAGCAGGGGATTCATCGCGAGGCAAACCAGTTGAGTTCCAGACATTCGCGCAGCCGCAAGCGGGCGCGGTGCAATTGCACATAAAGGTTGGTAGCCGTCAGGCCCAGTTCCTTACAGATCTCGTCGCTGGAAATCTCCAGCCATTCGCGCATCAGAAACAGCCGGGCCTGCATCGGCGGCAGCTTCTCGGTGCAGGCATCCAGCACCGCCATGAACTGCCGGCTGTTCAGATCCTGCTCGGGGTTGCCCCAGTCAGATGGGCGCTGGGCAAAGTGGCCGTCGGTCTTGAACGCCATGTGTTCGAGCGGGTCAAAGCCATCGTCTTCTGAGCCACTGTCGAGCACCACCTCGCGCTGGCGCAGGCGCAGGCTGTCGATGATCTTGTGTTTGAGGATGCCGACCAGCCAGGTCTTGAGCTGGGAGCGGCCCTCGAAGGCCTGCGGCTTGGCCAGCGCCGCGAGCAGGGTTTCCGACACCGCGTCTTCGGCCCAGGCCTCGTTGCGCAACTGCAGGCGCGCGAAGCGCATGAGGTAGCCGCGCTGTGCCACCAGTTGCTGCTCAAAATCGGTTGTGGACATGCAAGCCCCAAAGTCCAGAGGCTTTGGAGTGTAAGGAATCGTTCGGTGGCAGGACCAAAACCCCATCAACCTGGAGCTTCGCGTGCACCCTCTCTCATTGACCCAAGCCAGATCAAGACGCCGCCAGCTGCTCGCCTGTCTGCCCCTGTTGGCTTGGCCGCTGGCTCAGGCTCAGCCTGCTGCTGCCGCGGCGTCGTTCCCCGCACTGGAAGGCCGGACTGCCGACGGACAGGCCCTGGGCCTGGCGGGGCTGCGTGGCCGCGTGGTGCTGGTCTTTTACTGGTCAACCAGCTGTGCGGTGTGCCGCGACAAGATGCACGAGATGCGCGCCAACCTGGCGGGCTGGCAACAGCAACCGTTCACCCTGCTGGGCGTGAACATGGACGCACGGCGTGAGGACCTCACCAGCTACGAAACCCTGCTGCGCCAGACCGTGCCCGCCCCGCAGCGCTTGCGCTCGGTGTGGGCCGCAGACCCGTCCTTCGTCAACAGCCTCGGCACGCCCAACCTTTTGCCCAGCGGCGCACTGATCGACAAAGACGGTCGGCTGGTGGAGCGCTACAGCGGCCGCATTCCGCCCGAGGCCTGGGACCGTATCGCCGAACTGTTGTGATGCGGCAGCTCATAAAAAATTTGTTTCGCGGCGGCTGTAAGAACCCACTGCCGTGCAAAGACTTATTCGCAACCAGAGGCAATCGCTGACGCGTTCACCCTGGTTACCTCAACCCCTTCAGGAGCTTTTCCATGAACCAACGCACCATGATCACCGCCGCCGCTGCTTCGCTGATGTCGCTCGCCATGCTGTCTGGCCCGGCGCTGGCGCAGAACTCGGCCAAGGAGAAATGTTTCGGCATCGCCAAGGCGGGCCAGAACGACTGCGCCAACCTGGCGGGCACCCATTCCTGCGCCGGTCAGTCCAAAGTGGACAACGACAAGGGCGAGTGGAAGTACGTCGCCGCCGGCACCTGCGCCGCCATGAAGGGCATGAGCATGGAAGAAGCCAAGGCCGGCATGATGAAAAAGGACGACATGAAAAAAGACGACATGATGAAGAAGGGCTGACCGGTCATGTCACGCGCCACGCCGATGCCAAACGCTGCTGCGCAGGCGAGCGCGCCAGTGGGCATCGGGTGGCGGCACCCGCACTACGCCGAGCTGGTGCAGACACAGCTCACGCTGGACTTCGTCGAAGTCCATTCCGAGAATTTCTTTGCCGACGGTGGCGCTGCTTTGGCGGTGCTGGAGCAGGGCCGAGCCGCTTACCCGGTGAGCCTGCATGGCGTCGGTCTCTCGCTGGGCTCGGCAATGGGCATCGACCCCTGGCACATCAATCAGCTAGCGCGGCTGGTGGAGCGCATTGACCCGGTGCGCGTCAGCGACCACGCCTGTTTTGCCCGGGCGCCGCTGGCTGGCCGACCGGTGCATGCGTCGGATCTGCTGCCGGTTCCCATGACCCACGCCGCGCTCGACGCCATGTGCGCCAACGTGCAGCGCGTGCAAGACCGCCTGCGCCGACCCATCGCGGTCGAAAACCTATCGGCTTACTTGCAGTGGCGCGAGGCCGAGATGGACGAGCCCACGTTTCTCACCATGCTGGCCCGGCGCACCGGCTGCGGTTTGCTGGTCGATGTGAACAACCTCTATGTGAACGCGCTCAACGCGCAGCTGCGCGGCGAGCTGCAAGACCCACTTGAAGCATGTCAGAACTGGCTGAATGCCATCGACCCCGCACAAGTGGCCGAGCTGCACCTCGCTGGACATGTGCATGCGGGTGACATCGTCATCGACGACCATGGCAGCCCGGTGGTCGGTGCCGTCTGGTCACTCTACGGCCATGCGTTGCAGTGTTTCGGTGCGGTGCCCACCCTGATCGAGTGGGACACCGACGTGCCCGCCCTGTCGGTGCTGCTGGACGAGGCGCAGCGGGCGCGGGAGATCGCTGTCAGCAGCCTGCATCGGCCCGCCATGGCAATGGCCGCCGCAGCGTGTGCGTGATGGCATCTGAACACCTGGCCACCCAACAGCAGGCGCTGCTGCAAGCGCTTTTCGGGCAGCCCGACGAAACCCGCGCACAGACTTTCTGGCACAGCGACCAGCCCCAAACCCAGCGTGGCCTGCAGGCGTATCGGGCCAACGGTCATGCCCTGGCCGAGCGATCGCTGCACGCCGCCTATCCGGTCATTGAGCAGATGCTGGGCCGCGACAACTTCGCCGCGCTCTCGCGCGACTTCTGGCACCGCCACCCGCCAACACGCGGCGACCTGGCCCATTGGGGCGACGCCCTGCCCGCCTTCCTGGCCAGCCGCGAAACCCTCGCCGACACGCCCTACCTCGCCGACGTGGCCCGTGTGGAATGGGCATTGCACCAAGCCGCCAGCGCTGCCGACGCGGTCGTTGATCCGTCCAGCTTCGCCCGCCTGAGCGAGCAAGACGCCACCGGCCTCGCGCTCACGCTCTCGCCTGGCACCGCCCTGGTCAGCAGCCGTTACCCGGTGGCCAGCTTGGTGCTGTCACACCGTCACGCCCAACCCAGCCTGAAGCAAGCGGCCGAGCGCTTGCGCAACGCTGTGGCCGAGACGGTGCTGGTCTGGCGCCAAGGTCTGCGGCCTCGCATGGCGCAGGTCACCAGCGTGGAGGCTGCGCTGCTGCGCGCCCTGCTGCAAGGGCAGGACCTGCCCACCGCGCTGGACGCCGGACTCGCCGCCGAGACCGAGGAGACCCAGGTGTTCGACTTTTCGCTTTGGCTCACCAGCGCGGTCACCGCTGGCCTGGTCACCGGCGTGCACGACACCAACCTTCCCAACCACAAGGACACCCCATGAACCACCCCAACTTGCTGCACCGCGGACAAGCCCTCTGGCTGGGCTTCACCCGGCTGATCGAAATGCTGCAAGCGCCCGCTGCACTGGCCGCCCGGCTGTATCTGGCGCAGGTGTTTTTTCTCGCGGGCCTGACCAAGCTGCGCGACTGGGAAACCACCCTGCTGCTGTTCACCCACGAATACGCCGTGCCGCTGCTCTCGCCCGAAGTGGCCGCTGTCCTGGGCACCGGCGGTGAGCTGCTGTTGCCTGTGTTGCTGCTGCTGGGGCTGGGTGGGCGGTTTGCGGCGCTGGGGCTGAGTGTGGTCAACTTCGTCGCCGTGCTCAGCCTGGCCGAGATTGCGCCCGCCGCTTTGCAGCAGCACATCACCTGGGGTGTGTTGCTCGCGGTGCTCGTGCTCTACGGCCTGGGTAAGTGGACCGTCGACTGCGGCTGGATTCGCCCGCGCCTTGAACGCCGCCTCGCCATCAACCCCCGTTAAAGCCACCCTTTGTTTTCTGGAGAAATGTTTTGTCATTGACCTTGCCCACTGTCTCGCGCCGCCGTTTGTTGCTCAGCGCCGCCACCGCTTCCGCCCTTCCCACCGTCTGGGCGCAGCCCAAAGCCCCCGCCTGGGGCGAGATTGAGAAAGCCGCGCGCGGCCAGACTGTGTTCTGGAACGCCTGGGCTGGCAGCGAACAGACCAACGCCTATCTGCAATGGGTCGCGGCTGAAGTGCAGAAGGCCTTTGGTGTGAAGCTGGAACACGTGAAGATCACCGACACCGCCGACGTGGTCAAGCGCGTGCGCGCCGAGAAAACCGCGGGCCGCAAAGACACCGAGGGCACGGTCGACCTGGTGTGGATCAACGGCGAGAACTTCGCCGCCATGAAAAACGACGGCCTGCTGTTTGGTCCCTGGGCCGAAGCGCTTCCCAATTTCAAATACGTGGACGTGGACGGCAAGCCCACCACCCGCAACGATTTTTCGGTGCCCACCGAGGGCATGGAATCGCCCTGGGGCATGGCGCAGTTCACTCTGTTCGCCGACGGCAAGCGCCTGCCCAAGCCGCCCCAAAGCA
>JBBSDB010000102.1:0-10981 GCA_038249735.1 Burkholderiales bacterium
AGAACAGCTCAAAGGCCGGGCCGAATTCCAGGTTGGCCAGTAGGTTTTCCTTCTCGGCGGTCTTCACCACCACGCCCAGCACCAGCGGCGCAAACAGCGCGGAGAGGCCAAACGCCAGCGCCAGGCCCAGCGTCATGGCGACCGCGCCGACCACCAGGGCCAGGCTGTATTGCGGTGCGCGCGTGGTCCAGCGCGCCACCAGGTGCAACACCCAGCCCAGCACCACCCCCAGCACAGTAGAGCCCAGCAATTGGTACAGCGGCGCGCCGATCATGGTGGCCAGCGGCGCGGCGCTGTCGTCGTAGAGCGCGGGCAGCATGGCGGCGAACACCAGGAATGCCAGCACGTTGTTGAGCGCTACCAGTGCTTGCGCCCGGTTGGTGGTTTTGCCGTGGGCGCCCAGCTCGTGCGCCACATGCAGCAGCACAGCCGGCGACGATGAAATGGCGATCGCCGCCACCACCGCTGAGACCAGTGGCGCGACACCAAAAAAGACCATGGCGAAATACACCACCACGAACGTCAGGGTACTCTCCACCAGCGAGACCAGCAGCAAGGCCTTGTCCTTGGTCAAGGCTTTGATGTCCAGCGACAAACCGAGCCGGTAGAGGATCAGGGCCAGCGCGATATCCACCACAATGCGCGCCTGCGCCAGCGAGGCGTGGTCGAAGATACCGAGCACATTGGGCCCGGCGATCAGACCCACCAGCATGAAGCCGGTGATGCTGGGCAGCCAGCTGACGCGGTGCGCCAAGAAGCCACCGAGCGCGCCGCAAAACAGCAGGAAACCGAAGAAGAACAGGGCGTTCATCTGCAGTGGCCAAGTGGGCAGAAATTCCATGCGGGGTCTTGGTGGGATCGTGGCCGTGCGAGACAAGCCTTGTAAGTGAAGCGGGCGCGCGCTTTCGCGAGGCGCTGGGATCAGTGCAGCACGCGCTTGGGGGCTGCTGTGCCCGCCTCCAGGGCAAACGGCGCCACCTCGCATTCGAAGCGTTCACCGTCTTCGGCGACGCAGAAAAAACTGCCGCGCATCTGGCCGCGCGGCGCGTGCAGCCGGGTGCCGCTGGTGTATTGGAACGACTCGCCGGGGCGCAGCAGCGGCTGGTTGCCGACCACACCCAGACCCTTGACCTCGTCGCTGCGGCCCGCCGCGTCTTCGATGATCCAGTGGCGCGAGATCAGCTGGGCCGGCACCTCGCCGGTGTTGGTGATGGTCACCGTGTAGGCGAACGCATACAGGTGGTCCTCTGGCGCAGATTGCTCGCTCAGGTACTGGGGCTCCACCTCGCAGGTGAACTGGTGTTTCGGCATGGGCGGCATGTTACCTGCTGACGATGGCGGTCGCGGTGTGGCGCTTCGCTGCCTGAGACAATGCGGGACTTCCCACCGCTTGCACGCCGCACCCGACACCATGTCCACCGCCTACCGCATCGCTCCGTCCATCCTGTCTGCCGACTTTGCCCGCCTGGGTGATGAGGTGAAAAACGTCATCGCCGCTGGCGCTGACTGGATCCACTTCGATGTGATGGATAACCACTACGTGCCCAACCTGACCTTCGGCCCGATGGTCTGCCAGGCGCTGAAGGCCCACGCGAAGAAGGCCGATGGCACACCGGTACCGATCGACGTGCATCTGATGGTCCAGCCGGTGGACGCGCTGGCCAGTGCCTTCATCGACGCCGGTGCTGACCTGGTGAGTTTCCACCCCGACGCGACCCACCATCCGCACCGCAGCGTGCAGGCCATCAAGGCCAAAGGCGCGAAGGTCGGGCTGACCTTCAATCCGGCGCTGTCGCTGGATGTGCTGGACTGGCTGATCGACGACATCGACCTGATCCTCATCATGAGCGTGAACCCCGGCTTCGGCGGCCAGAGCTTCATCGACTCGGCGCTGCGCAAGATCGAAGCCGCGCGCCAGCGCATCGAAGCCTGCGGGAAAGACATTCGCCTGGAGGTGGATGGCGGCATCAAGGCCGACAACATCCGCCGCGTGGCCGACGCCGGCGCCGACACCTTCGTGGCTGGCAGCGCCATCTTTGGCCAGTCCGACTACAAAGCCGTCATCGACCAGATGCGCGCCGCGCTGCGCTGAGGCGGCGGTTACCTCATGGCTTGATGTAGGCAAAGCCCTCGCGGAACTGCAGCGCGCCGATGCGTGCCACGCCAGACGGGGTGAAGTCGGCGTCGAGTGAGAACTGCTCTTTTTTGAGGTTGCGGTTGGTCAGCGTGATCTCACACACTTCGAAGCGAACACCGCGCGCTTTCAGGGCACTCACCAGCGAGTTGTAGTCAATGTCGGGGTTCTTCGGGTCTTTGGCATCGGCCATCAAGAAATCAACGCCGTTGGCGTGGGTCACCACAATGATCTGGGTTTTGGGCGCCACGTCGAGGTGGTTGCGGATGTTGCGCAGGCCTTTGGTGGCCTGGCTGGCCGAATCATCGATGTGATAAACCACCTTGTCTTGCGCCAGGGCGGCGGTGCTCAGCAAGGCGCCAGCCAGCAGCAGGCAGAATCGTTGGAACAGCGTTTTCATCATGGTCTCCGTGCGGTGTCAAATGGGTACGAACAGAGGCGGGAAAGTAACACAGCATGGCAAATACTTCTGCACTGTCGGCACTCGAATGCCGGGCGGTGATCATCGATCTCGACGGTACCTTGGTCGATACCCTGGGCGACTTCGAGGTGGCGCTCAACCGCACCATGGCCGATCTTGGCTTGCCCGGCGTCAACCGCGCAGCGGTGGCCCGCACCGTGGGCAAAGGCTCGGAGCACCTGATCCGCAGCTTGCTGGCTGAACAACTTGCGCTGCCTGCTGTGCGTGGTCTGGGCCAGCTCTGTCCGGCGCGCACCGCAGACGCCCTGTACGAGCAAGCCTGGCGGCAGTACCAGCAGCACTACCACGCGGTCAATGGCCAGTTTGCAGAGGTGTTCCCCGGGGTGGTGGAAGGACTGCAGGCGCTGCGCACGCGCGGCTTGCCAATGGCCTGTCTCACCAACAAGCCGTTGGCATTCGCCCGCGCATTGCTACAGGCAAAGAAATTGGACGGGTACTTTCAGCAGATGTTCGGCGGCGACAGTTTCGAGCGAAAAAAGCCCGATCCGCTGCCTTTGCTCAAGACCTGCGAAGCGCTGGGCACCCCACCCGCCCAAACCTGGATGGTGGGCGATTCACAAAATGACGCGCTGGCCGCCAGGGCCGCAGGGTGTCCAGTCGTGCTGATGACCTACGGCTACAACCACGGCGAACCGATTGAGCAAGCGCCGCACGATCTGCTGCTGGGCTCGCTGACGCAGCTCGACCACTTCTTCGATTGACCGGCACGGTCGTTTCTGGGCACTGATTGCGACTGCGGCGGTCGCTCCGCGCTGCCTGTTCGGCGGTGGCCTCGCGTTTCGCCCGAGCGGTTGCCTTCACTGGAAAGCCGGGTTTCGGCCACGGTGGCTTTGCTACACTTTGTCCGTCATGTTCACCACCCGCACGATGTCCGCAGCCTGCCTGCCGCGCCGCCCAGGCCGGGGAGCTTGGCCCTGGCGCAAGCCAGCGTAAACGTGCCCTCCCCCGGGGTGCGCGGCTTTGTTGGCAGAAACACCGCCCGCGCCGCAAGCCACCCCAGCCCCCAGCCCGGCAGATTGTCTGACCGGCCCCCTGAAGCAAACGGCCCCCCTTGCTGCGCGTCAGCCCGGAGCCCTCGGAGCGTCTGAACATGATCACCGAACTCGAATTCAAAAGCCTGGCCAGCCAGGGCTACAACCGCATTCCGCTGATGGCAGAGGCCTTTGCGGATCTGGAGACCCCGCTCTCGCTCTATCTCAAGCTGGCCCATGGCAAAGGCGATGGCAAGCATTCGTTTCTGCTGGAGTCGGTGGTGGGTGGCGAGCGGTTCGGACGCTACAGCTTCATCGGCCTGCCCGCGCGCACCCTGCTGCGCTCCACTGGCTTCGGTGACGCCGCCCATACCGAGGTGGTAACAGACGGCGTGGTGGTGGAAACCGCGGCCGGCAACCCGCTGGACTTCATCGCCGCTTATCAGGAGCGTTTCAAGGTGGCGCTGCGCCCGGGCCTGCCGCGCTTCTGCGGTGGACTGGCTGGTTACTTTGGCTACGACGCAGTGCGTCACATCGAAAAAAAACTGGAACACAGCTGTCCGCCCGATACCCTGGGCTGCCCCGACATCCTGCTGTTGCAGTGCGAAGAGCTGGCCGTCATCGACAACCTCTCAGGCAAGCTTTACCTGATTGTCTATGCCGACCCGGCCGCACCCGAGGCCTACGCCAACGCCAAGCGGCGCCTGCGCGAACTCAAGGACGCGCTGAAATATTCGGTGAGCGCGCCGGTGGTCAAGGCCAGCCAGAGCCATCCACCCGAGCGCAGCTTTGCCAAGACCGATTACCTGGCTGCTGTGGAACGCGCCAAAGAGCTGATCGCTGCTGGCGATTTCATGCAGGTGCAGGTGGGCCAGCGCATCAGCAAGCGCTACACCGAGAGCCCGCTGTCGCTCTACCGCGCGCTGCGTTCGCTCAATCCGTCGCCCTACATGTATTACTACCACTTTGGCGATTTTCACGTGGTGGGTGCGTCGCCGGAGATTTTGGTTCGGCAGGAAAAAACCGCCGAGGGCACCAAGGTCACGATCCGCCCGCTCGCCGGCACCCGGCCACGGGGCGCCACGCCCGAACTGGACAAGGCGGTGGAGCAAGAACTGGTCAATGATCCCAAGGAACGCGCCGAACATGTGATGCTGATCGATCTGGCGCGCAACGACATCGGCCGCATCGCGAAGATCGGCTCGGTGAAGGTGACCGAAGCCTTTGCGGTCGAGCGCTACAGCCACGTGATGCACATCGTGAGCAACGTCGAGGGCATGCTGAACGACGGCATGACCAACATGGACGTGCTCAAAGCCACCTTCCCGGCCGGTACGCTGACCGGCGCGCCCAAGGTGCACGCCATGGAACTGATCGACCAGTTCGAGCCCACCAAGCGCGGCATCTACGGCGGCGCTTGTGGCTATCTGAGTTATGCCGGCGACATGGACGTGGCGATCGCCATCCGCACCGGCATCATCAAAGACCAAACCCTTCATGTGCAGGCCGCTGCCGGCGTGGTGGCCGACTCGATTCCCGAGATGGAATGGCGCGAAACGGAGCACAAGGCTCGGGCTTTGTTGCGGGCGGCCGAGCTGGTTGAGGAGGGCCTGGAATGAACACCAAGATAGATATGGTCGCCGTCGGGCCGCCCCAAGGCGAGCAAGCCCCCTTGGGGGGCAGCGACCCACGCGCAGCGGGGGAGCGTGGGGGCTTGCGTGTCTTGATGGTCGACAACTACGACTCGTTCACCTTCAACATCGTGCAGTACTTCGGTGAACTCGGCGCCGAGGTGACCGTGGTGCGCAACGACGAGATCACCGTCGATGAGATCCAGCGCCGCGTGGACGCAGGTGAGATCGATCGACTCGTCATCTCGCCTGGCCCGTGTTCGCCCGTCGAGGCGGGCATCTCGGTGGCGGCCATCCAGCAACTTGCCGGGCGCCTGCCGATCCTCGGCGTCTGCCTGGGGCATCAAGCGATCGGTGCTGCCTTTGGCGGGCGGATCGTGCGCGCGCAGCAGCTGATGCACGGCAAGACCAGCGTCATCACCACCACGCAAGAGAGCGTGTTCGCCAACCTGCCCCAGCAGTTCACTGTCAACCGTTACCACTCCTTGTCCATCGCCCGCGATGGGCTGCCCGACTGCCTGCAGGTCACCGCCTGGACGGAGGACGGTGAGATCATGGGTGTGAAGCACAAAACGCTGGACATCGAAGGCGTGCAGTTCCACCCCGAAAGCATCCTGACCGAGCACGGCCACGCCATGTTGAAAAACTTCCTGTCCACGAGGTGAAACACCCCCCGCGCCGCTTCGCATCTCCCTCCTCTCTCGCCTGCGGCGGGAAGGGGGCCGCACCAGCGGCCTGGCAAAGCCAGTTCCCCGGCGCCCCTGAAAAGAGTCCGTTTGGTCCTGAGAGGAGATTGGGTTTTGATTGATTTACGCAGCGACACCGTGACCCAACCCACGCCCGCCATGCGGGAGGCCATGATGGCCGCGCCCCTGGGCGACGATGTGTTTGGCGACGACCCTTCTGTCAACGCCCTGCAAGACCGCATCGCCGTCATCACCGGTAAAGAAGCAGCGCTCTTCATGCCCTCGGGCACCCAGAGCAACCTCTGCGGCATCCTGGCCCATTGCCAGCGGGGTGATGAGTACATCGTGGGCCAGAACGCGCACACTTTTCGCTACGAAGGTGGTGGCGCGGCGGTGTTCGGCAGCGTGCAACCGCAGCCGCTGACCCAGGACGCGCAAGGCTGCCTGTCGCTGGCCGATATTGCCGCTGCCATCAAACCCGATGATCCGCATTTCGCGCGCACCCGCTTGCTCTGCCTGGAGAACACCTGGAATGGCCACGTGATGTCAGATGCCTACCTGAGCAGCGCCACACAGCTCGCACGGGACCGCGGCCTGGCCACACACCTCGATGGCGCGCGGGTGTTCAACGCGGCGGTGGCGACCGCCGCGCCCGGGCAGAGTGCCCATGAGCGCGTGCGGCAAATCGCCGATCACTTCGAGAGCCTCTCGGTCTGCTTCAGCAAAGGCCTGGGTGCCCCGTTGGGGTCGGCGCTCTGTGGTTCGCACGAGCTGATCGCGCGCGCGCGCCGTGTCCGCAAGATGGCAGGCGGCGGCTTGCGCCAGGCCGGGCTGCTGGCCGCCGCCGCCCACCATGCGCTGGACCACCATGTGAACCGCCTGGCCGACGACCATGCGCTGGCGCGGCGGCTGGCCGATGGCCTGCAGGGCATCGCCGGTCTCACGGTGCGCTCTGCGCAGACCAACATCGTGTTTGTCGAGGTGGCCGACGGGCGGGGCCCGGCCTTGCTCGATTTCCTCAAAACCCACGGCGTGCTGGCCACCGGCCTGATCGGTTTGCGTTTCGTGACGCACCTCAACGTGGACACTGCCGGCATCGATCACGCGATCACCACGGTGCGCCGCTTCTTTGCCGAGGCGCATCAGGGCGCGGCTGTCGCGACAAGCGCAGGCCCGTACTGAGGGCCCAGGCCGAACGCGCCATGCCTGAGTTGCCCCAACTTCTGGTGTTCATCGCGGCGGGCTGGCTGCTCAACCTCACGCCTGGCCCCGACGTGCTCTACATCGTGAGCAATGCCCTCCGAAGTGGCGTGCGCGCCGGCATGGTGGCGGCGCTGGGCATCGTCAGCGGCTGCTTTGTGCATGTGTTCGCGGCGGCGTTGGGGGTGGGCGCGCTGCTGGCCGCGTCCAGCACGGCGTTCACCGCGCTCAAGTGGGCGGGCACGGCATACCTGGTCTGGATGGGCGTCAAGCTGCTGTGGTCCCGGGACGCGTCGGATGTCGTGCCGGCCCTGGTGGTGCCTGTCACGGTGCCTGCCGACCTGGGCCGCATCTACCGCCGGGGCTTTCTGACCAATGTGCTCAACCCCAAGGTCGCCCTGTTTTTCCTGGCCTTCATGCCCCAGTTCATCGCGCCTGGCACCACCGACAAGGTGGCCGTCTTCTTGTGGCTGGGGTTGCTGTTCAACCTCAACTCGCTGCCGATCAACTTCGGCTTCGCCTGGCTGGCCAGTTGGGCAGCGAGACGGGTGGCAGCGGTGCACCGCACCATGCACTGGATGGACCGCGCCGCGGGCGTGATGTTCGTGGGCTTTGGCCTGCGGTTGGCCATGTCCGACAATCCCACGGCATAAGCAGGAGACACCATGCCCCACCGACACCAGATCACCCCGCAAGAAGCGCTGCAGCGCACCATCGAGCACCGCGAAATTTTTCACGACGAGATGCTGCACCTGATGCGGCTCATCATGAGCGGGGAGATGTCGCCACTCATGATGGCGGCGTTCATCACCGGCCTGCGGGTGAAAAAGGAAACCATCGGCGAGATCACGGCCGCAGCCCAGGTGATGCGCGAGTTCTCCACCAAGGTTCATCTGGCAGACAAGACGCACCTGGTCGATATTGTCGGCACGGGGGGCGATGGCTCGCACACCTTCAACATTTCCACCTGCTCCATGTTCGTCGCGGCCGCTGCGGGCGCCAAGGTGAGCAAACACGGCGGGCGCAGCGTATCGAGCAAGAGCGGCAGTGCCGATGTGCTGGAGAGCCTGGGCATCAATATCAACCTCTCCCCCGAGGCGATCGCGCGCTGTATCGAGACGGTGGGCGTGGGTTTCATGTTTGCGCCCAACCACCACCCGGCGATGAAAAACGTGGCGCCGATCCGTCGCGAGCTGGGCATGAAGACCATCTTCAACATCCTCGGGCCGCTGACCAACCCAGCCTCCGCGCCCAACATCCTCATGGGTGTGTTCCACCCCGATCTGGTCGGCATCCAGGTGCGCGCCCTCCAACGCCTGGGCGCCGAGCATGCGCTGGTGGTCTACGGCCGCGACGGCATGGACGAGGTGTCGCTCGGCGCCGCCACCATGGTGGGGGAACTCAAGGGCGGCGAAATCACCGAGTATGAAATCCACCCCGAAGATTTCGGTTTCACCATGGCCAGCAACCGGACGCTGCGGGTGGAGACGCCCGAAGAGTCGCGCGAGATGCTGCTGGGTGTGCTGGAAAAGCCGGATGACCCCTCCATGCGATCGGCGCGCGACATCGTGGCGCTCAACGCGGGTGCGGCCTTGTACGCGGCCAACGTCAGCGACGACCTGGTCCAAGGCATTGCGCTGGCGCAGCGCACGCTGGCGTCGGGCGCTGCAGCGAGCAAGCTGCGCGAGTTCAGCGCCTTCACCCAAGCCGCCGTGGCCGGCGCCAGCGCCTGACCAAGCCCTTTAAAGACAGCCCCTATGAATGACATCTTGCAAAAAATTGTGACCGTTAAGCACGAGGAGGTGGCCACGGCCCGCCGCCAGAAACCGCTGGAGCTGGTGCGCCAGGACGCCGAGAGCCGGCTTCGCAGCCGTGATTTCGAGGGCGCGCTTCGCTTCCAGATTGCCAGTGGCCAGGCGGCAGTGATTGCCGAGATCAAGAAGGCCAGCCCGAGCAAGGGCGTGCTGCGTGCCGACTTCATCCCGGCCGACATTGCGCAAAGCTATGCCGAGGGCGATGGCAAGACGCGCGCAGCCTGTCTGTCTGTGCTGACCGACCGCCAGTTTTTTCAGGGTGAGCCGGACTTTCTCAAGCAGGCGCGCGCCAGTTGCGATCTGCCGGTGCTGCGCAAAGATTTCCTGGTCGACGGCTACCAGGTCTTTGAGTCGCGCGCCATGGGTGCCGACGCCATCCTGCTGATCGCAGCCTGCTTGGACGACGCCCAGATGGCCGAGTTCGAGGCCATCGCCCACAGCTTGGAGATGGCGGTGCTGGTCGAGGTGCACGATCGCGCCGAGCTGCACCGCGCGCTCAAGCTCAAGACGCCCTTGGTCGGCATCAACAACCGAAATCTGCGCACCTTTGGGGTCGACTTGCAGACCACGCTCGACCTCATGGCCGAGGTGCCGGCTGACCGGATGCTGATCACAGAGTCTGGCATCCTGGCGCGGGAAGACGTGACCCGGATGCGCAGCGCCGGGGTGCATGCGTTCCTCGTCGGCGAGGCTTTCATGCGAGCGCCCGAGCCGGGTCTGGCGCTGGCTGAGCTGTTTGGCTGACGCCTTGCAGGCTTGCCCAGAAGGCATGTCGGCAGACAGTGTGGCTCGCCTGAGCCAAGGCGACCCCGCGCGCTGGCCGGTGCACCCTGCGTGGGGCGAGTTGGTGGAGGCGTTCTTTGCATCACCCACCGGGGTGGGGCTGATGGCGTTTTTGCAAGCCCGTCTGGCTGTGGGCGCCACGATTTACCCGCCAGAGCCGCTGCGAGCGCTCGCGCTCACCCCGCTGTACGAGGTGCGGGTCGTGATTCTGGGGCAGGATCCGTACCATGGCGCGTGCCAGGCCGAGGGCCTGGCTTTTTCGGTATCGCCCGGTACGCGAAACCCGCCCAGCCTGCGCAACATCTTCAAGGAATTGCAGCGCGATCTCGGTTTGCCACCCCCGGCCCAGGGGTCACTGGTGCGCTGGGCCACCCAGGGCGTGCTGTTGCTCAACACCTGCCTCACGGTGGAAGCCGGCCAGCCGGCCAGTCACGCGGGACAAGGTTGGGAGGCGCTCACTGACGATCTAGTCAAACGCTGTAGTGACGATAGCAATCCCAAGGTGTTTTTGCTCTGGGGCGCCCATGCCCAAACGAAGTCGATACTGATCGACGCGCAGCGCCACCGCGTGCTGCGCGCCAACCATCCGTCTCCCCTGTCGGCCAGCCGAGGACCACTGCCGTTTCTGGGCTGTGGGCATTTCGGGGCAGCAGCTCGCTGGCTGATGGACCAGGGAAGGGAGGCGCCACCGTGGTGAGCGAGCCAGGTCCTGGGAATGCGTGCTGGATCGGAAAACCATGGCATAATGTTGGGCTGCATTGCGGAGGGGTGGCCGAGTGGTTAAAGGCAGCAGACTGTAAATCTGCCCGCTTACGCGTACGCTGGTTCGAATCCAGCCCCCTCCACCAGCGCAAAGCGCGAAACGCAGGCGATTAAACCGGAGCGTTCAGATGTCTGGCGTGGCGACCGCAAGCCGCGCCAAGTGTCTCGGGCGGGAGTAGTTCAATGGTAGAACCCCAGCCTTCCAAGCTGATGATGCGGGTTCGATCCCCGTCTCCCGCTCCATGTTCTGCGTTGGTATGTTGATGTGCTGTTGAGTTTTGCAATCGTTTTCTGAGGCGGTCGCCGTTGTGGCGGCTGTCTTGGCCCTTGTGGCTCAGTGGTAGAGCACTCCCTTGGTAAGGGAGAGGTCGCGGGTCCGATTCCCGCCAAGGGCACCAGTTTTTTGATGTTTCGGCAATTTTGATTTTGGAGAGCTGAAAAATGGCAAAAGAGAAATTTGAGCGGACCAAGCCGCACGTCAACGTAGGCACGATTGGTCACGTGGACCATGGCAAGACC
>JBBSDB010000103.1:0-10949 GCA_038249735.1 Burkholderiales bacterium
AGGCCAGCTGGAGTCGGGCCGCGAGCGCCTGCCCCTGAACGCTCGATTTGCGCCATGACCCAGTGCTGGGGCGGGCTGCGCCGGATGGCGCTGCTGTGCGCGGCGATCGCGTCGGCCACCGGCACTCTGGCCCAGCCGGTGGCCGCAACCGCCGCCACCGCACCCACCACCGCCTATGTTGACCGAGAGATCGAAGGCCTCGCGCCAGACGCGCCCGACCCCGGCACCGCGCCCGCCTACAACGCCGCGGGTCTGCCGCGCTTTCTGCAGCTCGAAACCCGACTCGGTACCCAACCCTTCGACCTGCAACAAAGCACCCGGCTGGGCTTTGCGCTGTTCGGCCTGGTGGAAACCCCGAACCACGGCACCCTGTCTGTCGACGGCAGTCTGGACCCGCGCGAGCAGCGCGGCAGCCTGACACTGCGCCAGCGCGGCATGCCGTGGGCAGGCGGCTGGCTGGCCAACCACGAGCTGGGCGTGATCAACACCCCCGCGCCCGACATCACGCGCCTGCCCTCGCGCATCTTTGTGCCCTCGACCCTGATCCAGGGTGCGGGCGCCGAATGGAACAACCCCGGTCGGGGCCTGCAATTGCAGGCCGCCACCGGCACACCCGGCCTGCTCGAAGGCCTGCCTTCAAGCGCGTTCGAGCGGCTGCAAGGCCGGCGCAGCAGCCTGGGCGCGCAGTGGCATCTGGGCGGTGACAGCGACCCATCGGGCTTCAGCGGCTCGCGCCGGGGCTGGACGGCCGCCCTGCGCGTCGAGAGCGCCCGCGGCATCTCGCCCTTCAGCGATCCGCTGGCACTGGCCAGCCTGGAAGACGCCGATGCCTCGCAGTTGGTGTTGCGGCAAGAAGGCGAGCGACAGCGCATACAAGGCCAGTTCGTCAACAACCGCTCCAGCCGCGTGGCTGGCGCACGCAACGGCTTCTGGGTCGACAGCGAATGGGACGACGGCCCGCGCCGCCACGGGCTGGGCGTGTACCGGCTGGAGCCTGAGCTGTCCTGGGCCGGGCAACCGCTGCCCAGCGACCTCACCGGCGTCTATGCGCGCAGCAGCTGGCGCACCCGACAGTGGTCGGCCGAGGGATCGGTGGATCTGCTGCGCTCCATCACCGGGCGCGCCAGCAACGGCAGCTTCGTCACCGGCAGCGCGCGCTGGCGCCTGGCGAGCCAGAGCAGCCTGGGCGCCGGCTTCTCGCTGCGCCGCTTCGACGGCCAGGCCTGGGACAGCTTTACCGACTGGCGCTTCCCCAGCGCCTGGGGACCGAGCGGGCTGCGGCTGGAGCTGGCGGGTGGCAGCAGTGTGACCAGCCGCCAGGAACTGATTTACGACCAGGACTGGAACGTGCCCGAAGGCTTCAGCCTGGCCACCAGCCTGGGCGCCGGCCGCCTGGGCCGCGACCCGGTGACCAGCGAAGCGCCGCAAGACCTGTGGCGCGCAGCGCTGAGCCTGAGCGCGCCGGTGGGCAGCCGCGCGCAGGTGCGTGGCAACCTCAACACCGAGCAGGGCAGCGGCAACAGCCGGCGCTGGGGCCTGACGCTGGGGGCCAGCTGGCGCATCGACACCCGCTGGAGCCTGGACGCCAACCTCAACCGTTCGCAAGGCCGAAGCCTGAGCGCGGTCTCGCTCGATCCATTGGCGCTGCCGCTGCCTTTGGTGGTCGGCAACAGCGACCGCTCGTTTTACGCCGTGCTGCGCTACGAGTTGCAGGCCGGCAGCCGCGACACGCCGCTGGGCGGCAGCGCCGCAGACGGCGGCGGGCGTGTCGAGGGTGTGGTGTATTTCGACGCCAACAAGAGCGGCACCCAGGAGGCCAGCGAGCTTGGCGTGCCCAACGTCACCGTGTTCCTGGACAACCGCTTCGGCGTGCGCACCGACGCCCAGGGCCGCTTCGAGTTCCCATTCGTGGCCAGCGGCGCGCGCACGGTGATCGTGCGCAGCGACACGCTGCCGCTGCCCTGGGGCAGCTTGGGCGACGGTCAGACCCGGGTGGACGTGCGGCTGCGCGACACGAGCCGCCTGAGCATTCCGGTGCAGCGCCTGAACGATTGAACCCAGGCCGGAAAAATAGGCGGGTGCCGCCTCAAGTTCGCCAGAAATGCACCGATTTACTGGGCATGTTCCGGCGATCACACCCCTTCAAGTCCTGTCTGGTCATCCTGGCGGTGGTCTTGGCAGCCCCCCTGGCCATGGCGGAGAGCGGCTTTGCGCCGACCGGCGGCAAGGCCAGCGCCGCGCTTGACTTCCGCATCATCATCCCGCCCATCGTGCGGGTGCTGGAAAACAGCTACCCCAGCGAGATTCGGGCCGACGCCTCGGGCGCGCTCAGCGGTCAGCAGCGGCTGGTGGTGGTCTCCAACATGAAGCGCGGCTTCTGCGTCAGCCTGCGCATGGCCGATCCGCAACGCGCCGGCTGGCGGCTGCAACACACCGGCAGCGAAACGGGCGTGCGCCTGGAGCCCGCCGCAGACGGCTACCGCCTGTGCACCTTCAAGCCGGGTCGCTACACCTTGCAGCTGCAGCACGAATTCGTCAACACCGACCTGCAGGCCGCGCAGCGCTGGCCGGTGCAGACCGACCTGATCACGCTGTAACACCGCGCGGCTCGGCGCAGGCTCAGCGCCTTCCCAGGGCAGCCGCCCCGAGCGCCACGCCAGCCAGAACCAGCACCACCCCCGCCTGCGCCTCGCCCAGCGTCCACAGCGTGAGGCTGGTGATGACGCACCAGAGCAGCGGCATCAGCCACAAGGCCCGCTGCAGCGCGCGCGTGAACGATTGCCTTGGCGCATCGAGCAGCAGCAACAAAGCCAGCGCAGCCAGCGCGGTCGGGTCCGGCGCCAGGCCCAGCCACTCGGCCTGCAGCATCGGCCGGCCAAACAGGAGCACCAGCGCCGGGTGACCGATCACCGCCCAGCCGCCCAGCGCGAGACCACAGACGGTGCGCAGGCTGAGCGCGCTGGCCCAGCGCAGGCCCGGGCTGAGCGCCAGCAAGCCGAACCCGAGCGCTTGCAGCAGAAACATCCAGGCAAACGTGTCAGCGGCGCTGCTGATGGGCGCAAAACGCGGCCAGAAAAACGCCCACGCCACCCCGAGCCAGGCCAGCGCCATCAGCGCGGCGGCACCTCGTGCCGAACCGGCAGGGGCATGGTGAATCGTTTGGGCCGAAACGGCGCGAGCATCGTCACGGGTTTTCGCTGAACCGGCGGTGCGCGCCCACCAAACACCCACCAGCACCCCCAAGCCGATCAACGCCAACGCGAACGGCCAGGCCTGCCGGTTGAGCGATTCGAACAGCCGCCAGTAAATGGCCGGCGAAAACATCAGCAGGTCGGACGGCCGGTAGCTCCACCACGCATCCATGGGTAGGCAGGGCTCAGGCGGGGCAAGGCAAGTGCCCAGCGGTCACAGCGACGCCACCTCGCGCGCCATGCGAGCGCGCAACGCAGCATCGGGCATCGCACCGCCCCCCGCTGCCAGGTTTTGGCGCACATGGTCGACCCGCGTGGTCGCGGGAATCGCGCAGGTCACCGCTGGGTGACTCACCACAAACTTCAGCGCCACCTGGGCCCAGTCGGCACAACCGATCTCGCCAGCCCAGCCCGGCAACGGGTGGCGCGCGAGTTGCTGTGGCAAGGCGCCCTGGCGGAACGGCCGGTTCACGATCACTGCGATGCCGCGCTCACGCGCCAGCAGCAGCAGGCGCTGCTCGACCTCGCGATCCACCAGGTTGTAGGTGAGTTGCACAAAATCGAGCGGCTGACTGCTCATGATCTGCGCCACATCGGCGTGGCGCCGACCATGGCTGGTGGAAATGCCCACATAGCGCAGCCGACCGGCCGCCTTCATCTCGAACAAACGCGGCAAATGCGCTTCCCAGCCCAGCAGGTTGTGCACCTGCATCAGGTCGAAACGGTCCACGCCCCAGCGCTGGCGCGAGGTGGCCATCTGCGCCGTGCCGCGCGCCAGGTCGCTGTCCCACACCTTGTCGGCCGACCACGCCGTCTTCGGGCCACCGAGTGCCTTGAGCGCGTGGCCGATGGTGTCCTGCGCCGAGCCGTACATGGGGGAAGAGTCGATCATGCGACCGCCGCCGGCCAGAAACGCGCGGATCACGGCCGTTGAAGCCGCCAGCCCCGCCGCGTCTTGCCCCACATTGAAGGTGATCCAGCTGCCCAAGCCCACCACCGGAATCGCTTCGCCGCTGGAGGGGATGGCGCGCGTGAGCGGGGCGGCGATGGCGGCCTGGCTGCGCAGAGGCAATGACCAAGCAGCGGCGCCTGCAGACAGCGCGGCCAGCCGGATGAGGCTGGCGCGCCGGGTCAGTGGCTGAGAGGTATCGAGCAGAAAAGGGGCTTGCGTCATGAAGACCTCCGCGGGCAATGGGCTGGCTGATTCGAAGTCGCTGCTGGGTTCAAGTTCCCTTTTGTAGGGGCCCTGGGATGCGTGCAGCCTTCAAGGCGAGACCGGCTCCACACGCAACACGCGCCCAGTGGCGCTGTCGGTGAGCAAATAGATCGCGCCGTCGGGCCCCGCGCGCACGTCGCGAATGCGCTCGCCGAGTTCCTGAAACAACAGCTCCTGCGGGCCGGGCACGCCGTTCACCAGCGGCACCCGGCGCACGCTGCGTTCCTTCAAGGCCGCCACCAGCAGGCTGCCGCGCCACTGCGGGAACAGCGCGCCTTCGTACCAGGCCATGCCGGCGGGGGCGATCGATGGCGTCCAGTCCGCCAGCGGCGGGGTGATACCGGGCAGGCTGCGAAACGGGGTGATGCGGGCATAGGTGTAATCGATGCCGCCTGTGACCAACGGCCAGCCGTAATTGGCGCCGGGCTCGATGCGGTTGAGCTCGTCGCCGCCGCGCGCGCCGTGTTCGTGGGCATA
Organism: Burkholderiales bacterium; assembly: GCA_038249735.1. GTDB lineage: Bacteria > Pseudomonadota > Gammaproteobacteria > Burkholderiales > Burkholderiaceae_C > Hydrogenophaga. Next base: position 4,885 of record JBBSDB010000103.1, read on the forward strand.
CAGCACGCCATCCACCACCACCAGGCCCTGCGGGTTGCGGTGGCCAATGCTGAGAACCTCAGGCCGAGCGCCCGGTGTTTTCGTGAAAGGGTTGTTGGCTGGTACCTGGCCGTCGGCGCCGATGCGTAACAGCTTGCCCAGGTGGGTGTTCAGACGCTGCGCGTCGGTGCGGTCCAGATTGCCGTCGCCCATGCTGACTGCCAACGTGCCATCGGCCAACCAGGCCATGCGGCCACCGAAGTGCTGGGCATCACTCTTCGCGGGCTGGGTGGTGAGCACCGGCCGCACGTCCAGCAGCCGCGAGCCATTGAGTCGAGCCCGCACCACGCGCAGGTGGTTCGCCTCGGGCGTGCCGTGGGCGAAAGACAGCAGCACCACGCCGTTGGTGGCGAAGTCGGGGTGCACGACCACGTCGAACAAACCGGCCTGGCCCCGCGCCAGCACCGGCGGCACCCCGACCACCGGCTCGGCGCGCAACTGAGGCTGGCCGCTGGCGTCAGGTTCGATCAGGCGCAAGCGGCCCGCGCGCTCCGTCACCAGCATCCGCCCGCCAGGCAGGAATGCGAGTGACCAGGGGTGGTCGAGCCCGCTGGCCACGGTCACCACCCGGTAGCCGGTGGCATGTGCCGAAAACACCGCGAGCAGTGTGCCCAAAACGCAGGTCAAGAAATAACGGATCATCAGAAAAGTATGCAACACCTGACCAACACCAATCCCCCACGACGCCACTGGACATACCATCTCGCGCCGCTGCTGCTGGCCTGGCTGCTGGCCTCCGCCTGGGGCTCGGCGGTGCAGACGCAGTTCAACCTGCAGGCGCTGGTCGGGCTGGGCGTGGAAGTGCCGGCCGCCTTGCGCGCCGAGACGACCTGGCGCGACCTGATCGGCTTCGGCCCGGTCTACGCCGGCATCCTGGCGGCCGGCTGGATGCCAGCGCTGGCAGCGGCAGCGTTCCTGGCACGGCGCTGGCCCGACTGGCGCAGCCCGCTGCTGACCGCCGCCACCGGCTTGGGCATGATCGCCGCCGTGCGCGCTGTGGATGCGGTGGCGCCGATGCCGCTGTTCATCGACGCCACGCGCAGCCTGACTGGGCTGCTGCTGATGGCGGCGGGGGCGGTGCTGGCTGGGTGGGTTTATGCGCGGCTGACGCGACCAGGGTCGTGAGGGCAGAGGCGGCTGCGCCTGAAGAATCTGACTTTGATGCCTGCTGTGGGTCAAACCGGTAGCCTGCTCGCGGCATCACAAGACACCCCACAGGGACAACGCTGGCCGGCGGAGCCGCCTCTGATGGCGATTCATCGCTCCGGGGGCTCATGCCAGCGGTGACTCGTCGCACCAGTCCCACTTTGGGACTAAACTAGCCGCACGCGCGTCATTTCAGTAGCAACTCTGAAAGGTTTTTGGGCCAACCATCCCGATGCAGAACAGCCCTTGAAAGCCTGGTATGCGGAAGCACTTCAAGCCAGCTGGACCCAGCCCGCCGAGATCAAGGCGCAGTACCGCAGAGCCAGCATCCTGAAGAACCGCCGCGTCGTGTTCAGCATCAAGGGCAACGACTACCGTTTGGTGGTGGCCATCGCCTACAACTCTCAGACGGTTTTTGTGAAATTTATTGGTACACACCGCGCATACGACGTCATCAATGCCGAGACCGTGGAACTGGCCTGAGCGCCAAGGAGATTCATGATGAACATTCAACCCGTACACACCGAAGCCGCCTACAAAGCCACCTTGAAAGAAGTTTCAGCGCTGATGACGGCTGACCCGGCGCTGGGAACGCCCGCCGGGGACCGCTTGGACGTGCTCGTGACACTGGTGCAAGCCTATGAGGCCCGGCATCACCCCATGGACCCGCCTGACCCGATAGCGGCCATCCGCTTTCGCATGGAGCAGCAAGGCCTCACGATCAAAGACCTGGAGCCCATGATCGGCCGCAGCAACCGGGTCTACGAAGTGCTGAACGGCGAACGCCGCCTCACCCTGAACATGATCCGCCGCTTGCACAAAGGCTTGGGTATTCCGGCTGAGGTATTGATTGGGCGGGATGAGGGGTTTGAGTTGGCGGCTTGACGGCGGGTGGCTCCGTCAGCACGGCTCTTCCTTGACTCGAAACGACAGTCGCCGAGGCTGTAAATCAGCAGAGCATTGCCCATGCCGCAACGCCACCCCTCACGGCAGCCGCGGCCACAGCACCCACATCTGCAGCGGCTGCTTGAGCGCGGCCGCGGTGGTGTAGGCCTCGTCGGTCCAGCTGCCCCAGCCGCTGAACAGATCGGCCCGCACCGCGCCCACAATGGCGCCGCCGGTGTCCTGGGCCATCACCAGGCGCTGGATGTTGAGCGTGGGGCCTTGGGTGGCGAGCCAGACGGGAGTGCCGTAGGGGATGCTTTTCGGGTCGACCGCGATCGAGCGGCCGGGGGTGAGCGGCACGCCCTGGGCGCCGCGCGGGCCGAAGCGGGCGTCGAATTCGTTGAGCGGCTCTTCGCGGAAAAACACGGTGCGCGGGTTGCTCCAGAGCATGTCGTTCAGGCGCTGCGGGTTGCGCGCGGCCCAAGCCTTGATGGCGTCCCAGCTGGCGTCCGTGATGGCGCGCTGGTCGAGCAGCCAGCGGCCCACGCTCTGGTAGGCGTGGCCGTTGTGCGCGGCGAAGGCCAGGCGCACCTGGCGCTGGCTGCCGTCGACTTCCGTGATGTTGATCCGGCCTGTGCCCTGGATTTGCAAGATGAGCGCGTCGATCGGGTCGGCCAGCCAGGCGATCTCACGGCCTTTGAGTGCGGCCTGGGGGCTGGCGTCGCTGTCGATCTGCTGGCGGGTGAACCAGGGCTGGCCCGCTTTCAGGCTGGCGGGCGGCGCGTAGAGCGGCGTGCGGTGGGTGGCGCTGGGCTGGCGCCGCGCGTCCATGATGGGCTCGTAGTAACCGGTGAGCAGGCCGGTGGGCGGCGTGCCGTCGGGCTCGGTGACGCGATACGGCTGCAGCCGGCGCATCACCCAGGCTTGCTGCTCGGTGTCGGTGGCGATGCTGAGCTGGCGCACCTCGGCGCACAGCGCGGCCTGCCCCGGCGCGGGCCGTTCGCAGCCGCGCACCCAGGCGTTCCACACCGCGTGCATTCCCTCGGCTCCCCAGCCGGGCAGCTCGGCCCAGCGCGCGGGCACCCAGCGGCTGCCCGCGCGCTGGATGGCAGGCGGCAGCGGCGCGGTGTCGGCCGGCACAGCGAGCGGCAGGATGTCCGCCGGGGGGGACGGGATTTCTGCGACCTCGGTGGCGCAGGCGACCAGGCTTCCTACAATCCCAGCCACCACAGCGAGCCGCCAAGCGCGCGCGCGCCCGAGCCCTTTCCCCTTCGTCCCTTGTTTGTGACCCTCCATTGCCGCCATGACTTTGTTGTTGCTTGAAGCGCTGGGCGCACTGGTGTTGCTGGTGTTCATTGTCTGGTGGACCATGTTTTCGGGTCGCAAGAAAGGGGAGCTGCCGGCGCACGCCGAGCAGGAAAAATTGCAGGCGTCGGCAAAGCGCGCCAAGCCTCAGGACAGCAAGCCGCCAAACCCCTGAGGCCTGGTTCGGCGCTCACAACAGGCGCAGCGCATTGGCCAGTTCCACGGCCGACTTCACGTCCATCTTGTCGAACACGCGCGCGCGGTGCACCTCGACCGTGCGCACGCTGATGTCGAGCTGGTCGGCCACCCCTTTGTTGGGCAGGCCATCGGCCACCAGCCGCAACACATCGCGCTCGCGCTCGGTGAGGCTTTCCAGCCGCTGCTGCACGCTGCGCTGCCGCGCGCGCTGCGCGATCGCCTGGGCAGAGCGGTCGAGCGCTTGCTCAACGCGATCGACCAGCAGGTTGTCGGAAAACGGCTTTTCGCAGAAGTCGAAGGCGCCGCGCTTGACCGCGTCCACCGCGGTGGGCACATCGGCGTGGCCGCTGAGAAAAATCACCGGCATCACCGCCTGCCAAGGCAGCTCGAGCAGCTGCTCGAACAGCGCCAGCCCGCTCAGGCCGGGCATGCGCACATCGAGCAGCAGGCAGCTGGGTCGGCTGGGCTCGCGCTGCCAACCGCTGGCCTGGGCTTTGAAAACGTCAGCGCTTTCATACGGTTCGCTGAGCAGGCGTCGGGTGCGCAGCAGCCAGCCCAGCGCGTCGCGCACGACCGCGTCGTCATCGACCAGGTAAATTTTGGCATCGGGGTGCGCGGTCATGGGCGGATGATAGAGCGCTGCCCATGGCGAGCTACGGCACCGCTTCGGCGGCGAGCGTGACGCGGAACACGGTGCCGCGCGGCTGAGCCGGCTCGAAGCTCAGCGTGCCGCCGTGTTGCTCAATCACGGTACGGCACAGCGAAAGGCCCAGCCCCATGCCTTCGGGTTTGGTGGTGAAGAAGGGGGTGAACAGCCGCGCCTGCACCGCCTCGCTCAGGCCCTCGCCGTGGTCGGTTACCGCAAACTCAACGCCGCCGCGCGGCGCGGTGGTCGATACCGGCAAAGCGTTCACCACAATGCGCAAGGCGCGCAGGCCGGAGGCGGCGTCGGGATCGCCCTCGGGCATGGCCTGCATGCCGTTGCGCGCCAGGTTGATCAGCACCTGCTCGATCAGGGTGCGGTCGCAACGCACCTGGGGCAGGCCAGGCGCCACCTCGACCTGCACCTGGATGCCGAGTTTTTTGGCCTGCAGGCCGATCAGTGGCGCGACCCCCTCCACCAGATCGCCGGGGGCCAGGGTCTCGCGGCTGTGCTCGCGCCGACGCACAAAGTCGGCCACGCTTTTGATGACGCGCCCGGCGCGCTCGGCCTGCTCGCCCATGCGCTGGATCGCTTGCCTGAGCTCGGCCGGCGGCAGCCCGCCTTGCGGGTCGTCGAGCAGGTTGAGCGCGCCGCAGGCGTAACTGGCGATGGCGGCCAGCGGCTGGTTGAGCTCGTGGCTCAGCAACGAGGCCATTTCGCCCACGGTGGTGAGCCGCGCGGTGGCCTGCAACCGGTCCAGTGAGGCGCGGTTGAGATCTTCGATGCGGCGCTGTTCGGTGATGTCGAGCACCGCGCCGAGGTGGCCGGTCTGCGCGCCCTGGGCGTCGATCAGCGGCGCCTCGACCACCAGCACAGGGAACCGCGTGCCGTCGCGGCGCTGGAACACCCATTCGTGGCCCTCACGCGGCGCGGCTTGGCCAGCCATCAGTTCGTCGTGGTGTTGCCGGTATTCGTCGGCGCGCTCGGGTGGCCACCAGGGCGCGGGCAAGCCAGAGCCCACCAGCTCCTCGGCGCTGTAGCCCACCATCTGGCAAAAGGCCGGGTTCGCGTAGCTGATGCGCCCAGCCATGTCGCGCGCGCGCAGCCCGGTGACCAGCGAGTTCTCCATCGCCTTGCGAAACGCCAGCGCCTCGGCCACTTCAAGCTCGGCGCGCTGGCGCAGCCGCATGTCGCGACCCAGCAGCGCGAGCACCAGCAGCAGCGCCAGCGAGAGCAGGCCCACCACGGCGGTGAGCACGTTGGGAAACAGGCCCAGCGGGCGCAGCGGCGCTTGAAGCCAGAGGTTCAGCGTGTGGCCGGGCAGATCGAGCAGCACCCGAACCGCCATGGTTTTGCTACCGGCGGGGGTTTGACCCAGCACCGCCAGCGGCTTGCCATCGGCCTCGTAAAAAGACAGCGCACGCCCGCGCACCAAATCTTTGTTGGCGAACTCCAGGAGCACGCCAGCCAGCGAATAGGTGGCCACCAGGAAACCGTTGCGCAGTTCGGCGCGACCGATCGGCAGGCACATCGCCATCAGCGCGGGGGCGCGGCCCTGGTCGCCGGGCCAGACGTGGCTGCTGGAGAACGCCGGGCCAGCCAGCCGACGCGCGTTGTCGCAGGCCTGGCGCACCTCGGGCAGCGGCCTCTCGGCGCGCGCCGAGGCGTTGTCGGGGCGGGCGAGATAGGGCGAATCGCGCTCGGCCAGCAGGCGGTAGCCGTTGCTGCGCCAGGCCAGGCGCACCAGCTCGCGGTGGGTCACCAGCAGCTCGCCGGCCGGCGCCTCCCAGTCTTCGGCGCGCGGCACGCTGCTGTGCAACGCTTGCAGGGTTTGCACATTGCGCATCAG
>JBBSDB010000104.1:0-10936 GCA_038249735.1 Burkholderiales bacterium
ACATCTGCGCCTTGCTCGCGAAATGGCGGTACAGGGCGGCTTCGCTCACATCCAACCGGGCCGCCAGGGCCGCGGTGGTGACACGCTCGGCCCCGGGCTGCTCCAGCATCGCGGCCAGCGTCTGCAATATCTGCGCCCTGCGCTCACCCGGCTTGGGCCGCTTTCGCCCTCCACCGTTCTCAGCGCTGTCTCGACCCTCGGTCGGGGCTGGATCGTCAACCGCTTGCGTGGGCGTGGGCTCGGAGGCGCTGGAGGTCATGGGCGATCGGTCCTGTGGGTCTGGGATCGGGCCCTTGTCGTGACCCGCAGCTTGTCTTCCTGCAAATCATTCTCGCACAGCAAAACACCCTGTTACACCTGCCGCCAGACCGTCGGTGGAATCGCCCGACGGGACGTTCCAGCACCCTGTTCAATGACCGTTTCAGTGGCTCTTGATCATGGTGCCAAACGGCTGGTCACCCAGAATTTCCAGCAGCAGCGCGTGGGGCACCCGGCCATCGAGAATGTGCACCGCGGTGACGCCACTCTTGGCTGCGTCCAACGCGCCAGCGATCTTGGGGATCATGCCGCCCGAGATGGTGCCGTCTTCCACCAGCTCGTCGATACGGCGCGGCGTGAGCTCGACCAGCAGGTTCCCATCGCGGTCCAGCACACCCGGGATGTTGGTGAGCATCAGCAGCTTCTCGGCCCGCAATACGGTGGCAAGCTTGGCGGCCACCACGTCGGCATTGATGTTGTAGCTCTCGTTGTTCTCGCCAAACCCGATCGGGCTGACCACCGGAATAAAAGCATCGTCTTGAAGCGCCAGGACAACGCTGGGATCGATGCTGACCACATCACCCACCAGACCCACGTCGTGCTCCTGTTCGGGATTCTTCTGGTCTGCCATGCGCAGCTTGCGCGCGCGAATCATGGCGCCATCGCGCCCGGTCAAACCCACTGCCTTGCCCCCTGCGGCGTTGATCAGGCCGACGATGTCTTGCTGCACCTGTCCAGCCAGCACCCACTCGACCACCTCCATCGTCTCGGCATCGGTCACGCGCATGCCCTGGATGAACTCCCCTTTCTTACCCAGCCTTTGCAGCAGCGTCTCGATCTGCGGCCCACCGCCGTGCACCACCACCGGGTTGATGCCGACCAGTTTCAGGAGCACCACGTCTTCCGCAAAATCCTGCTGCAACGCCGGGTCGGTCATGGCGTTGCCACCGTACTTGATGACCATGGTTTTGCCGTGGAACTTGCGGATGTACGGCAATGCCTGAGCCAGAATCTCGGCTCTTTCGCGCGGTTGAATGTGGCTGAGGTCGGGAGCTTGGTTCATGTCTTGGGTGGCGGGTGATGGGTCGGTTTGTTTGGGCTGTTGGGAAATTGTAGGGTCCGCTCCCGACACCCAGGCGTGTGGAGCGTGCCAGACCTCGGTCTGGCCCAACCTCGCCGCCTGCCACCCGAATCAGAAGTGGATGCCCCGCATCATCTGCTGCATCGCCACCGCCTCGGCCGACAGCTGCGGCTTCGCGCCCTTCTCGCCTTTCGCCGCCGACGAATCGGGGAACATGCGAAAGCTGGTGTTCATCACGATCTGGGCCACGCGCGGCACAAACGCATGCAACACCTGGCCTGTCACACCCAGGCGGGTGGCAATGCGCACAGGTTTGAAGATGCAAGCCTGCGCGATCAGATCGGCGGCTTCTTCGGGTGCCAATGTGGGCACGTTCTGGTAGATCTTGGTCGGCGCGATCATGGGCGTGCGCACCAGCGGCATGTTGATGGTGGTGAACGAAATGCCCTGGTCAGCGAACTCGCTGGAGGCGCAGCGCGTCCAGGCATCGAGCGCGGCCTTGCTCGCCACATAGGCCGAGAAACGCGGCGCGTTGGTCAGCACGCCGATGGAGCTGATGTTGACCACATGGCCGCGCTTCTTGGCCACCATGCCGGGGAGGAAGCCCATGGTGACGCGCAGGCAGCCGAAGTAGTTGAGCTGCATGGTTCGCTCGTAGTCGTGGAAGCGGTCGTAACTGCCTTCGATCGCGCGGCGGATCGAGCGGCCTGCGTTGTTAATCAGGTAGTCAACGCCGCCGTGGTTGTTGATCAGCAGTTGCACAAAACGGTCGCAGTCGGTCATGTCGGCGATGTCGGCCGCGTACGCGATGAACTGGTAGCCCTTGTCCTGGGCTTCCTTGCAGGCGTCATCGAGCTTGTCTTGATCGCGGCCACAAATGAGGACGACCGCGCCCGCCTCGGCAAACTTGTGGGCTGCTGCCAGGCCAATGCCCGAGCTGCCGCCAGTGACCAGCACCACCTTGCCCGCCACGGTGCCGCGCAGGCTGCGGTCGATGTGCAGGTCGGGATCGAGGTGGCGCTCCCAGTAGTCCCAGAGCCGCCAGGCGTAATCTTTGAGGTTGGGACACGCGATGCCGCTGCCCTTGAGCGCAGCCAGCGTTTCGCGGCAGTCGAACCGCGTGGGGTAGTTGACAAAGTTCATCATGTCCTCGGGCAGGCCGAGGTCTTGCATGATGGCTTTGTAAACCCGCCGCACCGGTGCCAGAGCCATCAGGCCTTTCTTCACGCTCTTGGGAATGAAACCCATCAGTGCCGCGTTGATGAACAGGTTCATCTTGGGCGCGTGCGCCGCTTTGCTCAGGATGTCGAGCACGTCCCCCACGCGGTAGCCCACCGGGTCCACTAGGTGGAAGCAGGCGCCGCTGCCGCGTTTCTGGTGGCTGATGTGGTCCAGCGCATCGACCACGAAGTCCACCGGCACGATGTTGATGCGACCGCCTTCCAAGCCCACACTGGGCATCCAGGGCGGCAGGATCTGCCGCATGCGCTGAATCAGCTTGAAGAAGTAATAGGGCCCGTCGATCTTGTCCATCTCGCCGGTCTGGCTGTCGCCCACCACCAGCGCGGGGCGGTAGACCGACCAGGGAATCTTGCATTCGGTGCGCACGATTTTTTCGCTCTCGTGCTTGGTCATGAAGTACGGGTGGTCGACGTTCTCGGCCTCCTCGAACATGTCTTCGCGGAACACGCCCTCATACAGACCGGCCGCCGCGATGGAAGACACATGGTGGAAATGGCCGGCCCCGATCGCCTTGGCCAGCTCCACTGTGTTGCGCGTGCCCTCGATGTTCACCGCGATCTGACTTTCCTCGTCGGCCTCCAAGTCGTAGACCGCTGCCAGGTGGTGGAAGTGATCAATCTTGCCCTTGAGCGCCTTGACCATCTCGGCGTTCACGCCCAGCTTTTTTGCGGTCAGGTCGCCGAACACCGGTACGGCGCGCGCCGCGCTCACGCCCCAGTAAGCGCGCAGATCGTCCACCTTGCCTTCGCTGGCCTGGCGGATCAGGAAGTGCACCACCGAGCCCTTGCGCTCCAGCAGTTTCTTGACCAAGCGCTTGCCAATGAAGCCGGTGGCACCGGTGACGAAATACTGCATGCGTCTCTCCTGGATATTGGAATAAATAGGGTGGGAAAGGAAAAAGCCGGCCAAAACCACAGGCGCGACAAAGACGCCATTCTTCACCAATTGAACCGCGCCACGATTCCGCAGAAACCCGTGGAGAGGCTGCGCGCCTCACCCGCTGGGCAAGCGCCCATTAGTTGTGCGCGTCTACACAACCCAATTCAGGCGCTCTACAGTGTCAACCTGCGCTGGGGGCATTGGCTCTCATCGCGCAGATCCATTCATACGTTGCAACTCTCTTTCATTTCTTTCGCGGAGCACCCCATGGTCAAGAAAATCCAAAAATCTGGCAACGCCAAGTCTTCCGCTCATACAGCGTCTCCGTTGTCTGACGCCATCAAAGATTCGGCGCAGCAAATCTGGCTGGCCGGCCTGGGTGCATTCTCCAAAGCACAGGCCGAGGGTGGCAAGGCGTTTGACACGCTGGTGAAAGAGGGCCTGTCGATCCAGCGCAAGACGCAAGCGGTGGCCGAGGAACGCATCTCGGAAGCCAGCGAGCGCGTGAGCGGCGTGGCCTCCGAAATTTCCTCCAAGGCATCGGGTCAATGGGACAAGCTGGAGAACATTTTTGAGGACCGCGTGGCCAAAGCGCTGAACAAGTTGGGCGTGCCGTCGGCGCGAGATGTGGAAGCTCTGCTGGAGCGCATCGATGGCCTCAGCCGTCAGGTGCAGGCACTCGGCGGCAAGCCAGCGGTGGCGCGCAAGACCGCCGCGCGCAAAACCACGGCACGCAAGCCTGCGACCAAAAAGGCGGTAGCCGTCGCCCCAGCCAAGACCACGCGCAAGACCGCCGCACGCAAGAGCGCCAAGGCGGCTTGAGCCGCGCGCGGTTGACCGCGATTCGAGCAGAAAAGGGGGCGAGCGACGCCCCATTTTTTTGTCTTGTGAGCTTGCTGCAACGCAACACATGTGATCGCCTCCGAGGTCTACACTCAAAAGCATGAAGCCCGCCAAAGCCCGCCCAGCGCCTGCCCGATCTTCAACTCTGCGCGCGCAGCGTCCCCGTGTTGCCCTGGCCCTGGCCGGCGGTGGGCCGCTGGGCGCGATCTATGAGATCGGGGCGTTGTGCGCGTTGCAAGACTGCTTGCCCAGTCTGGATTTCAACCGCTTCGACCACTACATCGGCGTCTCAGCCGGCGGCTTCATTGCAGCGGGTCTCGCCAACGATTTGACGCCGCACCAGATGTGCGACATCTTCATTGAAGACCGGCAGCACGAAGACGATTTCGATCCGGCCTGGATGCTCAAGCCGGCCTGGGCAGAGTTCGGTATGCGGCTGGCCCGCCTGCCCGGCTTGCTGACCAGCGCCTTGTGGGCGTGGGGCGTGCAAGGCAGCTCGCTGGGCAGTGCGCTGGAGCGCCTGGGCACGGCATTGCCGACCGGGCTGCTGGACAACGAAGGCATTCACCACCACATCGAGCGTCTGTTTGCCCGCGAGGGTCGCAGCAACGACTTTCGCCAGCTGCGCAGCCGCCTTACCTTGGTGGCCACCGAGCTGGACACAGGTGAGGCCGCGCCGTTCGGCCGGCCGGGTTGGGATCATGTGCCGATCTCGCGCGCGATCCAGGCGAGCGCGGCGTTGCCCGGGCTGTTCCCGCCGGTGAAGATCGACGGCAAGTATTACGTCGATGGCGCGCTGAAGAAAACCGTGCACGCCACGCAGGCGCTGGAAGAAGGGGTGGATCTTCTGATCTGCCTGAACCCGCTGGTGCCGTTTCACGCCAGCCCAGAGCGCTTTGGCAAGCGCCGCATCCCGACGCTGGTTGAAGGTGGCTTCCCTGCCGTGATGAGCCAGACCTTCCGCTCCATGATCCACTCGCGCCTCGCGTTGGGTTTCAAGCATTACGAAGTCGACTACCCGAATACCGACATCCTTCTGATCGAGCCCGACCACCGCGATGCCGAGCTGTTCTTCGCCAACACCTTCAGCTACCGCCAGCGCCGCCAGATGGCCGAACACGCCTACCAACAGACCCGCCAGATGCTGCGCGAACGCCTGCACACGCTGTCACCGACGCTGGAGCGCCACGGTATCGCGCTGGACCTTGGCGTTCTCAATGACCGCCGCCGCCATCTTGTGGCGCCGCTGCCATCGCGCCGCCAGCGGCCGGCCGCCCCGGCGGTGGACAGGCTCCACGCCACGCTCGATGAATTGCAGCAGCGCCTGCCCACGATCGGCCAGCGGGCACAGGCATGACCCGCAAAGCCCCACGCCGCACCGCTGAGCGCATTCTGGAAGTGACGCTGGAGCTGTTCAACCGTTTTGGCGAGCCCAACGTGTCGACCACGCTGATTTCTGCCGAGCTCGGTATCAGCCCAGGCAACCTTTACTACCACTACCCGGCCAAAGACGAGCTGATCAACTCGCTCTTCGAGCGCTACGAGCGCGCGCTCAATGAGCTGTTGCAGGCGGCCGATGGCGTGCGCAATGTGGAAGACGCCTGGTTCTTTCTGCACTCGCAGTTCGAGATCGTCTGGCAGTACCGCTTTCTGTACCGCGACCTCAACGATCTTCTGTCCAAAAACCGCCTGCTCGAGACCCGGTTTCAGGGCGTTCTCAAGAACAAGACGCGGGCGGTGCGTGCGCTGCTCTCGGGCATGAGCCACAGCGGCGCGTTGGACATCGACACCCGCGAGGTCGAGCCCACGGCCAACTGCATGGTGGTGGTGCTGACGTACTGGCTGAGCTTCGAGTACGTGCGCGACCCGCGCCATGCGCTGGAGCCCGAGAACGCCGAACTGGCCCTGATGCGCGGCGCCCAGCATGTGCTCAACCTGATCGCGCCCTACCTGGAAAGCGGCCAGCGCGCGCACCTGATGGCACTCACCAGCGCCTACCGCGCGCCGAGCTGAGCGGCGCGCCACGCCAGCTGATCAGGCGGGCGAAGCCGAGAGCCCGTCGATCGCCTGGAACATCGCTTGGCGCGCCTGGGTGACGATCTGGGCGCGCCAGGCGTCCGTATCGACATAGAAAGCGTCACGCATCTGCTGCTTGATCGCGTGATGCTGCTCGGTTGGCGCCTCGGGGTGCAGATGCAGCCAATGGTCGGCCCGCAGTGCTTGCATGACGTCCGACCAAGGCTGGGTGCCGTACTCCAGCGCAATCCCGGTGTACTCGGCCTGCGGACACTCGTCGAACACCGAGCACCACATCAGCCCGGTCAGCAGCGCCGAGCTGGATGAGCCGTCGTAGATCGAGGTCACCGGCGTTTTTCCGCCGCCGTCCCACCAACTGCGCGCGCGGGCCAGCGCGGTGGGGTCGTTGCGCCCGGCAAAAATGCGCTCGCCCAAGCCGCTCGGACCCAGGCCGGTGTGCAGGTCGATCCATGCGATCTGGCGGGCACTGCGGCCGTGTTGGCGCAGCACCTGGCGCAGCGTGGTGTTGCTCCAGGTCGGCTCGGTGCCGCCAAAAAACAAACCGGTAGGAAACGCGTACTGGCCTTGGGACACCGCCGCTTGGTAGGCCAGCGCGCCGTGCTTGGCGACATAGGCCTCGGTGGCGGCAACGTTCTGCGGCGTGGGCGGCCATTCGGGCGGCAGCAGCAGCGGGTGCACCTCGGCGTAGGCGGCGTTCACCGGCAGCGGTTGCGAAAAATCTTGGAAATTGCGGTTCAGGTCCACATTCTCTTGTGTCACGCGCTGCTCAAACGAGAAGCCGTGTGGGTTCAGCGCGTGGATGTAGAGCACCGACACGCCAGCGCGTTTCGCGTGCTCGCGCCACTCGGCATCGTGCGCCGCGAAAACCTGCACACCAGAGCCGCAAAAGCCCTCAACGCCGTGGCAGGCGCTGCTGACGATCAGCAGGCGCTCGGCGTCGAGCGGGCCATCGAGCGCCAGGTCCATCGCCAGGGTTTCGCCGTCGCGCCCTGGCAGCGGGTGGTTGCGGCTCTGGATCGCCATGCCGGCGGTGGCGGCACCTTCGAGGAAGCGGGTGCGCGCGCGAACGTAGCTGGTAGAAAACGCGTCGTTGGGCTGGATCATCTGGAATGGCTGGCTGTGAATCAGACAGCGGTACGCGGCTGACCCAGCCACTTTTCGACCAGGCGAACCCAGACGGTGGCGCCCAGCGGGATCAGGTCGTCGTTGAAGTCATAACTCGGGTTGTGCAACATGCAGGGGCCGCCGCCGTGACCCATTTCGCGGTGATCGCCGTCGCCATTGCCGATAAAGGCGTAGCAGCCTGGGCGCTCGTGCAGCATGTAGGCGAAATCTTCGGCGCCCATGGTCGGCTCTTGCTCGCGAACCTGATCCGCACCCACGATGTCCGCCAACACGCCGCGCAGGAAGGCGGTCTCGGCGGGGTGGTTGGTGGTGGGCGGGTAGTTGCGTTTGAACTTGAACTCGCAGGTGGCCCCGAAGGCGGCGCTGGTGTGCTGGGCAATCTCGCCCATGCGGCGCTCGATCATGTCGAGCACCTCGTTGGTGAAGGTGCGCACCGTGCCCTGGATTTCGCAGCGGTTGGGCACCACGTTGGTGGCCTCGCCAGTATGGATCATGGTGACCGAGATCACCGCCGCGTCGATCGGCTTTTTGTTGCGGGTGATGATGGTTTGAAACGCCTGCACCATCTGGCAGGCCACCGGCACCGGATCGATGCTGTTGTGCGGCAGCGCGGCGTGCCCGCCCTTGCCCTGAATGACAATATGGAACTCGTTGCTGGACGCCATCACCGGCCCACTGCTGGCGGCGAAGCTGCCCACCGGCATGCCTGGCCAGTTGTGCATACCAAACACCGCCTCCATGGGGAACTTCTTGAACAAGCCGTCTTTGATCATCTCGCGCGCACCGCCACCGCCCTCTTCGGCTGGCTGGAAAATCAAGTAGACGGTGCCGTCGAAATCGCGGTGTTTGGCGAAATGCTGACCGGCGGCGAGCAGCATGGCGGTGTGGCCGTCATGACCACAGGCGTGCATCTTGCCGGCGTGCTGGCTGGCGTGCTCGAAGGTGTTGTGCTCCTGCATGGGCAGCGCGTCCATATCCGCGCGCAGGCCGATCGCGCGCCCACATTTCCCACCATCGCGCCCGTGCACCATGCCCACCAAGCCGGTGGTGCCCATGCCACGGTGCACCTCAATGCCCCACTCGGCCAACTTGCTGGCCACCACCTCGGCGGTGCGCACCTCTTGGTAGCAGAGTTCGGGGTGCGCGTGGATGTCGCGGCGCACGGCGGCGATGCTCGCGGCTTGGGTGAGGATGGAATCGATCAGCTTCATGGCGAGTCTCCGGGCTCTGATGGCGAAAAGACGATGGTAACCAAGCACTGGTGTCAGCGAGCGTCACAGGGGTGTCGCCGCCGAAGCCTCCGGCACGCCGACGGGCGCCCGATAATCCAACACGTTGTTCCATGCCCACGCGCCATGACCGCTCTCCCCCCTGTTTCGCACGCCGTGCGCGGCGCCTGCCCACACGACTGCCCAGACACCTGCGCCATGCTCACCACGGTGCAAGACGGCGTGGCGATCCGCGTCCAGGGCAACCCCGAGCATCGCCACACCGACGGCGCGCTGTGCACCAAGGTGTCGCGCTACACCGAGCGGACTTACGACCCAAAGCGCATCTTGCAACCGCTTAAACGCGTGGGGCCCAAAGGCTGTTGCCTGTTCGAACCAGTGGGATGGGACGAAGCGCTTGACGCGATTGCTGCGCGCCTGAAAGCCATCGCCGCGCGCGATCCTCAGGCCATCCTGCCCTACAGCTACGCCGGCACAATGGGCCAGGTGCAGGCCGAGGGCATGGCCGCGCGCTTCTTTCACCAGCTCGGCGCTTCGCACCTGGAGCGCACCATTTGCGCGTCGGCCGGCGCCGAGGCACTGATGAACACCTTCGGCGCCAAGATCGGCATGAAGGTCGAGCATTTCGCCGAGTCGAAACTGATCTTGATTTGGGGCAGCAATTCGATCTCCAGCAACCTGCATTTCTGGCGCCTCGCGCAGCAGGCGAAACGCAGCGGCGCACGCCTGGTCTGCATTGACCCACGGCGCACAGAGACCGCCGAGAAGTGCCACGAACACATCGCGCTGCGTCCCGGCACCGATGCTGCGCTGGCCTTGGCCCTGATGTACCAGCTCATCACCCGCGGCTGGCTGGACACCGACTACATCGCGCGCCACACCCTGGGCTGGCAAGGCTTGCGCGAGCGCGCACTGCTGTGGCCGCCTGAGCGCGCAGCCGAGATCTGCGGTGTGCCGGTCCAACAGATCATCGACTTGGCGCGCGACTATGGCACCACAGCGCCAGCCGCCATTCGGCTCAACTACGGCATGCAGCGGGTGCGCGGAGGCGGGAACGCGGTGCGCGCAGTGGCTTGCCTGCCCGCGCTGGTGGGCGCCTGGCGGCACCGGGCTGGGGGCTTGCTGCTGTCATCCAGCGGGCATTTCCCCATTCAGCGCGCTGCGCTGCACCGGCCCGACCTGCTCGCGGGCCGCCAGCCACGCACCATCAACATGAGCACCATCGGAGACGATCTGCTGCGCGATGCCTCCATCGAATTTGGCCCGCAGATCGAAGCGCTGGTGGTCTACAACAGCAACCCGGTGGCGGTGGCCCCCGAGTCGGGCAAGGTGGTGCAGGGCTTTGGGCGCGAAGACCTGTTCACCGTGGTGCTGGAGCATTTTCAGACCGACACCGCCGATTACGCCGATTACATCTTGCCAGCCACCACCCAGCTCGAACACTGGGATGTGCACGCTTCATATGGCCACACCGACGTGTTGCTCAACCGCCCGGCGATCGCGCCACTGGGCCAAGCGCGCAGCAACGCCGCCATCTTCCGCGCTCTGGCCGGGCGCATGGGGTTTGACGACCCCTGCTTCTTGGACGACGACGAAACCCTGTGCCGCACCGCCTTCGGCGACCAAGTCGACTTCGACACCCTGCTGAGTCAGGGCTTTGCGACCCTGCCATTGCCCGAGGCGCCGTTCGCCGAGGGTGGCTTCCCCACGCCCTCGGGCCGCTGCGAATTCGCCAGCAGCCGCCTCACCGCCCAGGGTCACGACCCGCTGCCCGACCACCTGCCGAATTACGAGCCAGCCCACAGCAGCGCCACCTATCCGCTGGCCATGATCTCGCCGCCGGCGCGCAACTTCCTCAACTCCAGCTTTGTCAACGTGGACAGCCTGCGCGCTATCGAGCGCGAGCCCCTGCTGGAAATTCACGCAGACGACGCCGCCGCGCGCGGCATCACCACCGGCCAGGTGGTACGCGTGTTCAACGCGCGCGGCGAATACCACTGCAAGGCCGATGTGTCGCGGCGCGCGCGCCCCGGCGTGGTCAATGGTCTTGGCGTGTGGTGGCGCAAGTTGGGACTTGCTGGCACCAACGTTAACCAGCTCACCAGCCAGCGCCTGACCGACATGGGCAATGGCCCGGTGTTTTACGACTGCTTGGTGGAAGTGGAGGGGAGTCAATGACCCACCCTGCACCGCTTCGCGTCTTTCCCCCCTGCTGGGGTGACCAGGCCTGTGGCCCGGCAAA
>JBBSDB010000105.1:0-10931 GCA_038249735.1 Burkholderiales bacterium
CAAAAGCACCGACGGCTTTTTCCTCAGCACCACCACGCCACCCGGCATCGAGCTGCGCCAGTACCTGGGTGTGGTCAACGGCGAGGCCATCATCGGCGCCAACATCTTTCGCGACATGTTTTCTTCCGTGCGCGACGTGGTGGGCGGGCGCGCCAGTGGTTACGAGCGAGCCCTCTCCGGTGCGCGCGATGCGGCCGTTGCCGACCTGATCGATGCTGCCAAGGAGCTCGGTGCCAATGGCGTGATCGGCATGGACTTCGACTACGAGGTGTTGGGCGAGACCAACGTGATGATGATGGTCGATGTCAGTGGCACCTCTGTGAAACTCTGATACCGACCAATGGACGCCTACATCCTCATTGGCAACCCCAACACCCGAAAGACCTCGATCGTGCGCAGCCTGAGCGGCTGCTTCAACCGCAGCGTGCGCGACATCCAGCTGCAAAGCAGCAAGCGCCCAATGCGTTTCTACGCCCGCGTCGGCGCGCTGCAAAGCACGCGCACCACGGTCGACGAGTTCGCCGAGGAAGCGGCACGCTCGCGCTGCGAAGCGGTGCTGTTTTGCCTCTCGCCCAACGCCCACAAAACCGATCTGCTTGAGTACCCGAACGCCGAGGCTTACGTGGCCGCGCTGCGCGAACGCGGCTGGCGCATCAAAGCGGTGGCGGTGCTCGGTCAAGACAGCGGCGGTGTGCGCGCGCCCAACCTGCGCCAGCACATCCAGGCCCCGACCGCGCCGGTGAACGTGACGGCGCGCGACGTTCGGGCTCAGTTCGGCTGGGTTTGAACGCCAGAATCTGCGCAGCGCTCGTCGCGGTCGGGCGGGGAGCAGGGGACCGCGCCTGCCTGATGGCTGGCCCGGTGGGTCACTGCCCGTAACGCGGGCTGTCCCGCAGGAACGCCATTTCGTCGGCCGTGCTCGCGCGACCCAGCGCGGCGTTGCGGTGGGGAAAGCGGCCGAAGCGCTCAATGATGTCTCTGTGTTCTCGGGCAAAGTGCAGGTTGCCCGCCAGCGTCTCGCGCAGCGCGGGCGGACTGTTGCTGTGCAGCGCGGTGAAGCAGGCCACGCAGCGCTCTTGCAGAGCCAGGTCTTCCGCGTGCATCAGGGGCATGTAGAGAAAGACGCGGCCCACGCGCGCCAGGCTGGTGTCTTCGCTCGCAGCCAGCGCGGCCAGCACCAACTGCTGCGCGCGCGCATCGCCGGCAAAGGCGAGGGATTGGCCGCGATGCACATGGCGGCTGAACTGATCCAGCACGATCAGCAGAGCGAGGCGCGTTGCTGGCGCGCCCTCCCAATCTTTGAGACCACCGGCAAAGGCCGATTCCAGCAGCGCGCCGAAGCGCCGGCGAATGGTCTCGTCTTGCTCGGCGCCACCGCCGAACCACAGCGCGTGGTGGTCGCTGCTGGGCCAGTCGCGCTGCAGGCCGTCGCCGAACCAGAAGTCGAGCACGTCTTGAGGCGATGCAGAGGTCAATTCGAGTGGATCTGTGACATTCATGGTGTTGATCGTGTTACGTCTGGCAATGGGTTTGACCGGGCGTGCGGTACAGCTTACCGACCCATTGTCTGTAATGAATCGCGTGAACCAACCGGTTCATTCAACTGGAGACTCTCATGAAAACCGTGACTTTTAACACCGCCTGGCAGCGCAGTTCGGGCTGGGCTCGCAGCCTGGCGTGGGTCTCGCTCGCGGCTGGCGTGTGGGCCTTGTCGGCTGGCGCTGCGCATGCGCGAGGTGGAAATGATGTGTACTGGTCGATCGGCGTGAATCAGCCGGGGGTCAGCGTGGGGGTGTCGAACGCCCCACCGGTGGTCTATCAGCAGCGTCCACGGGTGGTGGTGGTCGAGCGCCCGGTGTTCTATGAGCGTCCGGTGGTGTATCAGCGCCCGGTGGTTGTGTACGAAACCCATCCCTACGCTTACACGCAGCCGGTGGTGGTGTATGGCGAGCGAGGCTACCGTCGGATTGACGATCGCCGCGGGTACAAGAGCCACAAATGGCACAAGCGCCACGATCGCCACCGTGACCGTTGGGACGACTGACCGCTGTTGCTGGACGCTCGGCGCCGGGTTACATGGCGCGAAAGCGCTGCGCGTAGAGGCGGCTGACCGGCCAGCTTTCGGGCCGCCCGCGCAGGCGCAGGAAAAGCCTGCCGGCCTCGTCGCGGTTGGCGCTATCGATCACGCTGGCGCGCACCACAGTGCCTCGGTGGATCTGCCAATACTCGGCTGGGTCCAGTTGTTCCAGCAGGTCGCGCAGCGCGGTGCGGATCAGCAACTCTTGATCGGCGGTGAGCACGCGCAGGTATTTGTCGGCTGCCTCGAACACCAACACCTCGCTGACCGGTAGCAGGCGGATGCTGTTGCCCACGCTGGCCTGAATCACGCTCAGGCGTTCTCTCGGCGCCGCCGGGCTGGGGCTGGCAAGCAAGGCGCGCAGTTGCGCCAAGGTTTGATCCAGCTGCTGCGGCGCGGGCAGGCGCTCACTCAGGCGTTGCTGCACCCGCTGCACCGCGCGCGCCAGGCGCTCGGGGGTCACAGGTTTGAGCAGGTAATCCACCGCCTGCGCGTCAAAGGCCTGCACCGCATAGGCGTCATAGGCGGTCACGAACACCAGCGCCGGCATCGTTTGTTCGGCGGGCCATTCATCCGCCAGTTCGGCCGCCGCGTCCAGCCCGTTCTGGCCCGGCATGCGGATATCGAGAAACAGCACATCGGGCCGCAGCGCCAGGGCCTGCGCGACGGCACTGGCGCCATCGCCCACGGTGGCGATCACCTGCAGCTCGGGCCAGGCGAGGGCGAGCTCAGTGCGCAAGGCGGCCGCCAGCACCGGCTCGTCTTCGGCGATCAGCGCTGTGAAGGCCTTTTGGCTCATCGCAGTGGGCCACTCTGGTTGGGTTGCAAGGGCAGGCGAAGGGCGATGCGCGTGCCTTGGTTGGCTTCACTGTGCCAGCTCAACCGGTCGGCGCCACCAAAGGCAGTGGCCAGACGCTCGCGCACCTGGGTCAGCCCAAAGCCGGCTTGGGGTGTGCCGTCGCACCCGGCGCCGCTGTCGCTCACCGTCAGCAACAGATCACCGCCGGCTGACTGCGCCAACACGCGGATCTCACCCCCTGCCACATGCGGCTCCAGCCCGTGGCGGATCGCGTTTTCCACCAGTGGCTGCAACAGCAGCGGCGGCACCGGATGGCTGGCGAGTGCGTCGGGCAGCTCCAGCGCAAACCGCAGACGCGGCCCCATGCGAATCGCCATGAGTTCGAGGTAGTCGCGCAGGCGGTCGAACTCGTGTTGCAGCGTGTGGGTTGGCCGTGCGGCATCGCCGTCGCCGCGCGAGGCTCTCAGCGTGGCGCGCAAATAGTCGTTGAGCCGGTCGAGCATGGCCACGGCGCGCGGTGCGTCGGTTGTGATGAGCGCACGCAGCGTGGCCAGTGTGTTGAACAGCATGTGCGGCTCAAGCTGGGTTTCCAACAGACGCAACTGCGCTTCGGTGGCCTGGCGCTGCAGCGCCTGCGACTTTTCGCGCTGGTAGAAGAAAAACAGAAAACCGAAGCTGATGCCCAGCGAGCTGAACCAGAAATTCCAGAATCGTTGCGGTGACTGGGTCAGCAGCGCCCAGGTCGAGACGCCAGCGTACAGATCGCCCAGGGTGGTGCCCAGCCAGTAGCCCAGCACGATAGCCAGGAGCAGCCAGGTGATGCTGCGCGGGTTCAACGTCCAGTAGTGCGGTGGCTCGGTACGCAGAAAGCCGTGCAGCGCGATGCGCACCGGGTCGGTCAAAAACCAGACGCTGGTGCTGATGGCATAGCTGTAGACCAGCGAGCGGTCCAGCGCAGCCCCGTCTGTCTTGCCCAGCCACTGCGCCAAAGCGATCAGCAGCGCCACCGCCCAGACGATGGCCAGGCGTCGCACCAGGCCGGCGCGGGTTTCGGCTGGCAGCCAGCGGGTGATCGGGTTCATGGCGGGGATGGAAGTGCGCACAAGCGGACGGCTCGAATCCCGAGATTCTGGCACCTGGATCTCACTGGCCTGCCGCCTGGCGCTGCTGCAAGCGCTCGCGCTCGCGCTGAACCATGCCCGCTCGCAGCTGCGAGCCGCTGCTCCAGACGAACACCGCCAGACCATGTATCGCCAGCCCCAGGCCCCAGCCCAATGCGGGCGCGATGGGCCAAAAGCGGCCCTGCCACCAACCCAGCAGCGCCAGACCGGAGATGACGATGGTGTAGACGGTGGCGTGTGTGTACCAGCCCATGCGGGCATTCACGCGGCGTTCGGCAAGGCGGTCCAGATCGGTGTGCATGGGGGTGGTTTTCATGATGTTCTTTTCAAGGATCCGAAATCGGTGGTCGGCAACAGGTCAGCGGCTGCATGCCAGTCGCCACAGCGCTGCAGCTCGGCTGGCGAAAAAACTGCTCAGGACACCGTAGGCTCCGGCGACGCCGAGCACGAAATCGAGGTGACTGGCGGCTTGCGGTTGCAGGGCGAGCTCGATGCCCACCGCGTACTTCAGCAGAAAGATCGCAAGGATGAGCAGCAGTGGCCAGGGGCTGCCAGGCAGATGGAAGCGCGCGCTGTTCGGATCGAAGCGGGCACCCGAAGGCGCGCCCAGCCTGCGCAGCAGCAGCCACACCAGCGCAAAGCCGGCCAGCCAAGCGCCCAGCGCGGGCAGCAGGGTGCCACCGTGGGCAAACGCCGTCACAAGCCCCAGCAAAGACAGCGCGACCATCACTATGGGCAAGACCGTCACCCGCGCCTGGCTGGCATGGCGCTCGCGCCACTGGCTCACGCCCAGCGCGACCAGGCCCGCGAGCAGAAGCCAGATCCAAGGCGGTGTGTGGCGCAGGATGTCGAGTGCGGCAGCCGGGTGTTCGATGAGCAGGGTGATCAGCATGGTGTTCTCCAAGAAGGTGGGGGATGGCTTCAGAGCAGGCCCAACCACTGGCTCCAAACCAGCTGACCGAGGAATCGGTTGGGCAGCAGAGTGAAGCCACCGGCAACCAGGCAGGCATTCAGGTAAAGACTCGTCATCCATCTGCGATGGCGAAGGACGTCACCGCGCAGCAGGGCACGAAACGCCATGAACAGGCTGCCCAACACCACCGGCACCAGGAAGTGGATGGGCGTGTAGCCGGCGATGTTGGGCAAGCGGAAGTCGCGGATGAACATCGCTGAAATGGCGGTGGCGAGCATCAGCGTGACCCAGGCGTAGCCGGCGGCGCGGTGCAGGCGCGGGCGCTGGGTGTGGGCTACCTGGCTGGTATGGCCTCGGCGGGCCCACAAGGCCACCGGGCCGAGAGCCAGCGCGCCCAGGGCAGCGCTGAGGTGGATGGCGATGATGGGTGTGAGCTGCATGGGGAGTGGCGCTGGCTGTGCGGTGGAGGTGTCGTCACTGTGCCGCTGCCACCGGCGCCCCGCGAGCCCTGCGCGACGGCTTGGCCGATCCAGGGCGCGAAACGTCCCTGGCGCAGCGCGAAATGAAGCGATGGAGGATGGATCGGCGGCGTCTGCCACGCCACGGATCGTTGGCCCCGCGTGGCTTCCTACAATGGAATGCATGGCTGCCAACCCCAGGCAGCCTTTCCCGGGAGCCTCCATGACCCACATCACGTCAAGGCGCCGCCTGTTGGCTGGCGGCGGCGGCCTCGCGGTCCTGCTGCTGGCCGGTTGCGCTGCGCTCGCTCCAGGCCCACGCACGATCGAGATCTCCGAGGCCAAGCTGGTCGAGTTGATCAGCCGGCAGTTCCCGTTCAACAGTCGCTACCTGGAGCTCTTCGACGTCTCGCTCAGCGCGCCCCAGGTGCGCCTCATGCCGGCCGAGAACCGCATCGGCACTGCGTTTTCGTATTCCCTGGGATCGTTGCTGCTCGGCGCGCGCCCTTTTCAGGGTCGGCTGGATTTGAGCTACGGCCTGCGTTTCGAGCCGACCGATAACTCGGTGCGCCTGAGCCAGGTGCGGGTCGAGGGCTTTGAGGTGCCGGGCGTGCCACCGCTCTACGCGTCCCGCGCCAACCGGCTCGGAGCCGTGCTGGCCGAGAGCCTGCTGCAAGACATGATGATTTACCGCCTCAAGCCCGAAGACCTGCAGGCTGCACGAGGCTGGGGCTACCAGCCCGGTGCGCTGAATGTGTTGCCGGGCGGTCTGCGTTTGCAGCTGGATCCGGTGCCACGCTGAAAAGCGCAGCAACAGGCAGCGGGTAACATACCCCTTCGGCAGGCCAGCGTTTGGCCTGTTTTCGTTTTTGCGAGCCGCTGGATGCAGCGGAACCCACATGGACATTGCGCTGCTGCTGAAGGCCGCCATTATGGGCGTGGTGGAAGGAATCACCGAATTTCTGCCCATTTCCTCCACTGGCCACCTCATCCTTGCGGCTGCGCTGCTGAACATGCCGGGAGAAAAGATCAAGTTGTTCGAGGTGGTGATTCAGACCGGCGCCATCATGGCCATCATCTCGTTGTACGCCGCCAAATTGTGGGAGACGCTGGTGGGGCTGCCCACCGAGCGTCAGGCGCAGCGGTTCACGCTCAACATCTTGGTCGGGTTTTTTCCTGCGGCGCTGGCCGGGGTCCTTTTCATCGACTTCATCAAAAGTGTGCTGTTCAGCCCGGTGGTCGTGGCGCTGGGCTTCATCGTGGGAGGCTTTGTGATTTTGTGGGCTGAACACCTGCAAACGCGCGGCGTCCAGCCGCGTGTCGCCGATGTGGACAGCGTGCGCTGGCAAGACGCGCTGAAAGTGGGTCTGATTCAATGCACCGCGCTGGTCCCCGGGGTGAGCCGCTCGGGCGCCACCATCATTGGCGCCATGTTGCTGGGCTTCAACCGCAAGGCGGCCACCGAATTCAGCTTCTTTCTGGCCATCCCCATGCTGTTTGGCGCTGCGGCCTATGACATTTTCAGGAACCGCGACCTCTTGAGCACGGCTGACATTCCTCTGTTTGCCGTGGGCTTGGTGATGTCGTGGCTGTCGGCCTGGGTGTGTGTGAAATGGTTGCTGCGTTTTGTGAGCAACCACACCTTCGTGCCGTTCGCCTGGTACCGCATTGCGTTTGGCGGCCTGATTCTGTTGACCGCTTACACGGGTTGGGTGGACTGGACCGCGTGATCTTGTTAGGGTTGGGCGCATGAGTGATTCGGCCATGGGGCCTCTGCTGTGGCGCCTGTCCACCCTGTTGAGCGGTGTGGCGCTGCTGATCGTGGGCGTGGGTTTGCTGTTTTCGGTGCTCGGTCTGCGCGCTGGTCTGGCCGATTTTTCCAGCATCACGCTGGGGCTGGTGACCTCGGCCTATTTCGCCGGTTTTGTGTTGGGCACCTTTTTGTGCCCGGAGATCATCCGGCGCGTGGGCCACATCCGCGCGTTTGCCGCCATGGCCTCGCTGGCCTCGACCATGCCCATCCTGCATGCGCTGTGGATCGATCCCTGGTTCTGGGGCCTGCTGCGCCTGATCACGGGCATCTGCATGGTGGGCCTTTACATCGTGATCGAGAGCTGGCTCAACGCGATGGCACCCAACGCGCTGCGTGGACGCCTGTTTGCGGTTTACATGGCAATCAACTTCGTGGCGCTGGCGTTGGGCCAGTGGCTGATCCTGGTGGGCGACCGGCTGGGGTTCGTGCCATTTGCCCTCGTGTCGGTGATGTTTTCGTTTGCGCTGCTCCCGATCACCATGACACCGGTACCCGAGCCCGCTCCGGTCTCTGCGCCGCGCCTTGGCTTGCGCAATCTGTACGAGGCATCCCCCATGGGCATGGCTGCGGCCATGGCCTCGGGCCTGATCACTGGCGCCTTCTACGGCATGGCGGCCTTGTTCGCGCAAGGGGTGGGGTTCTCTGACGCGCAGGTGGCCAGCTTCATGGCCGCAGCCATTCTGGGCGGGGCTTTCTTCCAGTGGCCGGTGGGCCATTACTCGGACAGCCACGACCGCCGCGTGGTGCTGTTGTGGGTGGCGGTGCTGGGCAGCGCGGTCTGCGTGCTGGCCTATGTGTTGTCACGCTTCTCGCCCGACTCGCTGGTGCCGCTGGCGATTCTGTTCGGTGGGTTGATCTTTGCGATCTACGGCCTGTGTGTGGCGCATGTGAACGACGTGATCGATTCCAGCCGCCTGGTGGAATTCAGCGGCGGCTTGCTGCTGATCCATGGCACCGGCGCGGCGATCGGGCCCACGCTGGCGGGTGTGGTGATGGACCAGGTGGGCTCAGACAGCCTCATGCTGTATTTCGCCGCCGTGATGGGGCTGCTGGCGCTCTACACCGCCAAGCGCCTGCGTGCGGCAACCGCGGTGCCGGCAGAAGAGAAATCCAGCTTCGTGGTGATGGGAGGCGGTTCGCAGGCGGTGTTGCAGATGGATCCGCGCGGTCCGGCTGAGGCACAAGAGGTCGCGCTTGCGGCCACTGCGGGGGAGGCACCCCGGTGAGGGGCTCGTTCAGTGTCCGGAACTGGGTGCGGAGTCTGACTCTCGGGGCAGGGTGAAGCAGAAGGTGGCGCCTTGGCCCGGCGCACTCTGCGCCTGCATATCGCCACCATGGCGCAGCACGATGCGCCGGGCCGTTGCCAGACCGATGCCCAGCCCGGCGAATTCTTGTGGCATGTGCAAACGCTGGAACGGCTGGAACAGCTTGGTGGCGCGCGCCATGTCGAAGCCGGCGCCGTTGTCTTTCACGCAGTACCTCGGCACGCCCTCGGTGTGATCAACAAACACACGGATGGCCGCCTGCGGCGTGTTGGCGCTGTATTTCCAGGCGTTGTGCAGCAGGTTTTGCATCAGGGCTTCCATCAGCGCCGGGTCTGCCAGCACCTGCAAGCTGGGTTCGACATCCCATGTCACGCGGCGCTGCGGCTCGGTGGCCGCGAGTTCCTCCAGCAGGCGCGTCGCAAGGGCGCTGAGATCGACAGGCTGGCGCTGCAGTTCGCCGCGCCCGAACTGAGAAAGCTTCAGCAGGCCATCGATCAATTGGCCCATTTTGACGCTTGCGTTCCTGATGCGGTCCAGATGCTTGCGGCTACCGGCATCCAGCAAGGGACTGTCTTCCTCCAGCGCTTGGGCAAAACCGTTGATGACGCGCAGCGGCGAACGCAGGTCGTGCGCGACCGCGTAGGAATAGCTTTCCAATTCGTCGTAGGCATCTTTGAGTTCGCGTGTGCGTTCCTGGATGCGCTGTTCCAGCGAGGCATTGAGCCGGCGGATTTGGTTCTCCGTGCGTTTGCGCTCGGTGATCTCCTGCGTCACGCCGAAAGCCCGCAGCGCGCGCCCCTCGGTGTCGCGCTCAAACTCGGCGCGGGCGGTGAACCAGCGGTCTTGACCGTCCCGGCGCATGCGGTAGCTGGTGTTGTAAGACTTTTCACCTTTCAGGGCCGCGACCCATTCGGTGTTGATGCGCGCATGCTCCGAACGTGGAATGTGCTTGTGCAGATCTGGACCGGTAAAGGAAGCCTGGGGCAGACCCAGCCGCTGGTGGGAGTCCCCCAGGGTGCGAAACATGTTGTGGGTGGCTTCCCATTCCCAGCTGACGAACCCCGCAATGGCCTGCGCCTGACGCAGCAGCCGCTCCTGGGTGCGCACCGCCTGCTCGGCGGCCTTGTTGGCGCCAATGTCTTGCGCGACCGAGATGAAGTGGTCGGGCAGCCCAGTGGCTTGCCGCACCAGTGCCACCGTGAGCTGCGCCCACACGGTATGGCCGTTTTTGTGGATATAGCGCTTCTCCAGCGAGTACCTGTCGCGCTGGCCGGCGAGGGTCTGGGCGAATAGCCGCTCGTCAGCCGCAATATTTTCGGGCGCGGTGATGTCGGCAAACCGCATCTTCAGCAGCTCGTCTCTGGTGTAGCCCACGAGCTGGCAGAAAGCCCGGTTGACACGCTGCAGGCGGCCGTCGAGCGACAGATGCAACATACCGGCGGCGGCGTGTTCGAAGGTGGCCATAAAAAGCTGCTGGCTGGTCCGAACCAGCTCACCGGCTTCGCGCAGCTGCCGGTTTTGCCGCTGCATGCCCCAGATGGCGGTCACCACCACCCCCTGTGTGATCAGGTGCCAAATGTTCAGCCACAAGGCCTCGACCGGGTCGTCGAACGCAAAGCTGAAAGCGGGCGCGATCAGCAGGAAGTTGACCAGCAGCATGCCCAGCACGGTGCTCAGCACCCCAGCGGCCAAGCCGCCATAAAAGGAGGAAATCGCCACCGCCAACGCCAGCGTGACGAAACGCCCGCCCGACTCCGCCGGCGCGAGCTCCATGCGCAACCAGGCCGCTGCTGCGGTGACCAGCACAGCGACCATCAGCCGGCGGACCAAGCCGTGCTTCTCGGGCTGCCAGGCGAGCAGCTGCTCAAGCAGCGAAGGGGATGCCTGGGTGGCGGGTGGGATCGGTTGTGTCATGGATCGTGAGGGCCCGTGTTGGCAGGCCATTCGATCCTTATACCGAAGTTGAGGCGATCCAACCGGCGGGAATTGCTGGGCATACCGCCGTCAATTGCACGCTATGACCGCTGGTCGAGCCCTCGGAGCATCTGGTCGATCGCAGCAGCGGTGTCCAGTGGCCGCTCCATCGGGAACAGGTGGGTGCCTGCCAGCAGGCGCAGGCGTTCCGGGTGGGTCTTGCCCACCAGCTTGCGCGTCATCGCCATGCCCACCTGCTGCATCTCCTGCGACTCTGTGCCACCCAGGAAGCCGACCGGGCAGGCCAGCGGGTGGCGGCGCAGCAGCCGGTCGAGGTTGTGCGGCAAGGTGTTGTAGATGGCGGTTTCCACCTCGCGCTCGAAACTGAGCACGCGCCTTGGCCCCTGGGACGTGTCGGCGTCGTGCGTGGCGTGGTCGATGTAGTCCCGCAACACCTGGGGTTCCCAGCGGGCAAAGGCCTTTTTGCTGGCAAAGTGGTCCAGCGCGGCCTGGGCGTCGGGCCAGGCGGTGCGCCGGCGCCGGCTGATCTTGCCGGGTGACACCGACCCCA
>JBBSDB010000106.1:0-10851 GCA_038249735.1 Burkholderiales bacterium
TACCTGCTCAGCATGATCAGCGGCTCCCTGATGAGCCGCGCCAACACCATCGTGGTGCCAGGTGGCAAGATGGAGCTGTCGATGCAGCTGATCTTCACGCCCTTCATCTGGCGGTTGATGGAGCGCAAGCGAAACGCATTGCGCGGCGCCTGAACCGCATCAGCCAGACAAGCGGGCAAAAAGAAGGGCGCCCGAAAGAGCGCCCCTTTTTTTGCATCCAGAAGGCGCTTACTTGCTGCTCACATATTCCGCCACTGCAGCCATTTCAAGCTCGGTCATGTTGCTTGCAATGATGTGCATCACCGCGTTGTCGTCGGTGCGATCGCGCTTGTTGAACAACTTGAGTTGGTTGTTCACATAGCCTGAAAACTGCGTGGCCAAACGCGGCAGATTGGCCGAGCCCTCAGCCGAAGCACCGTGGCAGCTGGCGCAGGCGGGCAGACCGCTGAGCTTGTTGCCGTTGTGATAGATGTAACGCCCCATCGCCGCAAGCTGAGGGTCTTTGGCCTCTTCGCGCGGCAGCGACATTTGCTCGTAGTACTTGCCCAGCGCCAGCATTTCGTCAGGCTTGAGCTTGGCCACCATGGGCGCCATGGTCGAGCTTTTTCGCTGCCCGCTCTGAAACGCCGCCAGCTGCTTCGCCACGTACTCCGCATGCTGCCCAGCCAACCGCGGAAATACCTCGCTGGTGGACTCGCCCTGCTCACCATGACAGAGAAAACACGAGCCACCCGCGATCTTCTTGGCCCGCGCTTCGTCGGCCTGTGCCAGGGCGGTGGTACTGGTGAACAGTATGGCGGCCAAAAACACCGCAACGCGTTCTAACTGACTTGAGGGGGGCTTCATCACAAGAGGTTTCGCTGATTCACAGATTCGCGCCGATGGCGGTGGCTTCACCCAGAGCATCGCAGAACCGGCTTTGCCGGGCCGCAGATGCTGCCCCCTGGAAGGGGGTGACGCCGAAGGCGGCGCGGGGGTGGCTCATGGTGCTGCGGCGCGGGGGTGAGCCGTTCAAGCCAATGTGTCTGCCCAGATATTGCGTGCCCAGCCCAACGCGTACTTGCCTTCCAGCTCACTTGCCGCCCTGGACACACCTCCCGAGCCGGGCACGGTGAGCATGGTCTTTTTCTCGGCGTCGTAGCGGTGCACGCTGGCGACGTGAACCGCTTCGTCTGCGGTCACAAAGCTGTAACAGGTATTGGCGTAGATCGGCAGCGCTTGGAGGTCTTTGCCGGCGAGCAGGGCCACCACCGCAGCCGCGCAGTTCTTGCCATGCTGGTTGGCCATGTGGGCAGACTTGGGCATGCCCGGTGCGATCTGGATCGCATCGCCGAGCACGTGGATGTTCTTCACCGCCTTGGATTCGAAGGTGAGGAAATCCACTTCGCACCAGCGGTCGTTGGCGGTGGTGAGCTTGGTGTTGCGCGCGATGTCGCCAGCCCTCATGTTGGGCACCACGTTGAGCACCGCCGCCTTGAAGTCGTCGTTGAATTCAAACTTCAGCGTGTTGGTGGCGGCGTCCACATCGACCACCCGGTGTTTCGGCCTGTATTCGATCATGCCGTCGTAGTTGTCTTTCCAGGCCTTCATGAACAGGCCCTTCTTCGACTGGATGTCGTCGTTGGCGTCAAAAATCATCACCTTGCTTTTGGGCTTGGCGGTCTTGAAGTAGCTCGCGACCATGCAGGCGCGCTCGTACGGGCCGGGCGGGCAGCGGTAAGGCGCCAGCGGGATGGTCAGCGCGTAGACGCCGCCATCGGGCATGGCCTCAAGCTGCTGGCGCAGGGCCGTTGTTTGCGGGCCAGCTTTCCACGCATGCACCACCTTCTCTTTGGCGCCGGCCTTGGCCATACCGGGGAGGGTTTCCCACATGAATTCGATGCCCGGCGAGACGATCAGCCGGTCGTACGGGAGCTCGCCGCCGCTGGCCAGCTTCACCGTGCGTTTGTCAGGATCGATGCTCGCCACCATATCGCGCACGACCTTTACCCCATGGCGCTTTTCCAGGTTGCTGTAGGGCATGGTGATGTCAGCCATCTTCTTGTATCCGCCGACCACCAAGTTGGACATGGGGCAAGAAACAAAGTTGGCGTTGGGCTCGATCAGCGTGACCTGAATGCCCTGGTCGGAGAACAAACGCAGGTACTTGGCGGCGGTGGCACCACCGTAACCGCCACCCACCACGACCACCTTGGCGCCGCTGGCGCCACCCGAGGTGGCGCAGCCACTCATCAGACCCAGACCCGCCACGGCCGAGCCAGCCCCGACAGTTTTTACAAATTGACGACGTTGCATGGCGTAACTCCTTACTTTTTCTGAGCGGCGAAATAGGCTGAGATTTGCATCAATTGCTCGTCGGAATAACCGGCGGTTAGCTGGTGCATCAGCGTGGCGGGCTTGCGACCAGATTTATAGTCCATCAATTTCTGGAACATCTCGTCTTTGTCTTTACCGGCCAGCGACTCGTTCCCCTCTTGGGCATGGCCGCCAGTGCCGTGGCAGGTGGCGCAGGCCGCAGCCCAGATGCGAACCTGGGTGACCTCGGCTTGTGCCCCCACGGCTGCGGCGCACAGGGCGCCTGCTGCCAGCCATTTCAATTTGTTGATCATGCTTGACTCCAGATTGGCGGGTGAAACGATGCAAAGTAAAAACTGTAGCAGAGCGGCTTTGCACTGGTTTATCAGTACTTCTGCATATAGCAATTGAAGATGCTAGCACCGCTGATTTCCCAAGCTGAACCGTGGAAACCCTAGCGTTTTCAGCGGCTGCGCCCCGAGGAAGCGCAGACCGGCAACGACGTCCCAAGTTGGAACCGTCCGATTTTCGGTAGCAAAGCACCAGGTCAGACGGCAGCAGGCCTAGGGTTTTTACCAATCTATATATAGGCAATCAATCATATAGTTGCAATCAAACTTGAGTCGCCGGGCCCTTGAGACAGACCTAGCGAAGCTGGGCCGGCAGCGAATCTGTGAACCCGTCTGCCAAATATCTCCCCGTCAACCCAAAGGAAGAAGCCAGTGTCCAAAGAAATGCGTGACGTGATCGGGCGCGTCCTTCCAGCGCCAGAAAATTTTCTGTCCGCTGAAAAACTCGAAGACGCCCGCAAGGCACGGCGTCGCTTCATGGGCTCGGCGCTCGCCATGGGGGCGGGCGTTGCGGCTTCTACAAGTGTGGCCGGCAAGGCGCTGGCGGCTGAGGGCGAAGAGGCGATTCTCAAGCTGCCCGAGCACACCACCGGCCTGGGTCTGCCGGTGGTCACCGACGGTTACGGCAAGCCGAGCAAATGGGAAGCCAACCTGCAGCGCCGCCAAAGTCCGGGCCTGACCCGGGTCAACCAGGCCTCGGTGAGCTTCACGCCCCTGCAAGGCCTGTTCGGCATGATCACGCCCAACGGCCTGCATTTCGAGCGGCACCACCAGGGCTGGTGGGACATCGACCCATCCAAGCACCGGCTGATGATCAACGGCTTGGTGAAGCGCCAGCGCGTCTTCACCATGGACGACCTGATGCGCCTGCCCAGCGTCTCGCGCATCCACTTCATCGAATGCGGTGCCAACTCGGCCACCGAGTGGGGCAATGTGGCGGTGCCCACGGTGCAATACACCCACGGCATGGTGAGCTGCTCCGAATTCACTGGCGTGCTGTTGTCCACCCTGCTGGAGATGTGCGGTGTCGACAAGAAGAACGGCAAGTTCATCCTGGCCGAAGGTGCCGATGGCTCCTCGATGACGCGCACCATCGCCATCGATCAGGCCATGGACGACTGCATCGTGGCCTGGGCCATGAACGGCGAAATGCTGCGCCCGGAAAACGGCTACCCGTTGCGCCTGGTGGTGCCCGGTGTGCAGGGCGTGAGCTGGGTGAAGTACCTGCGCCGCATCGAGGTGGGCGATCAGAAGTACGCGACCAAAGACGAAGCCGTGCACTACATGGATCTCATGCCCGACGGTCTGCACCGGCAGTACACCGGCATTCAGGAATGCAAGAGCGTGGTCACCACGCCTTCCGGCGGCCAGACGCTGCTCGACAAAGGTTTCTACAACGTGACCGGCCTGGCCTGGTCGGGGCGCGGTGCGATCAAGCGGGTGGACGTGAGCACCGACGGCGGGCGCAACTGGCGCACCGCGCGTATCGAAGGCCCGGTGCTGCCCAAGGCCATGACCCGCTTCAACATCGACTGGGTGTGGGACGGCAAACCGGCCATTCTGCAGAGCCGTGCCATCGACAGCACCGGCTATGTGCAGCCCAAGATCAACCAGCTGCGCGCCGTGCGGGGCTCGCGCTCCGTGTACCACCAGAACGCGATCCAGAGCTGGCTGGTGTCGGAAAACGGTGAAGTCTCCAACGTGCAGGTTTATTGACATGAACGCCCCCGTCTTTCACTCCTTTCAGTTGTTCACGCTTCCCGTCAGGGGTGCCATGCCTGGCGCCCGGCGGAACCGGTTCGGCCACTTTCTGGTCCAGGCACGGCGCGCCACCGCACTGGCGCTGGCCTGCGTCGCCTTGACTGCCGCCGCGCAGGACAAGCCCTGGCAGAACATGGGCCGCGATGCGACGCCAGCCGAAGTCAAAGCGTGGGACATCGACGTGCGTCCCGACTTCAAGGGCCTACCCAAAGGCGCCGGCTCGGTCGACCTCGGCACCCAAGTGTGGGAAGCCAAGTGCGCTTCCTGTCACGGTGTTTTTGGTGAGTCCAACGAGGTGTTCACGCCCATCGTTGGCGGCACCACGCAGGACGACATCAAGACCGGCCGGGTGGCTGCTCTGGTGGAAGGCGCTGCCGCGACCGTGCCGCAGCGCACGACCATGATGAAGGTCGCCTCGCTCTCCACGCTGTGGGACTACATCAATCGGGCCATGCCCTGGAACAACCCCAAGACCCTCACGCCCGACGAGGTGTTTGGTGTCACGGCGTACATCCTGAACCTGGCCAACGTGGTACCGGCCGACTTCACCCTCTCAGACAAAAACATCGCCGAGGTGCAGCAGCGCATGCCCAACCGCAACGGCATGGCGTTCTACGAGCCGATGTGGCGGGTCGATGGCAAGGGCGATGTGAAGAACGTGGCCTGCATGAAAAACTGCGCGGTCGATCCCAAGGTGCGCTCATTCCTGCCCGAGTTCGCGCGCGACGCACACGGCAACATCGCCGAGCAGAACCGTGTGGTTGGCCCGGTACGCGGCGCCGACACCACGCAGCCCGCGCCCAAAGGCCCGGTGGGCTCGGTGGCACTGCCGACGCCGGTGGTGGTTGCCGCAGCCTCCGGCGGTGCGGCTGACGTGAAGTCCCTGCTTGGTGCAAACGCCTGTCTGGCATGTCATGGCATGAAGAGCAAGATTGTGGGCCCCGGCTTCAACGAGGTGGTGGCCAAGCACAAGGGCCGTCCCGATCTGGAGGCCTATCTGCTGAGCAAAATCAAGGGCGGCGGCGTGGGTGTTTTCGGCAGCATTCCGATGCCCGCACAACCGCAGCTTAGCGACGCCGATGCCAAGTCCATCGCTCAGTGGATTGCCGCTGGCGCGCAATGAACGCAAACCCGCTCTTGCGCGTTAACCCCAACCGATTTTTTCCCTGGAGACCGTACGCTATGACCATGTTTTTTCGTTCCGTTGTGCTGACTGCGGCCAGCCTGTTGGCCGCCGGTGGCGCCCACGCATTCGATGCCGCTGCCGCCAAGGCACTGGCCGCCAAAAGTGCCTGTCTGGCCTGCCACGCGGTCGACCGGAAGATGGTGGGCCCGTCCTACAAAACCGTGGCCGCCAAGCACCAGGGCCAACCCGATGCACTGGAGAAGGTGGCCGCGCGCATCAAATCCGGCGGTTCTGGCGTGTACGGTCCGGTGCCCATGCCGGCCCAGCCCAACCTCAAAGACGACGAGCTCAAGTTGCTCGCGGCGTGGGTGCTCGCAGGCGCCCCAGACAAGTAAACTTCCTTCACCCATCTTTAGGAGATCGACATGAAAAGTACCCGCCGTTCCGCCCTCAAAGCCACAGGCGCCTTCGCCACCCTGGTGTCGCTGGGCTTGGTCACCCAGAGCCAGGCGCAAGCCGCTGTGGACCGCGCCAGCTTCTCGGTGAAAACGCTCGACGATGCGCTCAAAGCCATCGGTGGCACCCCCGCCAACAGCGATCAGGTCACGGTGGTGTCACCCGACATCGCTGAGAACGGCGCCGTGGTGCCTGTGGGCGTCACTTCCAAGCTGCCCAACACAACCGACCTCTACATCATCATCGAGAAGAACCCGACGCCCTTCGCCGCTGCCTTCATGATTCCGGCCGGCACCGTGCCCGACGTGCAGACCCGCGTCAAGATGGGACAGAGCACCAACGTGGTCGCCGTGGTTAAGGCCGATGGCAAGCTGTTCTCGGCCACCAAAGAAACCAAGGTCACCCTGGGCGGTTGCGGCGGCTGACCGGCCACCCACCCCAGCGCTTCCTACCCCCAGTTTTATATTTTAGGAGTCCATCATGGCTGATCCGATGCGCATCCGTGCCGCCCTTGCTGGCGACGAAACCACCGTTCGCGTGCTCATGGCACACATCATGGAGCCCGGCACGCGCAGAGACGCGGCTGGCGCGCTCATTCCCGCCCACTTCATTCAAGACGTGGAAGCCACCCACAACGGCAAGTCCGTTCTCAAAGCCATGTGGACGGGCGCGGTGTCGCAAAACCCGTTCCTCTCGTTCAAGTTCAAGGGCGCTGCGAAGGGAGACAAGGTCGTGGTGAAGTGGGTCGATAACAAGGGCGATTCCCGTACCGACGAAGCGGTTATCGCCTGATTGCGATGGGTTAGAGAGACGGCCAGCCGCACCCGTCGCTGGCCGTTTTCAATTGTTCAAAACAAGAGAAGGAGACTCCAGATGAAACATTCCGAGGCCATGCGTTATGCCATCCTGGCTGTTGCCCTGAGCGCTGCAGGTGCAGCCAGCGCCCAAGGCACCACGGCTGAAGGCATTGCAAAATACCGCGAGATGCTGCAGGACGGCAACCCCGCAGACCTCTTCGATATGAAAGGCGAAGAGCTGTGGAAGCAAAAGCGCGGCCCCAAAGCAGCCACGTTGGAACAGTGTGATCTGGGCAAAGGCCCAGGCGTGATCAAGGGCGCGTTCACTGAACTGCCGCGGTATTTCGCCGACACCGGCAAGGTCATGGATCTCGAAACTCGCCTGATCCATTGCATGGTGACGATTCAGGGCTTCAACGAGGCCGATCTGTACAAGGCTGCGCCTTCGATTGGTCGTGGAGAGGGCGCCAACCTGGTCGCCATGACCACCTACCTGTCCGCGCAGTCCAAGGGCATGCGCTTCAACCTGCCCCAGAGTCGGCCAGAAGAGAAGAACATGTACGAAGTGGGCAAGCGCCTGTTTTTCCAGCGTGGCGGTCCGCATGACTTTTCATGTGCGTCCTGCCACGGCGTGGAAGGCGGGCGTATCCGCCTGCAGGACCTGCCCCTTCTGACCAAGAATCCGGGTGACGGGGTGGGTTTTGCCGCCTGGCCGGCCTATCGCGTGTCGAACTCCCAGATGTGGACCATGCAAAAGAGGCTGAACGATTGCTACCGCCAGCAGCGCTTCCCCGAGCCCAGGTTCGGCAGCGACGTCACCATCGCCCTGGGCGTCTACATGGGCGTCAATGCCAAGGGCGCCGCATCCGCTGTGCCGACCATCAAGCGCTGATCAGGAGACACATTCATGAAAAAGTACATGCGTTTTGCGCTGGTCCCAGCCTCCATCTTCGCGCTCAGTGCCTGCTCGACAGGTCTGGGCGGTGGTGCGGATTACGACAAGATGTTCCAGGATGTCGTGGCAGGATCGTTTCAGCCGAATGGCATCGCCACGATGGACTACCTGAAGCCCGACAGCGCCAACAACGCCTGCGCTGCTGCGGACGTGGCGGGCAAGCCTTTGGACGACAAGATGGTCCAGGCCATCGAGGCGGCCGAGATGAAGACCATCAAGATGCCCAGTGACGGCAAGTTCCTGGGCGACTGGAAGGAGGGTGAGAGGATTGCCCAGAGCGGTCGCGGCCTGACCTGGACCGACAAAATCACCGACGTGAACGGTGGCAACTGCTACAACTGCCACCAGATGGACAAGAAGGAAATTTCATACGGCAACCTGGGGCCCAGTTTGTACAACTACGGCAAGCTGCGTGGTGTGACCGACCCGAGCGGTGCGGCTTCCAAGCCCATCGTCGAATACACCTGGGGCAAGCTGTGGAACGCGCGCGCCTACAACGCTTGTTCGCAGATGCCGCGCGTGGGGCATAAGGGCATCCTGACCGAGCAACAAATACAGCATGTGATGGCGCTGCTGTTGGACCCGAACTCCCCCGTCAACAAGTAAGGCGGTTGGGCGCACAGGTGTCCAAACCTGCGTTCTGGGTCTCGGTCTGCTGAGTGCAGGCCGGGGTCCAAAAAATTTCGCGCAAATATCAGCGATCAATTGAAAGGGAATATTCATGAGCTTCAGCCGTCGCGAATTCATGCAGGTGCTGGCGGTGGCCAGTGCCGGCGGCATGGCCCTGAACCACAAAGACGTGTTGGCGGGCAAGCCTGGCGCCGGCCAGAAGATGTACGACCTGCCAGCCTTTGGCAACGTCAGCTTTCTGCACTTCACCGACTGCCATGCGCAGCTGATGCCGATCCATTTCCGCGAGCCCAACGTCAACCTCGGCGTGGCCGACGCGCTGGGCCAGCCACCGCACATCGTGGGCGAGGCAATGCTCAAGCACTTCAAGATCCGCCCGGGCACACCCGAGGCACATGCTTTCACGTATCTCAACTTCGAACAGGCTGCCAAAACCTACGGCAAGGTCGGCGGGTTTGCCCATCTGGCTACCTTGGTGAAGATGATGCGCGCCAGCCGCCTCCATGCCATGCTGCTCGATGGTGGCGACACCTGGCAAGGAAGCGCCACCGCGCTGTGGACCAACGGCCAAGACATGGTGGACGCCTGCAAGCTGCTGGGCGTGAGCGCCATGAGTCCGCACTGGGAGTTCACCCTGGGCGAGAAGCGGGTGCAAGAGATCATTGAAAAAGACTTTGCCGGCAAGCTGGACTTCCTGGCGCAAAACGTCAGGACCAACGACTTCGGCGACCCGGTGTTCAAGCCCTATGTCATCAAGCAGATGAACGGCGTGCCGGTGGCGGTGATCGGCCAGGCCTTTCCCTACACACCGATCGCCAACCCCAGCTACATGGTGCCCAACTGGACCTTCGGCATCCAGGACGACAACATGCAGAAGATGGTCGACGAAGTGCGTGCCAAAGGCGCGCAAGCCGTGGTCGTGCTGTCGCACAACGGCATGGATGTGGACATCAAGATGGCGTCTCGCGTGACCGGCATCGACGCCATCCTGGGTGGCCACACCCACGACGGCATGCCCGCGCCAACCATCGTGAAAAACGCCAAAGGCCAGACCCTGGTCACCAACGCCGGCTCCAACAGCAAATTCCTCGGCGTACTCGACCTCGATGTGCGAGGCGGCAAGGTGCAGGACTTCCGTTACAAGCTGATGCCGGTGTTCGCCAACCTGCTGCCGGCCGACGCCGAGATGCAGGCCCACATCGACAAGGTGCGCGCGCCGTACAAAGCCAAGCTCGACGAAAAACTTGCTGTGAGCGAAGGCCTGCTGTATCGCCGAGGCAACTTCAACGGCTCGTGGGACCAGCTCATCGTGGACGCGCTGATGGAGGTCAAAGGCGCCGATCTGGCGTTCTCACCCGGCTTCCGCTGGGGCACCACCATCCTGCCGGGCCAGGCGATCACCCGCGAACTCCTGATGGACCAGGTGGCCATCACCTACCCCACCAGCACGCTCACCGAAATGAGCGGCGAAATGATCAAGACCGTGCTCGAAGACGTGTGCGACAACCTGTTCAACCCCGACCCCTACTTCCAGCAGGGCGGCGACATGGTGCGCGTGGGCGGCCTGGCCTACACCTGCAGTCCCAACGCCGGAGCCGGCCAGCGCATCAGCAACATGATGCTCAAAGGCAAGCCGATCGAAGCCAGCAAAAACTACAAAGTGGCCGGCTGGGCTCCGGTGGCCGAGGGTGTCAAGGGTGAGCCGATTTGGGACGTGATGGAGGCCTATTTCAAGAACCACCCAACTGTTGCGCCACGCAAGCTCAACACGCCCAAGCTGTTGGGGGTGGCAGGCAACCCGGGCATGGCGGGCTAGTCGCTGCGCCACCGCTCGCTCCGCGATCTCCGCTCCCACCAACGGACCCGCAGCTGCTCACGCTATGGGTCCTTTTTTTTGATGATCCCGATACCGCTCAGATCGGTCCGATGAACCCAGGCAAGACCTCCCCGAAGACCACACTGGGCATGGCGCTGGCCACCTGTCTGCTGGTGCCCATCTTCACCAATGCGCGGGCCGAGAACAGCGCCGCCACCATCGACGAAATGGCCGTCTACCTGGAGTTCTCCGAACACGGCGGTAACGTCATGTTTGCCGAGCAGATCCCGCGTGAAGACGGCAAGCGCTTTGTGGTCATCGACACCCGTGACGCCGCGCAATACGCCAAAGAACACCTACCGGGCGCGATCCCTATCGACTGGCGCCAAGTGCTCGCGCAACGCCCGACCATCCCACGAGACAAGCCGATGCTGGTGTACTGCAACTCCGGCTCGCTTTCGGCTCAGGCCAGCTTCGACGAATGGCAAGCCAAAGGTGGCTTCGACGCTTCAAGCCGCGCCACGGCGCCTGTCAAACACTGACCGCTGTTGCGAACAACCGCGCCTGTGGGCCCAGAGCAGCGCTTTCATGCCTTCGCACGAACCGCCGCACCGAGTGCACGGCGACAACCCGTGTCACGGCCTCGTTCGCAGGCCTGGTGTCAA
>JBBSDB010000107.1:0-10801 GCA_038249735.1 Burkholderiales bacterium
CAACACCGCCGACATCGCCATCAACCAGACCATGGGCCAGGGCCAGCGGCGCCCCGACAGGCGCAGCCCCACGACCACCGCGAGCATTAGCACGGTGCGCTGCGCAGGCACGCCCCAGCCCGAGAACACCGCATAGGCAGAGGCCAGCAACACGCCGCCCACGCCGGCCGCCAGCGGTGTGGGCACAGCCAGCAAGGCGCTGGGCCAGTGGCCACCGAGCCGCCGCCAGCCCCAGCCAATCAGCGCCATCGCCAGCCAGGCGAACATGGTCACGTGCAGGCCCGAAATGCTCATCAGATGCGCCACGCCGGTGGTGCGAAACAGATCCCAGTCTTCCCGCTCGATCGCGCTTTGGTCGCCCACCACCAGCGCGGCCAGCACGCCGGCGCTGCGCGGATCGGCCACCCGCGCAGCGATGCGTTCAGACACCCACTGCCGCGCCGCCAGCACAGAGTGGCCTTCGCGCTCGCCGAGCCGCTGCGGCGCTGGGTCGCGCGGAGCGCTGCGGACATAGCCAGTGGCACCAATGCCCTGCTCCCAGAGCCAGCGCTCGCGGTCCCAGCCGTGGGGGTTGCGGTTGCCGTGCGGCTGGCGCAGGCGCACGGTGAGCTGCCAGCGCTCGCCCACTTTGAGTGCAGGTGGTTCGAGCCCGTCGTTGCGGGCACCGCCAAACCAGCTCAGTTGCAGGCGCTCGGGGAGTGCCACCGACTGGCTGTCCAAACGGGCCGATTCCACCGCCAGCCCGAACCGCAAGCCCATCGCGGTGGACTGGGGCAGCGAGGCGATGCGCCCGGTGACGGTGATGTCGCGCCCTTCGAGCGAGGCCGCCAGAGCGTGCGTGGCGTAGACGGCTGCCCGGCTGCCGGTCAACCCCCCGCCCACCAGCAAGCCAGCCAGCAACCACAGCGGCCAGCCGCGCCAGCGTGGCGCGCGCCATGCTGCCAGCAGCAGCGCTGCGGCAAGGACCAGCGAGGCCCCATACACCGCGAGCGGCCACAGTGCGCTCTGCTGCAATTGCCAGGCCACCCCCAAAATCCAGCCCAAACCGGCGGCGAGCAAGGGGCTGACCAGGCTCATCGCGCCGGGCTTGCGAACAGGTTAGCCAGCGCCGCGACCCATGCGGGACAAGACCGCACAATCAGCCCATCTGGCGCAGATGTTGCTAGCATGACCGGCACCACCACACCCGCACCATCTGCCCGATCCGACCCCCCGCCGCAGTGCACATCGTTGTCCCTCCGCTGAAAGAAACCGCATGGCCATCCACGCCGCCCTGAGTCACATCACGCATTATCGGTACGACCGCCTGGTCGACCTCGGCCCGCAAATCGTGCGCCTGCGCCCCGCGCCGCACTGCCGCTCGAAGATCATTTCCTATTCGCTAAAGGTCGAGCCCACCGGCCACTTCGTCAACTGGCAGCAGGACCCGTTTGCCAATTACCAGGCGCGCCTGGTGTTTCCCGAGAAGGTGAGCGAGTTCAAGGTGACAGTCGACGCCGTCTTCGAGATGGCGGTTTACAACCCGTTCGACTTTTTCCTGGAGCCCGAGGCCGAGGAGTTTCCGTTCACCTACGACCCAGAGTTGAAGGAAGAGCTGGCGCCGTATCTGACGCCCGACCCGGTGACGCCGCTGCTACAGGCTTACCTTGACAAAATCGACCGCACCCAGCGGCGCACCGTGATCTTTCTGGTCGAGCTGAATCAGATGCTCAGCCAAGACATCAAATACCTGATCCGCATGGAGCCGGGCGTGCAGACGCCCGAAGAAACGCTGGAACTGGCCAGCGGCTCATGCCGCGATTCGGGCTGGTTGCTGGTGCAGCTGCTGCGCAACTGTGGTCTGGCCGCGCGGTTCGTTTCGGGCTACCTGATCCAGCTCAAGTCGGACGTGAAATCGCTGGACGGCCCGAGCGGCACCGAGGTCGATTTCACCGACCTGCACGCCTGGTGCGAGGTCTACCTGCCCGGCGCCGGCTGGATCGGTCTGGACGCCACCTCCGGTCTGATGGCGGGCGAGGGCCACATCCCGCTCGCCTGCACACCCCTGCCCTCGGGCGCAGCGCCCATCGAAGGCGGCGTGAGCAAAAGCGAGGTGACTTTCGAGCACCACATGGGCGTGACCCGAATCTTTGAATCCCCGCGTGTGACGAAGCCCTACACCGAGGAGCAGTGGGCTGCGGTGATGGCGCTGGGCGACGCGGTAGACGCCCAACTGGTCGCGGGCGATGTGCGCCTGACCATGGGCGGCGAGCCCACCTTCGTGGCCGACAGCGACCGCGACGCCGCCGAATGGAACACCGACGCCCTGGGCCCGACCAAGCGCGGCTTCGCCACCGAGCTGGTGCACAAACTGCGCGACGAGTATGGGCAGGGCGGCTTCTTGCACTTCGGCCAGGGCAAGTGGTACCCGGGCGAGCAGCTGCCGCGCTGGGCGCTCAACATCTACTGGCGTGCAGACGGCCAACCTGTCTGGGCCAACCCCGCGCTGTTTGTCGACGAGCGCCAACCCACCCACTACACCAGCGCAGACGCCGAGCGCTTCACCCGCGCCATGGCGCGCAAGCTCGGCATCACCGATAAGTTCATGCAGCCCGCCTATGAAGACGTCTGGTACTACCTGTGGCGCGAGCGCCGCCTGCCGGTGAATGTGGATCCGTTCAACGCGCGCCTGGACGACGAGATGGAACGTGTGCGGCTGCGCCGCGTGTTCACCCAGAAGCTGGATTCGGTGGTGGGCTATTTGTTGCCACTCAAGCCCACTGAGGGCCCCAGGTCCACTGGCGCGGCCTGGACCAGCGGGCACTGGTTTCTGCGCGATGAGCGCATGTACCTGATGCCGGGCGATTCGCCGATGGGCTTGCGCCTGCCGCTGGATTCGCTGCCCTGGGTCAAAGAGGCCGACTACCCATACATGGTCGAGCAAGACCCTTCGATCCCGCGTCGGCCGCTGCCGCTGCACAGCGCGCTGGCGGCGCGCTACGTCGCGGGCACCGACCGCGCTGTCGAAGCGCCCCGCAAGCTCCAGACCCCCAGCGGCCTGGCGTCACTCATCCCCACCTTGACCGAGCGGGTCGCCGCTCAGGCCGAAGCGGCCGATAGCGACCGCGTGCCTGGCCTGAACGAATCCGCCCACTGGCTCAGCCGAACCGCACTGTGCGTGGAGGTGCGCGATCCGCGCCGCGCCAGCGGACCCAAAGCCGAAATGGTGGGCAAGGCCTCGTCGGTGCTCTACATCTTCATGCCACCGCTGGAAAAGCTGGATCACTACCTGGAGCTGCTGGCTGCCATTGAAGCCACGGCAGACGAACTCAAGATGCAGCTGGTGCTGGAGGGCTACCCGCCGCCGCGAGACCCGCGCATGAAGCTGCTGCAGGTCACAC
Source organism: Burkholderiales bacterium (assembly GCA_038249735.1). Taxonomy (GTDB): domain Bacteria; phylum Pseudomonadota; class Gammaproteobacteria; order Burkholderiales; family Burkholderiaceae_C; genus Hydrogenophaga. Next base: position 3,381 of record JBBSDB010000107.1, read on the forward strand.
CCGACCCCGGCGTGATCGAGGTCAACATCCACCCGGTGAGCCATTGGCGCGAGCTGGTGAAAAACACCGAGTTCCTCTACAAGGCAGCTTTCGAGACGCGCCTGTCAGCGGAGAAGTTCATGACCGATGGCCGGCACACCGGCACCGGCGGCGGCAACCACTTCGTGATGGGCGGCGCCACGCCGTCAGACAGCCCGTTCCTGCGCAAACCCGAGTTGCTGGCCAGCCTGCTGCTGTACTGGCACAACCACCCTTCGCTGAGCTACTTATTCAGCGGCATGTTTGTGGGCCCAACCAGCCAGGCGCCGCGGGTGGACGAGGCACGCAACGATCAGCTCTACGAGCTGGAGATCGCCATTGAGCAGATCTACAAAAACCGCGAGGTGTACGGCCAGACCATGCCGCCGTGGATTGTTGACCGCACGCTGCGCAACATACTGATCGATGTCACTGGCAACACTCACCGCAGCGAGTTCTCGATCGACAAGATGTACTCGCCCGACTCCGCCACCGGTCGCCTGGGCCTGTTGGAGCTGCGCGCGTTCGAGATGCCGCCGCATCCGCACATGAGCAGCGTGCAGCAGCTGTTGCTGCGCGCGCTGGTGTCCCGTTTCTGGAGCCGCCCGTACCGCGCACCAGCGACCCGCTGGGGCACCGAGCTGCACGACCGCTTCATGCTGCCGACCTTCATCAAGCAAGACTTCGACGATGTGATCGCCGACATGAACCGCGCCGGCTACGCATTCGACACCAGCTGGTTTGCGCCCCACTACGAGTTCCGTTTCCCGATGATCGGATCGATTCAATCGGCCGGCATGGAACTCACCCTGCGCAGCGCGCTAGAGCCCTGGCATGTGATGGGAGAAGAGAGTGCGGCCGGCGGCAATGCGCGCTATGTGGACTCGTCGCTGGAGCGCATCGAGGTCCGCGTGACGGGCATGAACCAGAGCCGCTATGTGGTCACCTGCAACGGCCAGGCCATGCCGCTGCAAAACACCGGCACAGTGGGCGAGTTTGTGGCCAGCGTGCGCTACAAGGCCTGGAACCCACCCAGCAGCCTGCACCCCACTATCGACGTGCACGCGCCGCTGACCTTCGACATCGTGGACACCTGGTCCCAGCATTCCATCGGTGGCTGCGAGTACCACGTGGCACACCCGGGTGGGCTGAGCTACGAAAACCTGCCGGTCAACTCGTTTGAGGCGGAGTCGCGCCGGCTCTCGCGCTTCAAGGCCACCGGCCACACGCCGGGGTCGATGGTGATCCCGCCCGCCACCATCAACGTGCCCGGCAGCCGCGAGTTTCCGTTCACCCTCGATCTGCGGCGCCAGCGCTGAACCCAACTTCTCAGAACCAACAACCATGGCAACTCTCAATTTCATCGGCGGCGAAAAAGGCGGCGTGGGCAAGTCGGTCGCTGCGCGCGTGCTGGCGCAGTACTTCATCGACAAGGGCTTGCCCTTCACCGGCTTCGACACCGACCGCTCCCACACCTCGTTTGCCCGCTTTTATGCCGGCTACGCCTCGCCGGTCGTGGTCGACACCTTTGAGGGTCTGGACACGGTCGCGGCTGTTTTCGAGAACCTGCCCGCCAGTGGCGTGCGACCCAGTGTCATCGTCGATCTGGCGGCGCAGACGGCCGCTCCGCTGGCCCGCTGGATCCGCGACTCCGACCTGTTGCCGCTGCTGGCGAGCATGGGTGTGACGGTGAATTTCTGGCACATGGCCGATGCCGGGCAGGACTCGGTCGACCTGCTGGACCGCCTGGTCAACACCTTCGGCGCCGGCCCCAACTACATCGTGGTGAAGAACGAAGGCCGGGGCAGCGACTTCTCGCAACTGGAGAGGTCGGCGGCCCTGAAGAAAGCCCTCGCCCTGGGTGGGCGTGTCATGACGCTGGGCCATCTCCACGAGGGCAGCATGCGCAAGATCGACCGGCGCAACGCCAGCTTCTGGGCCGCGATCCATCTCACCACCGGCCCCGACGCCTTGGGTCTGCTGGAACGACAGCGGGTGAAGACCTGGCTGCGCAACACCTACGCCAGCCTGGACGCCCTGCCGCTGACCTGATCTCTGGCCCCACCGGGCATACTGCGACCACGTGACACCCGAAGCTTCCGACTCCCTGTTTGGTGACCTTGGCCCCGGCACACTTGCCGACTGGGCGCTTTCGCTGTCTTTGCCGGCCGACCCGGGCCACCACGACGAGTTGCGCGGTGCGCCCACCGATGGCAAAGACCTGCCGGCTGCGCTTTCGCCCAGCTGGTCCAGCTTCTTCGAACACATCGGTGACGAAGGCCTGGCCGACCTGAACCGGCGCCACCAACACCTGCAGCGACAGATCCGCGACAACGGCGTGACCTACAACGTCTATGCCGACGCCGCCACCGGCCTGCGCCGTCCCTGGGCACTGGACCTGCTGCCCATGATCGTCGGCCCAGCCGACTGGGCGCAGATCGAGGCGGGCGTGTTGCAGCGTGCGCGCCTGCTCAACGCCATCATGGCCGACCTCTACGGCCCGCGCGAGCTGCTGCAAAAAGCCATGCTGCCGGCCGCGCTGGTGCAAGGCCACCCCGGCTACCTGCGCGCCATGCAGGGCGTGGAGCCACCGGGTGGCACCTGGCTGCACATCGTGGGCATCGATCTGGCACATGGTCCCGATGGACAATGGTCGGTGGTGGGCCAGCGCACCCAGGCGCCCTCGGGGCTGGGCTATCTGCTGGAAAACCGGATCGCGATCGCGCGCCAGTTTCCCAAGGCCTTCGCGGGCATGCGGGTGCAGCGCCTGGCCGCCACCTACCGCGCGCTCATGGAAGGGCTCAAGCGGATGGCGCCCGAGGGTGAAAATGCCCGCATCGCCCTGCTCACCCCAGGCCCTTACAACGAAACCTATTTCGAACACGCCTACCTCGCGCGCTACCTTGGACTGACCTTGGTCGAGGGCAACGACCTGACCGTGCGCGACCAGCGCCTGTACCTCAAAACCCTGGGCGGCCTGGAGCCGGTGCATGCGCTGATCAAGCGGCTGGACGACGAGTGGCTCGACCCCCTGGAACTGCGCTCTGACTCCACGCTCGGCGTGCCCGGGCTGCTGCAGGTGCTGCGCGCAGGCAACCTGCTGCTGGCCAACGCGCCGGGCTCGGCGCCGCTGGAGTCCAGCGCCTTGCTCGGTTTTCTGCCAGCCATCAGCCGCCACCTGCTGGGCGAAGAGCTGGCCTTGCCGTCGCTGGCCACCTGGTGGTGCGGAGAAGACGCCGCTCTGCGCGAGGTGCTGCCGCTGCTGCGCCAGAGCGTGATCCGCCCGACCTACCCGCTTGCTGGGCAAGAGACGGTGATGGGCCAGAGCCTGAGCGCACGCGGGCTCGACGAGTGGTCCGGCCGCCTGGTTCGACACCCCGAAGAACACACGGTGCAGGCCTGGCTGCCGCTGTCGCAAACCCCGACCTGGTCCCACGAGCGGCTGATGCCGCGCTCTGCCGTGCTGCGCGTGTTTGCCCTGGCCGACGGCCCGCAATCGTGGCGTGTGCTGCCCGGTGGCCTGGTGCGCCTGGCGCCGCGCGGCCAACTGATCGCTGCCATGCAGCGTGGTGGCAGCAGCGCCGACTGCTGGGTGCAAACCGGTGGCGATGTGGATCACACCAGTTTGCTGCACGCGGCACCAAGCACGCTGGCACTCGCGCAGCAAACCCGCCCTGTGACCAGCCGCGCGGCCGAAAACCTGTTCTGGTTGGGCCGCTACACCGAGCGGGCCGAAAACAGCCTGCGCCTGGCCCAGCTCGCCCTGGACCAGCTCGGCGGCGAAGAGCCGGCCTCGCCCGGCCTGCTGGACTGGCTGAGCACCACCGCCAGAGAAAGCGCTCTGGTGCTCGAAGACGTGCCAACAGCCGCGCAATCGGTGCGCGTGTTTGCACGCTCACTGGTGGCCAACCTCGCACCACGCGATCCCAAGCTGGCCACGCAGTCGTTCAGCGTGGGCCACAACCTGCGCGCGCTCAGGGGTTCGGCGTCCCAGGTGCGAGAGCGCCTGTCGCAGGAACACTGGCACCTGATCGAGCGCACCGAAGCCAACTTCTGGCGCGACTGTGCCGCGCTCTCGCCCGATGCCGACGACGGCGACACCGAAGCCAGAGCCGCGCTGCAGGCTGCCAGCGAAGGCCTGGCCGCCATCACCGGTTCGCAAACCGACCGGATGGTGCGCGACGACGGTTGGCGCCTGCTTTCCATGGGGCGCCACGTTGAACGCCTGCTCTGCCTCTCGCGCGCGCTGTCCTTGTCGCTGGAAAACGGTTGCCTGGGCGACCCCGCCGGCTTCGAGGCGGTGGTCGCGCTGTTTGACAGCACCATCACGTTCCACGCCCAGTACCAGCAGCGGCGCGACATGGTTGCACTGGTCGACCTGCTGGTGATGGACCGCGACAACCCGCGCTCGCTGGCCTGGGTGGTGCAGACGCTGCGCGCGCGCCTGGGCAAACTGGCGATCAGCGCCGCGCCGCAAGACGCCGCACTGGCCATGGCCTTGCCCGATCCCGACACCTGGGTGCTGTCCGAGCTCAGCCACTGGCAACGCAACGTTGAGGGCCAGCGGCGCTGGCCCTTGCTGGCCGCGCTGTTGCGCGACTGCGAGACAGCGGCCGGCAACCTGTCCGACCAAGTCACCCGGCTGCATTTCAGCCACGCGGACCGCCGCAACCAAAGCCTGGGCGCGTGAACCCTTCAGAGCCCTGACCATGCAACTGCGCATCCTCCACACCACCGAATACGACTACCTGGGCTCGGTCGATTTCGCCCAGCACATGGTGCACCTCACCCCGCGCCACAGCGCTGGCCAGCAGCTGTTGCGCCATGCGCTGCAGATCTCGCCGGTACCTTCGGCACGCAGCGAAACCACCGATGTGTTCGGGAACCGGCGCAGCTTTTTTTCCCTGCAGGCGCCGCATGAGCGGCTGGTGGTGCAAGCCGATTCCGAGGTGATGACAAGTCCCACCCTGCCCCTGCCCGACGGGCCAGCCTGGGCGGCGCAGACCTGGGAGCGTGTGCGCGAGCATTTCCGCTACCGCGCGCAGGCGCCTTACGACCCAGCCTGCGAATTCCTGTTCGCCTCGCCCAACGTACCGCGCGACGACGCTTTCGCCGCGTTCGCGCGACCAGCGTTCACCCCCGGCCTGCCGGTGCTGGAGGCGGCGCGCGGTCTGATGCAAAAGATCCACTCCGATTTCACTTACGAGACAGCCAGCACCGAGGTCAACACCCCGGCGCTGGAGGCGCTCGCGCAGCGCAAGGGCGTGTGCCAAGACTTCGCCCACATCATGCTCGGCTGCCTGCGCAGCCTGGGGATGCCCGCACGCTATGTCAGCGGCTACCTGCTCACCCAGCCACCCCCAGGCACACCCAGGCTGATCGGCGCCGATGCTTCACACGCTTGGGTCGCGCTCTATGCGCCGCTGCCGGCCGATTTCACCGCACCCGAGGGCGCGCCATTGGCTGGGCAGGGCGCCTGGTTTGACTTCGACCCGACCAACAACCGCTGTGGCTGGGGCAACCCGGGCGAAGACTACGTGACCCTGGCCGTGGGCCGCGATTTTTCCGACGTCTCGCCCATGCGCGGTGTCATCCAGGGCGGTGCCCAGCACGAACTCGAAGTGGCCGTGACAGTGGCGCCACCTGACGAATGGGACCAGCTCACGGCGCGTGCGCCTGCGCTTGTCTCTACCCAGTCGCAATCTCAATCCCAAACGTCAGGCTGACACCACAACCGACGCAGCCGCCAGCGCCGCCAGCGCGCTCGCGGTGAATGGCTGAGTCGCGCACGCCCTGCCGGCCCCGCGAGACACAGACCCGCTCATAGAATGAAACGAAGCCCGCCTTCCCCACCCAACCCAGGAGACACCCATGAGCATTTATGACAAGCTGGCCGAACTCAAGATCGAACTGCCTCCCGTATCGGTGCCAGCAGCCGCCTACCTGCCCTTCGTGCAGACCGGCAACCTGATCTTTGTCAGCGGCCACATCGCCCGGCAAGACGGCAAGCCCTGGGTCGGCCAGGTCGGTCTGACCATGACAACAGAAGAGGCCAAACACGCCGCGCGCGCGGTCGCCATCGACCTCATGGGCACGCTGGCCGCTGCCTGCCTGGCGGTCAACAAAGACCTCAACCATGTCAAGCGCATCGTCAAGGTGCTGAGCCTGGTCAACAGCACCGCCACCTACACCGAGCAACACCTGGTCACCAACGGCTGCAGCGAGCTGCTGGGCCAGGTGTTCGGCCCGGTGGTCGGCGCCCACGCGCGCAGCGCTTTTGGCGTGGCGCAGCTGCCAATGGGCGCCTGCGTGGAGATCGAGATGATTGCCGAGCTGGGGTGACGCCGGCTGGGCGATCAGCTCAATGGCATTGAACCAGGTGCGCGGCTGAGAACGTCGGCCAACGCTGGTGGCCAGCAGCCCTCGGGCGGCTGGTTGATGCGCGATCAGTAATCGCCGCCGCCCGCCAGGCTCTCGAACCGGGTGAGCGTGTTCAAAAAGGCGAGCTTCACCGTCCCGGTGGGGCCGTTGCGCTGCTTGCCGATGATGATCTCGGCCACACCGGGCTCTTTGCAGGCGTCCTTGGTGTAGTACTCGTCGCGGTAGATGAACATGATGATGTCGGCGTCCTGCTCGATGGCGCCCGACTCGCGCAGGTCGCTCATCATGGGGCGCTTGTCCGTGCGGGTCTCCACGCTGCGGTTGAGCTGCGAAAGCGCGATCACCGGACACTGCAGTTCCTTGGCCAGCATCTTCAGGCCGCGAGAGATCTCGCCGAGTTCGGAGGCGCGGTTGTCGCCGTCACCGCCGCTGCCGCTCATGAGCTGCAGGTAGTCGACCACGATCAGGCCGAGCTTGCCGCACTGGCGAGACAGCCGCCGCGCGTTGGCGCGCAGCACGCTGCTGGTGAGACCGGGGGTCTCATCAATGTGCAGCGAGACGTTGCGCAGTTTCTCGATCGCCTCGGTCAGGCGCGGCCACTCGTCGTCGGTGAGTTTGCCGTTGCGCAGGTGGGTCTGGTTGATGCGGCCGATCGAGCCCACGATACGCACCGCGAGTTGGGATGCGCCCATCTCCATCGAGAACACCGCCACCGGCAGGCCCTCGTTGAGCGCCACGTGTTCGGCGATGTTGATGGCAAACGCGGTCTTGCCCATCGACGGGCGGGCCGCCAGCACCACCAGGTCGCCCGCCTGCAGGCCGGAGGTCATGCGGTCCAGATCGTAGAAGCCGGTCGGCACCCCGGTCACATCGTTCGGGTTGTCGGCCATCTCCTGGACCCGATCAAGCAGGCTCACGACCAACGTGTCCATAGCCTGAAAACCCTGTTTCATACGCGAGCCATGCTCGCCGATCTGGAAGATCTTGCGCTCCGCCTCGTCGACAATCTCGGCGACCGGACG
>JBBSDB010000108.1:0-10799 GCA_038249735.1 Burkholderiales bacterium
AGCGGGTCTGGTCTTCGCTGTGGACCACCTTGCTGTTTGCCGCCGTGTGCGTCTCGGCCGAGATGGCTCTGGGCATTGCACTGGCACTGGCCCTGGAGCACAAGGTACGCGGCATGTCATTTTTCCGCACGCTGTTCATCCTGCCGATGATGATCGCGCCAATCGCGGTGGGCCTGGTGTGGCGCTACATGTTCGACGCCCAGTTCGGCCCGATCAACGCGGCGCTCGTGTTGGTTGGCCTGGAGCCCAAGACCTGGCTGGCCGACCCGACGCTGGCTTTCGTTGCCATCGTGATCGCCGACATCTGGCAATGGACGCCGTTTGTTTTCATCATGATGATCGCTGCCCTCGCCAATGTGGACAGCTCGGTGATCGAGGCCTCGCGCATCGACGGCGCGGGCTGGTGGCAGATGACGTTTCGCGTCAAGCTGCCGATGATCATGCACGTGATCGCCATCACGCTGATGATGCGGCTGATCGACGCCTTTCGGGTGCTCGAAGTGGTGTACGTGCTGACCTTTGGCGGTCCGGGCGACAGCACCGAAATCTTGTCGCTGCACATTTACAAGACTGCCTTCGTCGGCCAGCAGCTGGGCGTGGCCTCGGCCATCAGCGTGCTGCTGCTGGTGGTGGTGGCACTGCTCTCCTGGGGTGCGCTGCGGCTGAGCAACCCGATGAAAGAAGAGCGATGAACGCCCAAGGGAAACAACCATGAAGCGCACTCTGCCGCTGGTGATCGGCCACTACACGATGTTGATCGTGCTGGCGCTGCTGTGCGTGCTGCCGATCTTCATTATTTTTGCCACCAGCCTGCGCCAGCAGGTGCAGATTTTTGCCGAGCCGCTGAACTTCATCTTCATGCCCACGCTGGAAAACTACCGCGCGGTGCTGGAGGAAGACAATCTCGACCGCTACCTCTGGAACAGCCTGTTCGTGGGTGTGGTCTCGACCGTGATCACGCTGGTGCTGGGTTGCATGGCCGCCTACGGGCTGGCCAGGTTTCGCTTTCCCGGTCGCCAGGCGGTGGCCTACACCACGCTGCTGCTGCGGACCGTGCCGCTGGCGGTGATGGCCATTCCGGTGTTCATGATCTGGAACCAGTGGCAGCTGGTCAACAGCCTGTGGGGTCTGGTGCTGCTGTATGTGGCGGTGAATTTGCCGTTCACCATCTGGCTGCTCTACGGCTTTGTGCTGCAGGTGCCGGTCGAGCTGGAAGAAGCGGCCGCCATCGACGGCTGTGGGCCGATCCGCATCTTCACCAAGGTGCTGCTGCCGCTGATGGCGCCTGGCCTGGCCGCCGCCTCCATCTTCACCTTTCGCATCGCCTGGAACGAGTTCATCCTGGCACTGGTGCTGACCGACCGCCAGACCCGCACCCTGCCGGTGGCGGCATCTCTGTTCATCACCGACCTGGGTGTGGACTGGGGCAAGGTGATGGCGATTGCCAGCCTGATCGCCATCCCGCCGCTGATCTTCACCTTTGTGGCCGCGCGGCAAATCATCAGCGGGCTGACCGCTGGGGCGGTGAAAGGATGAGCCAACCGACTCCCCTGCGCCTGGTCGTCATGGGCGTCTCGGGCTGCGGTAAAACAACGCTGACCCAGGCCCTGGGTGCGGCGCTCGGGATGCGCTCGGTCGACGGCGACGACCTCCACCTGCCCGAGAGCGTGCGCAAGATGAGCGCCGGCATTGCACTCACCGACGAAGACCGCTGGCCCTGGCTGGAGCGGGTGGCCGCCAGCCTCCAGCACACAGGCGAAAACGAGCCCCAAGCAGGTTGTGTGGTGGCCTGTTCGGCGCTGCGCCGCCGCTACCGCGATCGATTGCGCGAGCTGGTGCCCGATCTGCGATTTGTGTTTCTCGACGGCGACGCCGCTCTGCTGCACCAGCGCATGGCGCAACGCGCCGGCCACTTCATGCAACTGCAACTGCTGGAAAGCCAGCTCAACACCCTGGAGAGACCAGGGAAAAACGAGGACGATGTGTTGACCCTTCAAGCCGATCAATTGCTGACCGAGCAGGTGACCCAGGTGGCCCGCGCCTGGGCGCCAGACGCCGAGGTGAGCCGATGACCGCGCCCGACCAGCGCATCGATCCGTTTCGCCTGGACGGCCAGCGTGCACTCATCACCGGCTCGTCCGGTGGCATCGGCTTCGCTTTGGCGCGGGCCTTGGGTCAGGCGGGTGCCAATGTGGTGCTCAACGGGCGCGATGAAGCCAAGCTGAAGGCCGCACAGCAGCAACTGGAAAGCGAAGGCCTCGGCGTGGCGGTGACAGCGTTTGATGTGACCGATTCGGCCGCAGTGCGGTTTGGCGTAGCGCACATCGAAGAATCCCTGGGCAACATCGACATTCTGGTCAACAACGCCGGCATGCAGATCCGCAACCCGCTGCACGAGTTTGCCGACGACGACTGGCACCGGCTGATGCGCACCAACCTCGACAGCGTGTTCTACGTGAGCAAAGCGGTGGTCGGCGGCATGATCGCGCGCGGCCGGGGCAAGATCATCAATATCTGTTCGGTGCAGAGCGAACTCGGGCGCCCGGGCATTGCGCCCTACACCGCCAGCAAGGGCGCGATCAAGATGCTCACCAAGGGCATGGCGATCGATTGGGGCCCACTGGGCATCAACGTCAACGGCCTGGGCCCGGGCTATTTCAAGACAGAGCTCACCGCCAAGCTGGTCGCCGACGCCACTTTCACTGGCTGGCTGGTGGGCCGCACACCCAGCCGGCGGTGGGGCGAGGTGGAGGAACTCGGCGGGGCCGCGGTGTTTCTCGCCAGCGATGCCTCGCGCTTCGTCAACGGTCATATTCTTTATGTGGACGGCGGCGTGACCGCCACCCTCTGACACACATCACCATGCAAACACTCATCTGCCACGCCGCACAAGACCTGCGCATCGAAGACACACCGCCACCCGGCGCGCTGCAGCCCCACGAGCTGCTGGTGCGTGTGGCCTACGGCGGCATCTGCGGCTCCGACCTGCACTACCAGCAGCACGGCGGCTTTGGCACCGTGCGCATCAAGGAGCCGATGGCGCTCGGACACGAGGTCTCGGGCGTGATCGAGGCGCTTGGAAGTGGCGTGCAAGACCTGACAGCCGGCCAGCGCATTGCCATCTCGCCCTCGCGCCCTTGCGGCACTTGCCGCTATTGCCAGCTCGGGCAGCACAACCACTGCCTGAATATGCGCTTCTACGGCAGCGCCATGCCCTTCCCGCACATCCAGGGCGCGTTCAGCGAGCTGCTGGTGATTGACCAGCGCCAAGCCCACCGCGTGGCCGATCACCTGAGCCTGTCGGAGGCTGCGCTGGCCGAGCCCCTGTCGGTCGGTCTGCACGCGATCCAGCGCGCCGGCGGCGTGCTGGGCAAGCAGGTGCTGGTGACCGGCTGTGGGCCGATCGGCTCGCTGCTGATTGGCGGCCTGCGGCGCGCGGGCGCGGCGCGCATTGTGGCGGTCGATCTGTCCGATCTGGCACTGGACTGCGCGCGGCGCATGGGCGCTGATGAGACCATCAACCTGCGCCGCCAGCCCGACGGCCTGGAGCCGTACAAAAAAGACAAAGGGCAGTTCGGCGCGGTTTTCGAAGCCTCTGGCAGCGAAGCGGCACTGCGCAACGGCCTGGACGTGATCGCGCCGCGCGGTACGCTGGTGACCGTGGGCCTGGGCGGCGACATCGCGCTGCCGATGAACCAGATCGTGGCCAAGGAAATCGAGCTGCGCGGCAGCTTCCGCTTCCACCCAGAGTTCGCCACCGCGGTACAGTTCCTGAACCAAGGATTGATCGATGGCAAGCCAGTGATCACCCGCATCCTGCCGCTGGCTGAGGCGGTCACAGCCTTTGCGCTGGCCGGCGACAAAAGCCAATCCCTCAAAGTGCAGATCGCGTTTGGCGACGCGCCGACCACATTGCAACCCATTCCAGAGACTGCATGAACACCAGCAACAACAACAGAATAGCCATCGTCACGGGCGCGAGCTCGGGCATCGGCAAAGCCTGCGCACTGGGTTTGCTGCGCGACGGATGGACGGTGGTGCTGGTGGGGCGGCGCGAAGCGGCCTTGCAGGAGGCTGTCACTGCAGCCGGTGAGCACACCGAGCGGGCCATCGCCATGCCGGCCGACCTCAGCCAAGAAGACGCGGTGCGCGCCCTGTTCGACACCGTGCAGCAGCGCTTTGGCCGGCTCGACCTGCTGTTCAACAACGCGGGGATGTCGTTGCCGTTTGCCCGGCCGCACGAGCTCTCGGGCGAAGACTGGCGCCGCATGGTCGACATCAACCTCAACGGCGCCTTTTACTGTCTCTCACACGCCTTTCGCCTGATGCAGGCGCAGAGCCCGCAGGGCGGGCGCATCATCAACAACGGCTCGATCTCGTCACAGGTGCCGCGCCCCGGCGCGATCGCCTACGCGGCCACCAAACACGCCATCAGCGGCCTGACCAAAGCCGCTGCGCTGGATGGCCGCGCCTTTGGCATCGCGGTGGGTCAGATCGACATCGGCAACGTCACCTCCGACATGACAGCCGCCATGCTCAAAGGCGTACCGCAGGCCGACGGCAGCATGAAGCCGGAGCCCTGCATGGACATGGGCGCGGTGGTCGACACCTTCATGGCCATGGTTCGTTTACCGCTGTCGGCCAACATCCTGTTCACCACCGTCATGGCCACCAACATGCCGTTTGTGGGGCGCGGCTGAAGGACGGCTGAGTTCAGCGGCCCGGCGCGGCGGCGAAGCGCTCGACGAACGACTGCATGCGCGAGCGGTTCTTGCCGAAATCGTAAAGGCCGAGGATTGAGCGAGACCGGTAGTCGATGCGCTGCTGCACAGGATCGATCTGGAAGTCCACCTGGTCTTGAAAGCCTGCGGGCGTGTTGAACACCGCTGCCAGCGTCAGTCCCTCGGCGCGCACGATGCGGGCTTCCGGGAAACTGGCCAGCGTGATGCGCAGGCGCTCAATGGCCTGCGCAGGCGTGCCATCGAAGCGCAACGGTGGGGCACCGCTCAACGAGCTGACGCAGTTGCTGGGCAGACCGCAAGCCAACCTGTCCGGTGGCGACGAACTGGAAGCGACGGGTGCGGTGCTGGCGCAGGCGCCCAGCAGCAGCGCCAAAGCGAGCGGTGCCGCGCGGTACGCCGACGCGGCCGATGTCTGTCGACGGAGATGCATGGGAATCCTCATGGGTCAGGGCAAGCGAAGCCAGATCTCGTTGCGCCGCATGAACCAAGGCGTCCAAGGCGGGTTGTAGCGCGACAGCATCGGCTCGCCCGTCCACGCTTGTCCCTCGGCCTTCAGAGCGGCTTCGAGTTGCGCAAGGTGCTCGTCCTGGTTCGCTTGCGACCAGAGACCCGAATAGCGGATCACCGCGACCCGCGACGCAGGCACCTCCCGCAACTTCACCCTGTCATCGGTTGGCTCAGGCGCAGTGGCCAGCGTGATGCTTTTGGGCAGCACGAACTGCACGCGATAACCACCGCCGCCTGCCGCTGTTTGCGTCACCGGCGCGGTCATGGCCATCTTCATCGGCTCGGCCGTTTGCGTCACAGGCGCCGTCATGGCCATCTTGCGCTCGCCCCGGTTCTTACCAAAGATGTACCCCGCCAACAGGGAAAACGCCTGGGAGGACGCCTCCTCTGCCGTGCCTTGCACCACCACTTCTGCCACCACATACGGCGCATAGGCGCGGATTTCCATCACCGATCCTGCGCGCTCCACGGTGTACGCCGGCTCCTCAATCGCCTGACTCACCAGCGGCGCGGCCAGCAAAGCAAGCGTGCCCAGCACTTTTTTCATCTTGAAATCCTTGGTTGAAATCGGCCTGTCGGACCGCTCACATGGCTCCCGAGTTCCGGCGCCCTCGGCTGTGATGACCTCAGGCAACAGAACATCCCGACACATCCCAAGGTGGTGCCCCTACACCCACTTCACAAGGGGCCGGGATAATTCAGCTCCATGCTTTTGCCAAACCTGCGTCGGGCGATCCTCGTCCTTGCCCTTGTACCCGCCGCTCTCGTGGCCACCGCACCTTTCCCGGCCAACGCCGCGCTGGTGGACCTGCCGCCGATCGACCGCATCGTCAACTACCAGCCCAAGCTGCCGCTGCAGGTGCTGACGGCAGACGGCGTGGAGATCGCGCAGTTCGGCAGCGAACGGCGCGAATACGTGCCGCTGGCGCGCACGCCCAAACGGCTGCAGGACGCGGTGCTGGCGGTGGAAGACGCGCGCTTTCGCGAGCACAACGGCATCGACCCCAAAGGCATGGCGCGGGCTGCGCTGGCCATGCTGACCGGCGGCCGCACTCAGGGCGCCAGCACCATCACGCAGCAACTGGTGCGCACCATGCTGCTCACGCGCGAGCGCACGGTGGAGCGCAAGGCCAAGGAAATCCTGCTCGCGTTCAAAGTGGAAGAGGCGCTGTCCAAAGACCGCATCCTGGAGATCTACCTCAACGAGATTTTTCTCGGTCAGCGCGCTTACGGTTTTGCATCGGCGTCGAAAACTTACTTCGGCAAGCCCATGGAGCAACTCTCCATCGCCGAGGCGGCCATGCTGGCCGGTCTGCCGCAGAACCCCTATTACGCCAACCCGGTGACCAACTTTGAGCGCGCCACCGCGCGACAGCGCCTGGTTCTCGAACGCATGCGCTCGGTGGGTGCCATCACCGAGCAGCAACTCGCGGCCGCCCGGGCCGAGAAGCTGGTGATTCGCGAGCCTGGGCAACGCAGTGTCGAGGCCGGGCATGTGGCCGAGATGGCCCGCCGCGCGGTGGTTGACCGCTTCGGTACCGAGGCCTATTCGAGCGGCATCCGCGTCACCACCTCGCTGCGCGCCGCCGATCAGCGCGCCGCCGTGGCGGCGGTGCAGCGCGGCGTGATGGCGCTGGAGGCGCGCAGCCCCTGGCGTGGCCCAGAAGACCAGATTGAGCTACCGAAGGGCGACGACGCAGCGCTCAACAGCGCCATCGCCGACGGGCTGAAGGACGCGCGGGAAGACGATCTGCTGCGCGTGGCGGTGGTGTTATCAGCCTCCGCCAAATCGGTTCAGGTGCAACTGGCCAATGGCGAACGTCTGACGATTGAGGGCGCCGGCCTGCGACCAGCGGCCAGCGGGCTTTCAACGAAAGCGAAACCGGCGCTCAAGGTCCAGCGGGGTTCGGTGGTGCGCGTGATGGCCAGCGGCAAAACCTGGGCGCTCACCCAGTGGCCTGAGACCGAGGCCGCCCTGGTCGCCCTTGACCCGGCCACCGGCCGCGTGCGCGCGCTGGTCGGCGGTTTCGACTTTGCGCGCCAGCCCTTCAACCACGTCACCCAGAGCTGGCGCCAGCCCGGCTCTGCCATCAAACCTTTGCTGGTGTCGGCTGCACTGGAGGCGCGCGTGATGCCCGCCACCGTGGTCGACGACCTGCCCTTCACAGCGGCCAACGGCTGGAGCCCCGGCAACAGCGGCGGCACGGCGGTGGGCCCGATCACGGTGCGCCAAGCGCTCGCCAAGTCGAGCAACCTGGTGAGCGTGCGGCTGCTGCAGCACACCGGCACCCAGGCAGCGCGCGACTGGACCGGCCGCTTCGGTCTGGACCCGGCGCGTCAGCCCGACAACCTCACCCTGGCACTGGGCACCGGCCTGGTCACCCCGCTGCAGATGGTGCAGGCCTACGGCACGTTGGCCAATGGCGGCTGGAAGGTCGATCCGGTGGTGATCGAAAAAATCACCGACGCGCAAGGCAAGGTCTTGTTCGAGGCGCCACCGCCCGCACCGCTGACCGAAGACAACCGCGCCATCCCCGCGCGCAACGCCTACGTGATGAACAGCCTGCTGGCCGATGTGACCCGCGTGGGCACGGCAGCGCGCGCCCAGGCCGCCCTCAAGCGCCCCGACATTTACGGCAAGACAGGCACCACCAACGACGTGGTCGACGCCTGGTTTGCCGGCTACCAGCCCACGCTGGCGACCGTTGTCTGGCTCGGCCACGACAAGCCGCGCAGCCTGGGCGACCATGAGTCGGGTGGGCGCCTGGCGCTGCCGATCTGGACCGACTACATGGGCATCGCCCTCAAGGGTGTGCCGGTGGCGCCAGCGGGTGCGCCGCCTGCGGGTCTGGTTCGTGAGAACGACGACTGGCTCTACAGCGAATGGCAGAACGGCGGCGCGGTTGCAGCCATCTCGGACAGCGCGGGCACCGCCTACGCCGGCCCGCCAACGCTGATCGACGCGATCAAGGACTGGTTCAAATAAGGACGCCCCCCTGCGCCGCTTCGCGTCTTCCCCCTGAGGGGAACGCTCCCTGTGGCCCGGCAAAGCCGGTTCCACGGGAGCCCTGGGCGGGGCACGCGCTCCGGAGGCTGGACTAGCCCGCGCAGATGCGGGCTTTGGCTTCGGCGTATTCGCGCTTGAAGCGCGCCACCATGTCGGCCGCCGACATCACCTCGCGGATGGCTCCGATGCCTTGCCCGCAACCCCAGATGTCTTTCCAGGCCTTGGCTGCGTTGGCGCCTTCGCCAGTGGAAAAATTCATCTTGCTCGGGTCGCTCTCGGGCAGCTTGTCCGGGTCCATGCCCGCGTTCCGGATGCTGCCCTTGAGGTAGTTGCCGTGAATGCCGGTGTAAAAGTTGCTGTAAACAATGTCGTCCGAGTTGCTCTCGGTGATCATCTGCTTGTAGCCCTCCACCGCGCGGGCCTCGGTGGTGGCGATGAAAGCCGAGCCGATGTAGGCGAAGTCCGCGCCCATCGCCTGCGCTGCCAACACCGCGCCACCCGAAGATATCGAGCCTGACAGGGCTACCGGGCCGCCAAACCACTCGCGAATCTCTTGCACCATCGCAAATGGGCTCTTCACGCTGGCGTGACCACCAGCACCGGCGGCCACGGGGATCAAGCCATCAGCACCCTTCTCGATCGCCTTGTGCGCAAACACGTTGTTGATGACGTCGTGCAGCACCACGCCGCCCCAGGCCTGCACGCCTTTGTTCACGTCTTCGCGCGCACCCAAGCTGGTGATGATGATCGGCACCTTGTACTTGGCACACACCTGCATGTCGTGCTCCAGGCGGTCGTTGCTCTTGTGCACGATCTGGTTGATGGCAAACGGCGCCGCCAAATTGTCGGGGTTCGCCTTGTCGTGTGCCGCCAGCGCTTCGGTGATCTCGGCCAGCCATTCGTCCAGCTGTGCGGCCGGACGCGCGTTCAGCGCAGGCATGGAGCCGACCACGCCAGCCTTGCACTGGGCGATCACCAGGGCCGGGTTGCTGATGATGAACAGCGGCGAACCGATGACAGGAAATTTGATGTTCTTCAGAACAGGCGGCAGGGTGCGCGCGGGTGCGGTCATGTTGTCTCCAAATGGGGGTTCGCTGGATTCTGGACGCAGTGCGTCTGCCGCTGTGTCGATGCGGCGACAGCGCGGGCGCTGGGTCAGGCGGGGATCAGAATGCCTCGGCCGCCAGGGCGGTCACCGCCTCGGCGCCTTCCACGATCGCGTCGCGCATACCCGGTGTGCGGCTGAGGATGTGGTCGGCGTAGAAACGCGCGGTGGTGATCTTGCTTTGCATGAAGACGGCGTCTGCGGTGCCCGCAGCCAGCTGGTCCTCGGCCACCAGCAGCGCACGCGCCATCTGCCAGCCCGCCATCAGGTTGCCCGCCAGCATCAGGTACGGCACGCTGCCGGCAAACGCGGCATTGGGGTTGCTGCGGGTGTTGGCCGCAATGAACTCGACCACGTCCACAAACGCTTCACGCGCTGCCGTCAGGCGCTTGGCCACGGCGAGCGACTGTGCGCTGGCGCGCGTCACCAACTCCGCTTCCGTCTTCTCGATCTGGGCAGCGATCGCCTTGGCGCCCGCACCGCCGTCGCGAGCGGTCTTGCGGCCCACCAAGTCGTTGGCCTGAATCGCGGTTGTGCCTTCGTAAATGGTCAGGATCTTGGCATCGCGGTAGTACTGCGCGGCGCCCGTTTCTTCGATGAAGCCCATGCCACCGTGCACCTGCACGCCCAGCGAGGTCACGTCAAGGCTCATCTCGGTGCTGAAGCCTTTGACCAAAGGCACCAGGAAGTCGTAGAAGGCGGCGTTTTCCTTGCGCACCGCTGCATCGGGGTGGTGGTGCGCCGCGTCAAACGCCGCTGCGGCCACCGCTGCCATCGAACGGCAACCCTCGGTGTAGGCGCGCATGGTCATGAGCATGCGTTTGACATCGGGGTGGTGAATGATGGGCGCGGCCGCACTCAGGCTGCCGTCCACTGGCCGGCTCTGTACCCGGTCTTTCGCGTAGCCGACCGCCTTTTGGTAGGCGCGCTCGGCGATCGCGATGCCTTGCACACCGACCGCATAACGCGCCGCGTTCATCATGATGAACATGTACTCCAGACCCCGGTTTTCCTCGCCGACGATGTAGCCCGCAGCGCCACCGTGATCGCCGTATTGCAGCACCGCGGTCGGGCTGGCCTTGATGCCCATCTTGTGCTCGATGGACACGCAGTGCACGTCGTTGCGCTCGCCCAGCGAGCCATCCTTGTTCACCATGAATTTGGGCACCACAAACAGGCTGATGCCCTTCACGCCCTCGGGCGCGCCGGTCACACGCGCCAGCACCAGGTGCACGATGTTCTCGGCCATGTCGTGCTCACCGTAAGTGATGTAGATCTTCGTGCCGAACACCTTGTAGGTCCCATCGGGCCGGGGTTCCGCGCGGCTGCGCACCGCCGCCAGGTCGCTGCCGGCTTGCGGCTCGGTGAGGTTCATGGTACCGGTCCACTGGCCGCTCACCAGCTTCTCCAGGTAAGTGGCCTTGAGCTCGTCGCTGCC
>JBBSDB010000109.1:0-10703 GCA_038249735.1 Burkholderiales bacterium
ACGTTTTTGTTGGTCCAGTCCATCTCGGACACGTGCACCAGACCTTCGATGCCTGGCTCCAGTTCCACAAACGCGCCGTAGTCGGCGATGTTGGTGATCTTGCCGAACATGCGCGTGCCCTGCGGGTAGCGGCGCGCCACACCCATCCATGGATCGTCGCCCATCTGCTTCAAGCCCAGCGAGACGCGGTGCTTCTCGGTGTCGAACTTGAGGATCTTGGCGGTGATTTCCTGGCCAGCCGTCACGACTTCGCTTGGGTGGCGGACGCGGCGCCAGGCCATGTCGGTGATGTGCAGCAGGCCGTCGATACCGCCCAGGTCCACGAACGCACCGTATTCCGTGATGTTCTTCACCACGCCGTGAACGATGGCGCCTTCTTTCAGCGTGTCCATCAGCTTGGCGCGCTCTTCGCCCATCGAAGCTTCCACCACGGCGCGGCGACTCAGCACCACGTTGTTGCGCTTGCGATCGAGCTTGATGACCTTGAATTCCAAGGTCTTGTTTTCGTAGGGGGAGAGGTCTTTGGTGGGACGGCTGTCGACCAGCGAACCTGGCAGGAACGCGCTGATGCCGTTGACCATGACCTTCAGGCCGCCCTTGACCTTGTTGCTGGTGGTGCCAGTGACAAATTCGCCGGATTCCAGCGCTTTCTCCAGCGACATCCACGAGGCCAGCCGCTTGGCTTTGTCGCGCGAGAGCAGGGTGTCACCAAAGCCGTTTTCGACCGAGTCGATGGCCACAGCAACGAAGTCACCGACCTGCACTTCGAGTTCGCCCAGGTCGTTCTTGAATTCGGCCAGCGGGACATAAGCCTCGGACTTGAGACCAGCGTTGACCACCACGTGGCTGTGCTCGATGCGCACCACCTCGGCGGTGATGACTTCGCCCGAGCGCATTTCAGCGCGTTTCAGGGACTCTTCAAACAGGTCGGCAAAAGATTCAGACATTCAATTTCCTAAAACCACTTGGCGTCGGTTGCGGCAATGCCAGGGTGGCACTGGACAGGATGCGACGGTTGGGTGGCGTTGACGTTGCGGTGTGAAACACCGCGGGGTTGGGTTGCAAGATCCATCGGGCCTGCGGGCTGGGAACGCCCGGCGGTGCCGTCTGGGCCGTCAAGGTGGCGCGTTCAGTGGCTTGGGGCTTCTGGAAACGCCGTTTTGCCCTGCCACCAGCTCAAAACCTGCTGCACCGATTGCTCGATGTTCAGGCTGGAGTTGTCCAGCATCAAGGCATCTTTGGCCGGCTTGAGTGGCGCGTGTGATCGGTTTGCATCCCGCTCGTCGCGCGCCGTCAGGTCAGCCAAAAGACCATCGATATTAGCAGCAATTCCTTTTGAAATCAATTGCTTATGGCGCCGTTGGGCGCGTGCTTGAGCGCTCGCAGTGAGAAAAACTTTGAGCGGTGCATCTGGGAACAGCACGGTTCCCATGTCGCGCCCGTCGGCCACCAAACCGGGCAGCCGGCGAAAGCCCTGTTGCAGCGCCAGCAGCGACGCGCGCACCTCGGGCACAGCCGACACGCGCGAGGCGGCCATGCCAGCGGCTTCGGTGCGCAAGGCGTCGGTTACATCTTCGCCATCCAGCAGGATGTGCTCACCAGTGAACCACACCTGCAGGCCCGCTGCCAGCATGCCCAGGTCGCGCGCGCGTGCGGGATCGGTCAGTTCGATGTCACCGGTGGAGATGCCTGCGCGCTCGGCGGCGAGGCCGACCAGGCGGTAGAGTGCGCCCGAGTCCAGCAGGTGGTAGCCCAGCGCGCGCGCGACCTCGGCGGCAAGCGTGCCTTTGCCGGAGGCGGTGGGGCCGTCGATGCAAAGCACCGGAATTTGGCTGGGGGCGGTCTGACAGACTGAAAACAGCGCCTCGAAATAGCCGGGGAAGGTTTTGCCCACGCACTTGGGATCTTCGATGCGTATCGACAAGCCAGCTGGATTGAACGCAGCGAGCGAAAAGCACATGGCAATCCGGTGGTCGTCGTAGGTGTGGATCGATGCGGATTTCCATTGAGCTGCAGCGCCTGGCGGCGTGATTCGGATGAAATCCGCCCCTTCTTCCACGGTGGCGCCGAGTTTGCGGCATTCGTTGGCCATGGCGGCGATGCGATCGGTTTCCTTCACGCGCCAGCTGGCGATGTTGCGCAGCGTGGTCGTGCCATCGGCGTACAGCGCCATCACCGCCAGCGTCATCGCGGCGTCGGGGATGTGGTTGCAGTCGAGGTCGATGGCTTTGGGCGGCCAGGCGCCGCGGCGAATATGCAGCCGGTTGGCTTCGCCTTCAATGTGGGCGCCCATGGCCCGCGCCGCGTCCACAAAAGCGATGTCGCCTTGTATGGAGGACAGGCCAACGCCTTCGATGGTGATGCCCTCGCAACCTGGGCTTGGCGGGGCCAGCGCCCCAAGCGCGATGAAGTAGCTGGCCGACGAGGCGTCGCCCTCGACCGCGATGCGTCCGGGGGAGGTGTACCGGCTGCCCGCAGGAATGGTGAAACGCGACCAGCCGTCGCACGCCACCTGTACGCCGAAACGCTGCAGCAGCTTCAGCGTGATCTCCACGTAGGGCCGCGAGATCAGCTCGCCCACCACATCGATCACGACCGCCTGCTGGGCGGCCACCAGCGGGAGTGCCAGCAGCAAGGCCGTCAGAAACTGGCTCGACACATCGCCACGCACCTGGATCGGCTGGTCCAGTTGCAAGCCATGCACCGCACCATCACCCAGGCGCAGTGGCGGGTAGCCGGCGTGCGCGAGGCAGGCGATCGGGCAGCCTAGCTGGCGCAGGGCATCAACCAGATCGCCAATCGGGCGCTCGTGCATGCGCGGCACACCGCTGAGTTCAAACTGCCCGCCTTGCTGGCTGGCAAGCAAGGCCAGAGCGGCGGTCAGTGGCCGCATCGCGGTCCCAGCATTGCCCAGGAACAGCGCAGCCTGTTTCACCGCGAGCTGGCCGCCGAGGCCGTGTACCCGCAGCGCGCCATCGGCCCGTTGCTCAGGGCGGCAGCCGAGTTGCGCCAAGGCTTGCAGCATGACCTGGGTGTCGTCGGAGTCGAGCAGGTCCACCACATCGGTGGCGCCCTCGCTCAGCGCGGCGAGCAGCAGCAGGCGGTTGGAGATGCTCTTGGAGCCGGGGAGGCGAACCACACCGCCAGCGGTTTGCAAAGGGGGGATGTCGAGAAATGCGGTGGCGTACATGGGGCGGTACCTTGCCGGTCGGGCATCTGGCGCCTGGCGCCGAGGCGATGGAATCAGCGCGAGGATTTGGTCGCGGTCATGCGCCATTGGGCGCGTGTGCTGCTGGCCTGCTCGATGAGGGCTTCCAGCGCTTCAGGGTCACCGATGGCGATCGCCGATTCCAGCGCATGCAGCGCGCGTTGGAAATGGCGCGACTGCGTCAGCAGCTCCTCGCGGTTGGAAACCAAGATGTCGCGCCACACGCTTGGGTCACTCGCAGCAATGCGGGTGAAATCGCGAAACCCGGGTCCGGCCAGGTCCAGGAATGTTTTGCCCTGTTCCTGTTCAGCCACCGCGTTCATGAGTGCGAACGCCAGCAGGTGGGGCAGGTGACTCACCGCCGCATAGGTCGCATCGTGCGCTTCGGGGGACATTTGCCGCACCTGGCAGCCCAGTGCCGTCCAGACCTGTTCGGCCTTGGCGAGCTGCGCGGTGAAGGTGCGCTCGATTGGGGTGAGGATGACCTGGCGCCCGGTGTAAAGATCGGCGTCGGCGTGTTCCACGCCGGCAAGCTCCTTGCCGGCGATCGGATGCGCTGGCACAAACACCCCGACCTGGTCGCGCAACACGCGCCGGGCTGCGTCGACCACCTCGCGCTTGGTGGAGCCCACGTCCATGATGAGGCTGTCTTTGTGCACCAGGTGTCGAATCGCCTTGAAGGTGGCTTCGGTGGCGGCCACCGGCACCGCCAGCAACACCAAATCGGCGCCAGAGACCGCGAGCAGGGCCGATGGCGCCTCGACGTCGATCACGCCCATCTGGCGCGCGCGCTCGGTGGTCGAGGGCGACTTGCTGTAGCCGACCACGCGCTTGACCAGACCGGCGCGCTTCATCGCCAAAGCGAAGGAGCCGCCCATCAGGCCGCAGCCGATCAGGCCGAGTTGTTCAAACATGGACATTCGATTGCAGGACAGCGTCTTGGTGGCGGGGCAGGGTGGGGCAGGCAGGGCAGTTCATTCGCTCACCGGATAGGCGCCAAGCACCTTGTAGAACGCGCACAGGCCTTGCAGCTCCTTGAGCGCGGCGGCCACATGCGGCTGTGTGGGATGCCCAGCGATGTCGATGTAGAAGTAGTACTCCCACTGGCCCGACTTGGCCGGTCGCGATTCGAAACGCGTCATGGACACGCCGTTGTTCTTGAGCGGCATCAGCAGGTCGTGTACCGCGCCGGGGCGATTGGGTACCGACACCACCAGGCTGGTGCAGTCGCGCTCCGAGGCAGGCGGCATGGCCATGGTCTGGGGCAGGCTGATGATCGCGAAGCGGGTGCGGTTGTAGGCCTCATCCTGTACCGCGTGAGAGACGATGTGCAGCGCGAACTGACCGGCAGCGCGCTCGCTGGCAAGGGCCGCCCAGGCCGGATCGGTGGCGGCGAGGCGAGCGCCCTCCGCGTTGCTCGACACCGCGCGGCGCTCGGCATTGGGCAAATGCTGCGTGAGCCAGTTCTGGCATTGCGCAAGCGCCTGCGGATGGCCCATCACCACCTCGATGCCGTCAAGCCCGTTGACCTGGCGCAGCAGGTTGTGGCGGATCAGCAAGCTGACCTCACCCACCACATGCACCGGTGAGCGAAGGAACAGATCCAGCGATCGCGCCACCACGCCTTCGGTGGAGTTCTCCATGCCCACCACGCCGTACTGCGCGGTACCCGCCGCAGTGGCATGGAACACCTCGTCGAAGTTGGCGCAGTAAATCAGACTGGCGGCGCCGCCGAAGAACTCGACCGCCGCCTGCTCGCAGAAGGTGCCGGCTGGGCCGAGTACCGCCACCCGCTGCGGCGCCTCCAGCGCCAGACATGCCGACATGATTTCGCGCCAGATGGACGCCACATGCTGGTTGAGCAGCGGTCCCTGGTTGGCGTCTTGGATTTTGTCGATCACCTGGGCCACGCGGTCGGGGCGGAAGAAGGGCGAACCTTCGGCCCGTTTGATCTCGCCCACCTGTTCGGCCACCAAGGCACGCTGGTTGAGCAGGGAGAGCAGTTGCTGGTCGAGCGAGTCAATCTGCACCCGCAGATGGGCCAGTGATTCGGACTGGGTGGGCTGTGTCTTGGGGTTGTCAGGTCTGCGTTTTCTCGAATTCGCGCATGTAGGCCACCAGCGCCTGCACACCCTCAATGGGCATCGCGTTGTAGATGCTGGCGCGCATGCCACCCACCGATTTGTGGCCCTTGAGCTGCAACAGGCCGGCGGCTTGCGCACCGGCCAGGAAAGCGTCGTTGCGCGATTCGTCGCGCAGGAAAAAAGGGATGTTCATGCGCGAGCGGCAGTTCTTCGCCACCTTGTTCAGGTACAGCTGTGAGCCGTCAATGCAGTCGTACAGCAGCGCGGCCTTAGTGGCATTGCGGCGCTCCATGGCCGCTATGCCAGTGGCATCGCCCGCGGTCTGGCGCTTGAGCCACTGGAATGTGAGGCCGGCCATGTAAATGGCGTAGGTGGGCGGGGTGTTGTACATCGATCCGTTGTCGGCCACGGTCTTGTAATCGAACGCGCTGGGACAGGCGGCCTGCGCACGTCCCAGCAAATCTTCGCGCACCACCACCAGGGTCAGGCCGGCGGGCCCGAGGTTCTTCTGGGCGCCACCAAAGGCAAGCCCCACGCGCGACCAGTCCACCGGGCGGGATGCGACATGGGAAGAAAAGTCGATCACCAGCGGCGCGTCGCAGCCCAGCGCCTTCAAGTTCGGAAGCTCATGAAACTCCACCCCATGAATGGTCTCGTTGCTGCACACGTGGACGTATTGCGGGGCTGAGCTGAGCTGCCAGCTGGCAGGATCGGGCAGGGTGGTGTGCTGATCCGCCTCGTTGCTGGCAGCGATGTGCACGGTGGCGTACTTGCGAGCTTCTTTGGCCGACTTTTCGCTCCAGCTGCCCGTGACCACAAAGTCCACCTGGCCACCGCGAGACAGGTTCAGCGGCACGATGGCGTTCTCAGCCAGGCCACCGCCCTGCATGAATAGGATGCGAAAGTTGGTGGGCACCGCAAGCAGTTCGCGCAGATCGCGTTCGGCGGCCTCGCAGATCGACATGAAGGCTTTGCCGCGGTGACTCATCTCCATCACGCTCATGCCACTGCCGTGCCAGTCGAGCATTTCGGCCGCGGCCTGCTGCAGCACCTCGGCCGGCATGGCGGCCGGACCAGCCGAGAAGTTGTAGGGACGCGTGGAGCGCTCCTTCATGCCGCGTCGCTGCCCCGTGTGTCACCTTCGCTGCCGCCTTCAGAGTCGTCACCGCCTTCGGCAGTGTCAGGCGCTTCAGGGACGACCGCATCGTTCTCGACGATGCGCTGCAGTCCGGAGAGCTCCGAGCCCTCGTCCAGCGCAATCAGGGTCACGCCCTGGGTGGCACGTCCCATTTCGCGGATCTCGCTCACCCGCGTGCGCACCAGCACGCCGGTGTCGGTGATCAGCATGATTTCGTCTTCGGTGTGAACCAGCGTGGCCGCTACCACCTTGCCGTTGCGCTCACTTTGCTGGATCGCGATCATGCCCTTGGTGCCACGGCCATGGCGGGTGTACTCCGAGATCGGCGTGCGTTTGCCGTAGCCGTTGACGGTGGCTGTCAGCACGCTCTGGGCTTCATCTTCGGCGACCAGCATGGCGATCACGTTTTGGCTGTCTTCGATCATCATGCCGCGCACTCCGCGGGCGTTGCGGCCCATGGGGCGCACATCGTTTTCGTCGAAGCGCACCGCCTTGCCGCCATCGCTGAACAGCATCACGTCGTGCTGGCCATCGGTAAGCGCGGCGCCGATCAGGTAGTCGCCCTCGTCCAGGCCCACCGCGATGATGCCGGCCTTGCGCGGGTTGCTGAACTCGTTGAGCGGCGTCTTCTTGACCGTGCCCATGGATGTCGCCATGAACACAAACTGGTCTTCCGGGAAGCTGCGTGCCTCGCCGGTAAGCGCCAGCACCACGTTGATCTTCTCGCCCTCTTCGAGCGGGAACATGTTGACGATGGGGCGCCCGCGTGAGCCGCGCGAACCGGCCGGTACTTCCCACACCTTGAGCCAGTAGAGCCGGCCGCGGTTGGAGAAGCACAGGATGTAGTCGTGGGTGTTGGCGATGAAGAGCTGATCGATCCAGTCGTCTTCCTTGGTGGCGGTGGCCTGCTTGCCGCGACCGCCGCGCTTCTGGGCGCGGTATTCTGAGAGCGGCTGGCTTTTGATGTACCCGCTGTGGCTGAGCGTGACCACCATGTCGGTGGGCGTGATCAGGTCTTCGGTGGACAGGTCGTACGAGCTGTGCTCCACGAGGCTGCGGCGCGCGCCGAGTTTGGTTTGGCCGAACTCCTGCTTCACCTCGGTCAGCTCTTCTCCAATGATGGTTGAGACGCGCTCGGGCTTGGACAGGATGTCGAGCAGGTCGTCGATCACGCCCATGACTTCCTTGTACTCGGCCACGATCTTGTCTTGCTCCAGGCCGGTCAGGCGCTGCAGTCGCATCTGCAGAATTTCCTGCGCCTGCGTCTCCGACAGGCGGTACAGGCCGTCGGCACCCATGCCGAACTCGCGTTCCAGCCCTTCAGGACGGTAGTCATCGGCGTTGATCACACTGCCATCTGTCTTGGCACGGGTGAGCATTTCGCGCACCAGCGAGCTGTCCCAGGGACGCGCCATGAGCTCAGCCTTGGCCACTGGCGGCGTGGGCGACTCGCGAATGATGCGAATGAAATCGTCGATGTTGGCCAACGCCACCGCCAGACCTTCAAGCACGTGGCCGCGCTCGCGCGCCTTTCGCAGGTTGAACACGGTGCGCCGCGTCACGACCTCGCGGCGGTGATCCAAGAACACCTGAATCAGGTCCATCAGGTTGCACAACTTCGGCTGGCCATCGATCAGCGCCACCATGTTGATACCGAAGGTGTCTTGTAGCTGCGTCTGCTTGTACAGGTTGTTGAGCACCACCTCGGGCACTTCGCCGCGCTTGAGCTCAATCACCAGGCGCATGCCCGACTTGTCGGACTCATCCTGGATGTGGCTGATGCCCTCGATCTTCTTCTCATGCACCAGCTCGGCAATGCGCTCCTGCAGCGTCTTCTTGTTCACCTGGTAGGGCAGCTCGTCGACGATGATGGACTGGCGCTGGCCCTTGTCGATCTCCTCGAAATGGCACTTGGCGCGCATCACGACGCGGCCCCGACCGGTGCGGTAGCCATCTTTCACGCCATTGATGCCGTAAATGATGCCGGCGGTGGGGAAGTCGGGCGCCGGGATGATCTCCATCAGCTCGTCGATCGTGGCCTCCGGGTGCTTGAGCAGGTGCAGGCAGGCGTCGACCACCTCGTTGAGGTTGTGCGGCGGTATGTTGGTGGCCATGCCCACCGCGATGCCCGACGATCCGTTGACCAGCAGGTTGGGCAGGCGGCTGGGCAAGACCAGGGGCTCTTTTTCGCTGCCGTCGTAGTTGGGCCCGAAGTTGACAGTTTCCTTGTCGATGTCGGCCAGCATCTCGTGGGCGATCTTCGACAGCCGGATTTCGGTGTAGCGCATGGCGGCGGCGTTGTCGCCATCCACCGAGCCGAAGTTGCCCTGGCCGTCCACCAGCATGTGGCGCAAGGAGAAATCTTGCGCCATGCGCACGATGGTGTCGTAGACCGCGCTGTCGCCATGCGGGTGGTACTTACCGATCACATCACCCACGATACGAGCCGACTTTTTGTACGGTCGGTTCCAGTCGTTGTTGAGCTCGTGCATAGCAAACAGCACCCGCCGGTGCACCGGCTTCAGGCCGTCGCGCGCATCGGGCAGCGCGCGCCCCACGATCACGCTCATTGCGTAGTCCAAGTAGCTGCGCCTCATCTCCTCTTCCAGGCTAATGGGCAATGTCTCTTTGGCGAACTGTGTCATGGGCTGCTGCTGTTGCGTGGGAAAAGCCAAAAAGGCAACCCAGGATTTTACGTGGATGCGTCATCGGGCCGCGTTGCTGCTGGATGTTGTGGATTGGCAACGAATCCAAACGCCCGTGCGTTGCTTGCGCTCAGAGCCGCCACCGGTTGGGTTGAGCCACATCGGCTTGTGGCACAATTATTTCCAACGTTTCTAGTGGTGGTCACTTAAAGCGTCATTGTTGATATCCAGCCCGACCGCGGCTTACCAAGAGGAATACCATGAAAAAATTGAACAAAGTGGCAATGCTGTTTGCAACCGCTGCCTTGGCTACCGCCGCTGGCGCCCAGACCGTAGACAACTGGCGTGCTGCCGACGGCACGGTGTGGAAGAACGGCACCAACGAACTCTGCTGGCGTGATGCATCGTGGACCCCCGCGACCGCTGCTGTCGGCTGCGACGGCGCCATCGTGCCCAAGGCTGCGCCAGCGCCAGCACCGGCTCCTGCACCAGCGCCAGCCGCTGCACCCGCACCCGCACCCGCTCCTGTTGCGGCCCCTGCCCCAGCGCCTGCCGCGTCCAAAGTGACTTACGCTGCTGACGCCTTCTTCGACTTCGACAAAGCGGTTCTCAAGACCGAAGGCAAAGCCAAACTTGACGACCTGGCCAGCAAGGTCGGCGGTATTAACCTGGAAGTCGTGATCGCGGTTGGCCACACCGACTCGACCGGCCCTGCCGGCTACAACCAGGCTTTGTCTAATCGTCGCGCCGAAGCTGTTAAGGCTTACTTGGTGAGCAAAGGCATCGAAAGCAACCGCATCTACACAGAAGGCAAGGGCCTGACCCAGCCAATCGCTGACAACAGCACCCGCGAAGGCCGTTCCAAGAACCGCCGCGTGGAAGTGGAGGTCGTTGGTACCCGTACCAACAAGTAATTCCTGACCTTCAGGTTCGGATGTAAAGCCCTGCTGGCAAAAGCCAGCAGGGATTTTTTTATGCGCTTACGCAAACACGACGGTATCAATGTACAGGTCATAACCTGCCATACCTCTTGGATGGACTGGGCGTGGGAAAATAGAAAATATGAAAAGCATCAATGCCGATCCCGCTGAATTGGCCAAGTTTTCCGACCTCGCCCACCGTTGGTGGGACCCGGACAGTGAGTTTCGCCCTTTGCATCAGATCAATCCCTTGCGTCTTGACTGGATCCAGACGCTGGCACCGCTCGCCAACAAGGTTGTGCTCGATGTCGGCTGTGGCGGTGGCATTCTCTCGGACTCAATGGCGCGCAAAGGCGCTCAGGTCACCGGGATTGATCTGTCCACCAAGGCTCTCCGCGTGGCACAGCTGCACGCGCTGGAAGCCAATACGGTGAACGTCAGCTACCGTGAAATCAGCGCGGAAGCGTTGGCCCTTGAGCAACCTGCAGCGTTTGATGTCGTCACCTGCATGGAAATGCTCGAGCACGTGCCTGACCCGGCTTCGGTGGTGAAGGCTTGCTCCGAGCTCGTCAAGCCGGGTGGGTGGGTATTTTTCTCCACCATCAACCGCAACCCCAAGGCTTTTCTGTTTGCCATCGTGGGCGCCGAGTACCTGTTGCAGATGCTGCCCAAGGGAACACACGAATACGCGAAGCTGATTCGCCCCAG
>JBBSDB010000110.1:0-10702 GCA_038249735.1 Burkholderiales bacterium
CCTGCGGACCACTCGGAAGACACCTCCCTCAAAGGCGCCACGCAAGCCCATCGAGCGGTCCGCAGGCCGCTCGAACCCAGGGCACCGCGGAACCGGCTATGCCGGGCCGCCAGTGCCGCCCCTTGGGGGGTGACGGCGAAGCCGGCGCGCGGGGGGCCACAACACGGTCGCAATCGCCAGCACCACCAGCGCCACCGCCGCCCAGTCCTGCCAGTGCAGGGTTTCATTGAGCAGCCACGAGCCGCTGAACACGCCCAGCACCGGGATGAACATGACCGACAGGGTGGAGGCGATCGGCGGCAGGTCGCGCGCGAGCATCAGCCAGAGCACCTGCGCAAACGCGAACACACCCAGCGCGTTGTAGACGATGGCGCCCCACACCGGCGTGCTCGGCCAGGCCCAGCGCTGGTGTTCAAACAAGGTCGCGATCGCGGTCATCCAGAGCGCGGTCAGCAGCGTCATCCAGAACGACAGCGCCAGCGTGGGCGCCGGGATGGTGGTGCGGCGCATCAGCTGGGTGCCGATCGCCCAGCCAGCCGCGCCCACCAGCATCATGGCCACGCCCAGCGGCCGACCGGTGAGGGCGGTGATCTCGTGCCACAGCAGCAACAGGACACCGAGCGCGGCAGCAGCCACGCCAAGCCAGGCCCGTCCGGCCAACCGCTGGCCAAACCAGATCGCACCGAACACAGCCGAGAAAATCGGCATGGTGTAGCCCAGGATCGCGGCCCGCCCACTGGAGAGCGACGGCACCGCCAGGATGATCAGCGTGTGCCAGAACAGCATGTTGAATACCGTGAGTACCGCCAGCTCGCGCCAGTGCTCACGGCCCACCTTGAACGGTACACGGCGCCACAGCAGCACCCCGGCCAGCACCGGCAAGCCCAGCCACATGCTCAGGCTGCGAAAGCTCAGCGGTGGAAACTCGCTCACACCCAGCTTCATGATCGGCCAGTTCAGGCCCCATACCAGCGTGAGCAGGACGAGCAGGATCAGTTGTTTGCGGGTCAGGGTTTGCATGGGCGGGGGGTGGGCAAACGATTGTGCCTTGCGGTGATGGCGCCGACCCTCAGGGCGCCTTGCGCGCTCACTAAAATCGCACCATGAGTTTCACCCACATGCTGCAGCGCGCCCAGGCGCAAAACCAATCCCTGTTGTGTGTGGGCCTGGATCCCGATCCAGCAAAATTTCCCGAGCAGTTCCGGGGCGACGCCAGCCGCATTTACGACTTTTGCGCAGCCATTGTCGAGGCCACCGCCGACCTGGTGATCGCCTTCAAACCGCAGATCGCCTACTTCGCCGCCCACCGCGCCGAAGACCAGCTTGAGCGCCTGATGGCACACATGAAGCGCGTGGCGCCGCAGGTGCCGGTGATCCTGGACGCCAAGCGCGGCGACATCGGCAGCACCGCCGAGCAGTACGCGATCGAGGCTTTCGAGCGCTACGGCGCCGACGCGGTCACGCTGTCACCTTTCATGGGCTTCGACTCGGTGCAGCCCTATTTGAAGTACCACGGCAAGGGCGCCTTTTTGCTCTGCCGCACCTCCAACCCCGGCGGCGACGACCTGCAAAACCAGCGGCTGGCCTCGGTCGAAGGACAACCACGCCTGTACGAACACATTGCGCGCCTGGCGCAAGGGCCGTGGAACACCAACGGCGAGCTCGGCTTGGTGGTCGGCGCCACCTACCCGGCCGAGATCGAGCGCGTGCGCGCGCTTGCGCCCACGCTGCCCCTGCTGATTCCCGGCGTCGGCGCGCAGGGTGGCGATGCGATTGCCACCGTGCGCGCAGGGCTGCGCCTGGATGCTGCCGGCGCCACCACCGGCTCCGTGGTGGTGAACTCCTCGCGCGCCATCCTGTACGCGAGCGCCGGTCAAGATTTCGCTGCCGCCGCGCGCCAGGAAGCCCAGCGCACGCGGGATCTTTTAGCAGCTGGGCGCAAGCCGTAGGCGACCAAAGGCCGAAGAAAAGACGCTCAGCGGTGGGGTATGCAGAGCTGTCTTGCAACCAGCCCCACATCGCTCGTAACAGTGTGAAACGCCGTGGCGTGTTGCCTTATCCCGGTGACTAAACTCGCGCACTTCGCCTCTTCAGGAGTCCCCATGGAACCCGATTCGACTGTTGCCGCGCCTGATCAGCTGGCCACCCCATCGCCAGCATCCAGCGCGCCGACTTCATCGGACTCGGCTGCGCACTCGGGTCTGTCTTCCGCCGCAGCCATTGCCGCCGCAGCCTCGGCGGCCGCGCTGCTGGCCGCCTGTGGTGGAGGTGGTGGAGGAGAAGACGCCCCACCGCTCGTGGTCTCTCCCTTGCCTGGGCAGCAGCTTGGTGGCTTTCGCTTCGCTCAGCTGTCGACTGACAACGAGGCCGCCCGCTTTTTGCAGCAGGCCCAGTTTTCATCCACCCGCCCCGAGATCACCGCGTTGCGCGGCGAGGGCGTGGCGATGTGGCTCGCGCGCCAGTATCAGACCCCACTGGGATCTAGCGGCTGGGACTGGCTGGAATCGCAGGGCTATGGCGCGGTTGACAGCAACGAGTATTACTTCAGCACCAATCCCGCCGAGTACATGCTCTGGAGCCAGTTGTTGGGTGGCCCCGACATGATGCGCAAGCGCATCGCCCTGGCGCTCTCCGAGTTCTTCGTGGTCTCGCTCAACTCTGCCGAGTTCACCTGGCGCAGCCAAGCCCACGCGTCCTGGTGGGACATGCTGGTCCGCAACGCCTTCGGCAACTACCGAACCTTGCTGGAGGATGTGACCCTGCACCCGGCCATGGGCCACTACCTCAACACCAAGGGCAACCGCAAGGAAGACACCCGCAGCGGGCGTGTGCCCGACGAGAACTATTCGCGTGAGGTGATGCAGCTGTTCACCATTGGCCTGTATCAGCTCAACCTCGACGGCAGCAGCCGGGGCACCAGCAGTTACACCGAGGAAGATGTGAGCAACCTGGCGCGCGTTTTCACCGGCTACGACTTCGACCGATCCGACGGCGTGCGCCACACCCGGCCCAACAGCACCAGCACCATCGAGTCCAAAGAATTTGCGCGCAAGCCCATGTCGCTCAACGCAGCCAACCATTCCGAGATGGAAGCGCGTTTCCTCGGCGCGGTGGTGCCAGCCGGAACGAAAGGCCCCGAAGCCCTGCGCATCGCAATGGACGCGCTGTTCAATCACCCCAATGTCGGCCCGTTCTTTGCGCGCCAGATGATTCAGCGCCTGGTAACCAGCAACCCCAGCCCGGATTACATCGCGCGGGTGGCGGCGCGCTTCAACAACAACGGATCGGGCGTGCGGGGCGACCTGCAGGCGGTCTGGACGGCGATCTTGCTTGATGACGAGGCGCGTGGCCCGGCCGGGTTGAACAACCCTTCTTTCGGTAAGCTACGCGAGCCCATGCTGCGCTTCATGCAGTGGGGTCGCAGCTTCGACGTCAGATCGGCCGCCGGCACCTGGAAGCTCACCAACCTGAGCAACGCTTCCAGCCAGCTGGGCCAAAGCCCTTTGCGATCGCCCTCGGTGTTCAACTTTTTCCGGCCCGGTTACGTACCACCGTCCACCGCGCTCGCCACCGCCGGCGCCACTGCGCCCGAGTTCCAGCTGGTCAACGAAACCAGCGTGGGCGGTTACCTCAACTTCATGCAGGGCGTGATTGAGCGTGGTCTGGGCTTCACCAACAACGTGGCTGACATCACCGCCAACTACAGCCGAGAGCTGGCGCTGGTCAACGACCCAGCCGCGCTGGTCGACCATGTGTGTCTGGTGCTGGCAGCGGGCCAGGTATCGCCCGCCTCTCGCACCGTCATGCTGACCGCGCTGAACGCCACACCCATCCCCACCACAGGCACCGCCGCCAACATCGATCTGGCTAGGCGCCGCCGCGTCATGGCCGCGATCTTTATGGTCATGGGCTGCCCCGAGTACCTGGTTCAAAAGTAAGCAAAGCGGAGCAACACCATGCACTTCATCGATCCGCAAAAGCACAGCCGCCGCGCCTTCCTGCGCCGCGCCGGCCAGCTCGCCTTCACCGGCGCCGCGCTGCCCACCGCCCTCAACCTGGCCGCCATGGGCGAGGCCGCCGCCTTCAACGCCACCGATTACAAGGCGCTGGTCTGCGTCTTTCTGTTCGGTGGCAACGACCACGCCAACACGGTGGTGAACTACGACCTTGACAGCTACGACCGCTACAACACGATCCGTGGCGGGCGTGCCGATCGCAGTGGTGGCGGTATCGCGATCCCGCACGCCGACATGCTGCCCACGCTGCTGAACCCTACCACGCCCTTGCCTGGCGGGCTCCAGTACGCGCTGCATCCCAGCATGACCGGTTTGGCTGGCCTGTTCAATAGGCCAGTCAACCCTGCTGCTGCGGTTTTGCTCAACGTGGGCCCGCTGGTGGTTCCCATGACCCGCCAGCAATACAACAGCAGCAACCGTTCGCTCTATCCGCGCCCGCCCAAGCTGTTCTCCCACAATGACCAGCAATCGGTCTGGCAGACCTCGGGCGTCGAGGGCACCACCACCGGCTGGGGCGGCCACCTGGGCGATCTGGCGAAACCGCAGAACGGCCCCAACAGTGTGCTGACCTGCGTTTCGGTGACCGGCAACACGGTTTTCCTTTCGGGTGATGAGGCGCTGTCTTACCAAGTGGGCACCGGCGGCGCGGTAAAAATTCGCGGTCTCACCGACAGCGCTGTCTACGGCTCCAGTCCAGTGCGCAACGCCATGATTCAGCTGGCGCTCCAGGAGCGTTCGCACCTGCTCGAACGTGAGTACAACCTGGTGACCGCGCGCGCTTCCAGCACGGAGAGCGCGGTGAGCAATGCACTGAACGCGTTTCCCGCCACCGATGCCCGGTTCAGCGGCTTCCCAGCCCAGAACCAGAACAACCTGGCGGATCAGTTGAGGGTGGTGGCGCGTCTGATCGCTGCCCGCGACACGCTGGGCACCAAGCGCCAGGTGTTCTTTGTGTCCATGGGCGGCTTCGACCTGCACGACAACCTCATCGCTGGCCAGGCGGGCTTGATGGGCCGCCTGAGCAGCGCGCTCACCGCGTTCCACGCCGCCACCGAGGCGCTCGGCGTGGCCGACAAAGTCACCGCCTTCACCGCCACCGATTTCGGCCGCACCCTGCAAAGCAACGGCGACGGCTCCGACCATGGATGGGGTTCGCACCAGATCATGGTGGGCGGCGCTGTGCGCGGCAAGGCCTTCTACGGCAAGGCGCCGCCAGTGAGCGTGACCAACAGCAACACCGACTCCATCGACCAGTGGCATGTGGGCCAAGGCCGGCTGCTGCCCAGCACCTCGGTCGACCAGTACGGAGGCACCCTGGCCAAGTGGTTCGGCGTGGCGGACAGCGAAATGGCCGGCATCCTGCCCAACCTGAGCAGGAACTTTGGCTCTGCCGACTACCCGCAAGATCTCGGCTTCATGCGGCCTGCTGTCTAAGCTACCGCTGGCAGGTTCGCGCTCGCGAGACAGGCTGGGCGCGACAATCGTGGGTGGGCTGGCTACGATGGGGCTCCACTCCAAGCCATTCCTGCATGATCACGCTGTACACCGCCGCCACGCCCAACGGGCACAAGGTTTCGCTCGCACTCGAAGAGCTCGCTCTGCCGTGCAACTTGCGTGTGCTCGACCTGACCCAAGGCGAGCAAAAAACGCCCGAGTTCCTGGCGATCTGCCCCAACGGCCGCAACCCTGCCATGGTCGATCACGAGGCGGGGGATTTCGCGGTGTTCGAGTCGGGCGCTTGTTTGATTTACCTGACCGAGAAGACCGGGCGTCTCATGCCCACCGACGCGCAAGGCCGCTCGTGGGTGCTGCAGTGGCTGATGTTCCAGATCGGCGGCATCGGGCCCATGATGGAACAGGCCAATGTGTTCTTCCACTACTTCCCCGAGAAGATCCCGGCGGTGATCGACCGCTACCAGCGAGAGACCAAGCGCCTCTTTCGCGTGCTCAATGCGCAACTCAAAGACCACGATTTCTGGCCGGCCACTATTCCATTGCCGACATCGCCCACTGGGCCTGGGTGCGCACCCACCGCTGGTCGGGCGTGGAGCTCGACGACCTGCTCCACCTCAAGCGCTGGCGCGACGCCATCCGCGCCCGCCCGGCGGTGGCGCGCGGCATCGAGCTACCGCTTTCCAAAATCGACCTCAGCCGAGACGGCAATGAGGCGGCGCAAAAGTGCGCCGAGGAAGCGCGCCGCATGGTCGAGACCGGCCACAGCCTGAACAAAGCCTGAAAGCACCCAAGCCATGAAGCTCTACCTGTCGCACCGCGCGCCCAACCCGCGCCGGGTGCAGATGTTCATCGCCGAGAAAGGCATCACCGGTATCGAGCAGGTGCTGATCGACATCAACGCCCAGGAACACCGCAGCGCCGCGTTTCTCGATCGCAACCCGCTGGCGCGCATTCCGGTGCTCGAACTCGATGACGGCCGGTTTCTGAGCGAAACACGCGCCATCTGCACCTACCTGGAAGGCCTGCAGCCCGAGCCCAACCTGATGGGCGCCACCTTTGAAGAACGCGCCTTCATTGAAATGGCCGACCGCCGCATCGAATGGTATTTGATGCTGCCGCTGGCCCAGGCCATCCGGCATCAACATCCCGGTCTCGCCGTTTTGGAGCAACCGCAGTTTCCCGATTTTGGCGTCTCGCAACAGACCAAAGGCATGGACACCGCCGCCTGGCTCGACCGCACGCTGCAAACCCAGCCCTGGGTGGCCGGTGAGCGCTTCACCATCGCCGACATCACGGCGTTTTGCACGCTGGAGTTTGCCAAGCTGCTGAAGCTCAAGCCCGCCGCCGCCGGGCTGCACGCCCTGCAGGCCTGGCGCGACAAAGTTGCCGCTCGGCCCAGTGCGCTGGTCTGAAGACCAGAAGGTTCCGCGCCTATTCCAGCGGTGCCGCCGAGGTGTTGTCGAAGTGCGAGCGCGCGCTGCTGGCCAACGCCATCTCGCCCGGCGTCTCCGGCGTCCACTGTTTCACCGGCAGCGCGCGGCCGTCTTCCCCCAGCGCGATGTACACGGTGAGGCATTCGGCCACCGCTTCCATGCGGCCAGTGGCCAGGTCGCCGCTGCGCAGTTCTACGCCCACATGCATGTTGGTGTCTCCGGTGAAGGCCAGCCGCGCCCGCACCTCCACCAGCGCATCGGCGCGCACCAAGCGCCGGAACCGGATGCTGCTGGTGTAGACCAGCTGACATGGCTGCTCGGCCCAGCGCGTCGCGCAGGCGTAGCCCGCGTCGCCCATCCACTGCATCACGGTACCGCCGTGCACGCGACCGCCTGGGCCCAGGTGGGCCGGCTCAACCAGGAAGCGCAGGGTGATGGATGACATGCCAGAGTCCCTCTGTGATACAGACAAACCGCATTGTGGCGAGCTTGGCGCGGCTTGGCAAAAAACCTGCTGCCACCGCGTGCAAAAGGCGTCTTCAACCCGCCGGCGGGCTGCGCAACAGTGCGCGTTCCAGCCGCGGCAGACTGCGCAAACGACGTGCCAGATCGGTATCGATGCGCGCCAGCAGTGCCTCACGCTCGAGCAGCGGGCAGTCGGCCAGCAAGGTCTGCGCGGTGCTCAGGTCGTTGAGTTCGCCCAGCACGTTCTGTGCGCGGGCCAGCGCAGCGCTGCTGTCAATCGCCGCGTCTGGCGCCAGCAAGCTGCTCAAGGCATCCAGCGTGTAGCGAAGCCGCTTCACCTGGAGGCGCAGCGCATGACGCGCCTTGGGGCCTTCGCGCAGGGCTGCGCGGGCCTGGCAGACCAAGCGGGTGTGTTGCCGGCGCAGTGCCCGGCGCGCCCAGTGGGTCAGCGGCTGGCCTTTGCCTGCGGGCAACCCGGTGGGCAGCACCAGCACCGCACGCGTGAAAGCCAGCAGATCGAGCGCGTGTTCGGGCTGGTGCAAGGCCTCTCGGGTGGCTTGCTGGGTGGCATGCCGCTGTGCGAGCACCCAGGCCTGCATCGGCTGCCAATCGGGCTGCGTCGCCGCCTCGCCGAGCAGTCGGGGCAGGGTGTCCGTGGCCAACACGTCCCAGTTGCGCAGCGTGCCCAACAGCGTGGCGGTGGCCTGCCAGCGCGCACGCCAGTGGCGGGTGAAGCGAGGCGGCAGAAACGGCGCAAACAGGCGCAGGTTGGTGCGCAGCCGCCGCAGCGCCACGCGCGCTTGGTGCACAAATTCGGGGTCCGTCGCTGTGCCGTCGCCAGCGGCGGTGCCGGGCAACGCTGCCGCGGTGGTTTCAACTGCAAGCAGCCACGGCGACAGGTTCGCCTGCAACTGGTCCAGGCTGTTGAGCGCCGCCGCCACAAACGCCTGTACCGGCGAGGCTTCCGGTTCCAAGCGAAGCGGCGCGGCGCGGGCCGGCTCGGGGCGATGGCCCAAAAACAGATCGAGCCCGCGTTCGGCCTTGCTGCGCGTGCTCGGATACAGCCACAGGCCGCTACTCGCCTCGCCCTGCGGCCCCAGCGCCAGCGTGTGTGCCACATCAAACAGAGCGTCCACCGGCCCGCTCAGCAACTCCAGTTCGACCTCCAGCAGCGCTTGTTTCTGGCGGCCGTGAGGTGCATCGGCGTCGGTGCTGACCGCGCCTTCGTCCAGCGCCAGCTCGATGCTCGCGCCCCCGTGGTTGATCAGCCAGCGCCGGCGCAGGAAGTCGGTGCGAAACACCGGCACCAGCTGCCCCGCCAGCGCGCCCAGGGTCTCGGCCAGCGCAGCGTCGTCCACCAGCGCCGCGAAGTCGAAGGCGCCGCGCCATGTGGGGCCTTCCCACTCGCCGCGCTGCGAAAGCCCGCCCGCGCTGCTGCCTGCGGTCTTCACCGTGAGCAGCGTCTGGCGGCCCATGCGCCGCTCGCGGACCGCGATGCGCTGCGCCATCAGCGCCAGCGCGGGCGTGTCGAAATAGGTGTTGCGCAGGCAAAGGGGCTCAGGCGCTTGCGCGCGCAGCAGCGGGTGCGCCAGCAGCCTGCGGCGATCGGTGGGCAGCAGGCTCAGCTTGAGTTCGGTTTCCTGGGGCATGGTCTGGGGATACAGATGGGCTGGTTAAGTTTGCCACCGACGCCGGAAGCCTTCCGCCGCGCCTGGGCTGCGGCGATCCCGCGTCGGCAATACTGGCCGCAGGCTGACATGTTGTAACGACCAGCGCCCCGCTCAGGCGCACACTCGGAACCGGGCCCCTTGGGTACGCCCTCCCTCACCTTGCTACCCTTTTGTCTGGATGATCCCATGTCTTCGGTATTCCGTTCCCGGCCCGTCACCCTGTCGCTGGTCGCTTGCTTTGCCTTGACCAGCCTGCCCAGCCTGGCGGAAAAGCCAGACTGGGTGGAGGGAGGCAAGCCCGGCAAGCAGCAGAAGCACGAGCGCGACGATCGCCAAGACCGCGATCGGACCGAGCGCCGTGAATTGGCGGTTCCGATGGCGGCGCGACAAGCGTCGAACTCGGTGTCGGTCAACATCCAGATCGGGGGCTACTTCCGCGATCAGCAGCGGGTGGTGGTGCGGGAATACTACGAGCCGCGCATGAAGGCGGGAAAGTGTCCGCCCGGGTTGAAAAAAAAGGGCAATGGCTGCCTGCCGCCGGGCCAGGCCAAAGGCTGGACG
Organism: Burkholderiales bacterium; assembly: GCA_038249735.1. Taxonomy (GTDB): domain Bacteria; phylum Pseudomonadota; class Gammaproteobacteria; order Burkholderiales; family Burkholderiaceae_C; genus Hydrogenophaga. The sequence continues at coordinate 9,601 of JBBSDB010000110.1, forward strand.
CGCGGCGAGCCACTGCCCACCGCCGTGGTGTACTACCCGGTGCCTGCTGCGGTACAGGTCCGTTTGGGTGTGCCGCCAGCGGGCCACAAGTTCGCGCGCGTGGCGTCCGACATTCTGTTGATCGCCATCGGCACCAGCATGGTGGTGGATGCGATCGAAGATCTCGGGCGACTCTGAGTCGTTGGTCTCAGCGCTTGAGCAGCCGCGCCAAGTACTTCCCCGTGTGGCTGGCCTCATTGGCCGCGAGCGCCTCGGGCGTACCGATGCCCACCACCGTGCCGCCGCCAGCGCCGCCCTCAGGCCCCATGTCGATCAGCCAGTCGGCGGTTTTGATGACGTCGAGGTTGTGCTCGATCACCACAATGGTGTTGCCGGCGTCGCGCAGCTGGTGCAATACCTGCAGCAGCAGTTCGATGTCGGCGAAATGCAGGCCAGTGGTGGGTTCATCGAGGATATAGAGGGTGCGGCCGGTGTCGCGTTTGCTGAGTTCGAGCGCGAGTTTCACGCGCTGAGCCTCGCCGCCTGAGAGCGTGGTGGCGCTTTGGCCGAGCTGGATGTAGGTGAGGCCCACGTCCATCAGGGTTTGCAGCTTGCGGTGCAAGGTGGGCACGGCGCCGAAGAAGGCATGGGCCTGCTCAACGGTCATCTCGAGGATCTGCGCGATGTTTTTGCCCTTGTATTGCACGTCCAGGGTTTCGCGGTTGTAGCGCTTGCCGTGGCAGACCTCGCAGGGCACGTAGACGTCGGGCAGGAAGTGCATTTCCACTTTCACCACACCGTCGCCCTGGCAGGCTTCGCAGCGACCACCGGCGACGTTGAAGCTGAAGCGGCCCGGGCCGTAGCCGCGTTCACGCGCCATGTTCATCTCGGCCATCAACTCGCGGATGGCGGTGAACATGCCGGTATAGGTGGCCGGGTTGCTGCGTGGCGTGCGTCCGATCGGTGACTGGTCGACGTTGATGACCTTATCGAAATATTCGATGCCCTGGATCTCTTCGTGCGGCGCCGGTTCGACATGGGCTCGGTACAACTGGCGAGCGACCGCGGCGTACAGGGTGTCGTTGACCAATGTCGACTTGCCGGAGCCCGACACCCCGGTCAC
>JBBSDB010000111.1:0-10690 GCA_038249735.1 Burkholderiales bacterium
ATTGAACCAGGGTGTTGCACTTCGGGTTTGAATCCGCCGAATCTGTTGGCATGGTGAAGCTCCTTCAATCGGTTGGCAGTGAACGAATCCCATCTGAACCGTCGATCGATGGTGTCTGGGTATGCAAATTAACCAAAGACAACGCGAACTGAAAGTTCAAGGCCACCGATCTCGGTGGTTGACCCATCATCAAAAGGTCTTGGGTCCGCGCCCATCGGTCATTTGGCCGTTGCGGTGTCGGCAGTGCCCTACACCAACGACGCCGTAGAACTGAAGATCAGTCGCGTTGCGTGCGGCGGGCTGCATTGCATCGAGAACTCCGCGAAACCAAGAAGTGCTTGGCGTGAGCCTGGCAAATGAATGATGCAGGTCCAGCTGTGACAAGTAGGCATGCACGTGGTGCCGTTGTCGGAGAGATCCGATGATCGATGCGGCTGGCCTTCCCAACCCGATTTATTCGGATCCAGATTTCGGTGTTTCGGGCGGTAAGGGGCTGAATGTTGTGACCCGCATCAGACGCCTGCATGGGTTGCCAGACGTGGAGCGGGTTTGCCGGGCAGTCGTGGTGCATCTCGCCAACACACTGCTGTCACACCAAGGGTCTGACCGGTGGGCGTCCGTCGCCGTACAAGTCAGCCAACTGCGCCAAAGCGCTTGTGTCGATCAGCTGCAGCCGCCCGCCCGCCATGCGAAACAGGTTGCGCCGCTGCAACTTGCGCAGCGTCTTGTTGGTGTGAGCGAGTGACAAACCCAAGGCATCTGCCAGATGCTGCTGGGTGGGTGGGAACAGCACGCCTTCGCCAGGCGCTTCAGCCGGCCCGCGCAAGGCGGCCGCCCGCTTGTAGAGCAGGATCAACGAGGTGGCCACGCGCTCTTCGGCGCTGCGCCGCCCGATCGACAACAGGTTGTCGTCGACCAACGACTCCTCATGTGCGGTGAGCCAGGTGACATTGAAGCCCATCGTGGGCTGGTCGCGATGCAGCTCCCACAACGCATCGCGGTCAAAGACACAGAAACGGGCGGTGGTCAATGTGACGACGCCATGCGCAGCGCTGTCGCCCATCTTTTGCTGCACCCCGATGAAGTCCCCTGCGAGCAAGAAGTTGAGGATCTGGCGCCTGCCGTCGCTCAGTGTCTTGAATCGGTAGGCCCAGCCTTCCAGCAGCGTGAACAGCCGGGTGTCGGTCTGGCCTTCGTATATCAGCGTCTCTCCCTCGTCGAGCACCAGTTCGCGGCGCTTCAGCGATTGCACCAGGGCCAGTTCGGCTTCGGTGTGCGGAACAAACAGGGGCAATGAGCGCAAGGGGCATTCGGTGCATGGCGTCGCAGCTTTCATCGGAGACCGTTCCTGTCGCGCAAGGGTTTGAAAGAAAAAAACCTGCCTTTGTCATTGGCAAGGAAATCCATGGCGTTTTTTTGCGCGCTATGTGAAATCACACAGCTGAACGGGGCTGGCAGTTCTACGCTGCCCCGCACCTCAACGCTTCAAGCACTGATATGTCAACGCTCCCCAACCCCGACCCCCTGCACGTCATCTACATCAGCCGCTTGGCGCCCGATGAAGACTACCGCGCTTTTGCCGCCGTGTCCCGGTCTGCGCGCGCCCGCAACCCCACCCTGGGCATTGGCGGCGCGCTGCTGTTCGACGGCGAATCCTTCTGTCAATGGCTTCACGGCCCAGCCAATTCTGTCAATCGGCTGGTGACCACCATTGCGCTGGACCGCCGCCATGTGGATTTCACCGTGCTTCACTATGGTGGCACCGACTTCAGCCCCTCCCATCGCAGCTGGTGCAGTGGATTCGTTCCGCCCTTTTCGCTGGGCGCGATGAAAAACATCCGGATCGGCTCCACCGAAGCCCTGCCCCTGTTCATGGCGGTGCTGGCCCAGGCAGATGTGTAAGGCAACGCTGACCAAGTCCCGCCTGGCGCGGGCAGCGGCCTTGCGCCTTCGGTGCGCCAGCGCACAGACAAGCTGCCCTGTCCGCTTTACTGTGAACGCAATGGCACCGGGTAAGAACCCGTTCGGCCAGGCTGCTCTGCCCCAGGTGGGCGGTTCATTCAACACCCATCACAGAAAGTGACCCATGAAAAACGCCACCAAACGCTTCTCCATCCTCCTGTTGGCCGCTGCGGCACTCACCAGTGTGGTCGGTTGCGCCTCCACCAGCACACAGGAAAGCACCGGACAGTACATGGACGACACGGCCATCACCACCAAGGTGAAGGCCGCGATCTTCAACGACGCCTCGCTGAAATCGGCCGAGATCAACGTCGAGACCTTCAAGGGCGCGGTTCAGCTCAGCGGTTTCGTCAATTCCGCCGCCGATATCCAGCGCGCGGTGGCGGTGGTTCAAGGCGTGAGCGGTGTGCGCTCGGTCAAGAACGACATGCGCCTGAAGTGAGCCCCATCCTTCGTTTTGTCTCCCCTCCACACTTTCCAAGGAATCCCATGAACACGCACAACGCCAACTTTTCCCGTGGCCTCGCGGTGATCGCCATCACCACCCTGGCCCTTGGCCTGAGCGCCTGCTCCGGCATGTCGCGTCAAGACCAGAACACCGCTGTGGGCGCAGGCGCCGGCGCAGTTGGCGGCGCGGTGTTGACCGGTGGCAGCACGCTCGGCACCCTGGGTGGCGCGGCGATCGGTGGGCTGATCGGCAACCAGGTCGAACCCAAGAAGTGATCGGCCAATCTCCTCTCGACCCGATTTGAAAGGCACCGCCATGAACAACCCCGTCAAGACGCTGGGCGACAACGCCTCCACACTGGCCCACGAAGCGACATTGGCCGCCGAGCACTCGATGCGGTCCATGCAGCGAGCGACTCAGCAGGGTCTGGATCGCATGGCTGCTGAGCTGGACGATGTCCGCGCCCAGACCAGCAGCGCTCTCAAGCAACTGACCCGCGACGCCGAGTCTGTTGGGCACAGAGGCATGGATGCGGTGCGCGAGGGCTCTCACCAGCTGCGCGACAAATCGGCGCACATGAGAGACGCCACCACCCACTACATCCAGCACGAGCCGGTGAAATCGATGCTGATGGCCGCGGCGGTGGGCGCTGCGCTCATGGGACTGGTGGCGTTGTTCAGCCGGCACGGCGACCGCCGCCACTGAAGTCTGAAGGGGCCGCCGTCCCGCGGCCCCACCGCTCTCTTTTGCTCGGAACTCGCCACGCCGCAGCGTGAGCGGAATCGGCGCTGTCCTACCGTTTTTGCGGTGGGCGTCTGACGCCCTGCGTGAAGCGTCTCGCGCACAGTGGTTGACAGCGCATCAGGCTGGTCGGCATGTGCGTCGGCGCACAGACCCAAACCAACCTCGGAGCTACAAGAGAAGCTCCCTCTTCAGGCGCCCAACCGCCACCAAACGCCTCTACAACCACAAGGGACTCCACATGACAAAACAGCTTTCTTCTTCCCCCAGCTGGGAAACCTCCTCCTTTGGCCACCCTGCCGAAGTGTCTTCTTTGGAGCGCGCTGCATTGAGCGAGCACCTGAGCCTGTGCGCAGCGCTGCGTGGTCCGCTGCAGGTTTTGCAGAGCGCAGGCTTTGCGGTGCAAGCCCTGCTGGCTGGTCGCGTGATCACGTCCGTTCTGGTCGTCTTGATGCTGGTGGGCGGCGTGTGGCTGCTGCGCTAGGTGGGATTCTTGGGCGTTGCAGATGCACCTTGGCTGGCGCACAGCGCCTGGGTGCCCAAGCGCGTCCAGCGCATGCTGCACGCTTCGCACGGCCCGGCGCTGGAGCCCATCCGGTCCGAGCTGTTTGGCCCAGCGCGCTTTGAGCAACACGGTCGCAGCCTGGGTGTCTCACACCAGGCTGGCCCGGCGGGATGGGGTCGGGCCACGTTTTATCCCCGGCTGCAGAGCAATGTGCGCAGCCTGCGAGCGGCCTACGAGTACATCGTTCTGGACGCCCAGCAGGGGCACGACGTCAGCCCGGCAGCCCAGTGGCTGCTCGACAACTTCCACCTGATCGAGGCGCAGCTGCGGGAGATACACGAGGGGCTTCCACCGCGCTACTACCGCTCGCTGCCTGTGTTGCAGGACGTGCCACTGGTCGGCCTGCCGCGCATCTACGGCGTGGCCTGGGCCTTCGTGGCCCACACCGACAGCGCGTTCGACGAAACCCTGCTGGTGCATTTCCTGAATGCCTACCAAGACGCGCGCGAGCTCAGCCAGGGCGAGCTCTGGGCGTTGCCCACCACCTTGCGGGTGGTCTTGGTGGAAAACCTCCGCCGCCTGGCCGATCGCATCGCCAGCCACAGGGCGGCGCGCGAACTGGCCAGCCTGTGCGCCAGCCACATCAACACACTCACCTTGGAAGCCGTCATTGGCATGCGCGCCCTGATGGAGCGTCGCGGCGTGGACCAGGTGTTTTTGTCGCATCTGGCGCAGAGTCTGGCGGGCCATGCGCCAGCACATGGCGACACGCCGCTGGCGCAGGTGCGCGGATGGCTGCAACAGGAGGTGCCCGATCTGGCCGCCCTGCAGACCCGCCAGCACGCGGCCCAGGCCGCCGACCACCTGAGCGTGAGCAACGCCGTGACCGCGCTGCGCCTGATCGGCGCCTCGGACTGGACCGAAATCGTGGCGCGCACCAGCCGGGTCATCCGCGTCATGCTGGGCTCGCCGGTGTTCGCTGCCGAAGACGACGCCACCCGCAACACCACGCTGCACAGCATTGAGCGACTGGCCACACAGAGCGGCGAAGGGGAGGCCGCCGTGGCGCGGGTGCTGCTGCACCTGATGGGCGGTCACACCGGCCACCAAGCGCTGGCATCCCATTGGCTGCAGGGCGACGGGCGCGCGGCGCTGGAACAGGCGCTGGGCTTGAAACACCGCGCAGCCGGCCTGTGGCGCTCGGCGCGCCAGATCCCGCGCACACCCGTCTACCTGGGCGCCATGCTGCTCGGCTCGCTGCTGCTTGTGGCCTGGCTGCTGCACCGGCCGGGCTGGCTTGCCCTCGGCTGGCCAACCCAGCTTGGCACGCTGGGGGTGGGTCTGCTGATGCTGCTGCCCGCGTCTGAAGCGGTGGTGGCGCTGGTCAACCGCCTGATCAGCGAATCGGTCAAGCCCTCGCACCTGCCGCGCCTGCTGCTGGCCGATGGCATACCGCCGCCCGCCCGGGTGATGGTGGTGGTGCCGGCCATGCTGAGCCACCCCGAGTCGATCACCCAGGTGGTGCACCGCCTGCAGCTGCACCACCTGGCCAACGAGGAGGCCTGCGCCCAGTTCGCCCTGCTGAGCGACTGGGCCGATGCGGACACCGAACACCGGCCGGAAGACGCGTCTCTGCTGGCCCATACGCAGGCCCTGCTGGCCGAGCTCAACGCCCGCTACCCCGAGGCACCGGGCCAGCCACCGCGCTTCCTGCTGCTGCACCGCGGCCGCGTGCCCAGCGTCACGCAACAGTGTTGGCTCGGCTGGGAGCGCAAGCGCGGCAAGCTGGAGCAACTGGTGGCCACGCTCGCCACCGGTACGCCAGGCCCGTTCTTCGACCTCGGCGAACTCTCGCGCATCGCGCCGCACACGCGCTACCTGCTCACGCTCGACAGCGACACCCTGCTGCCGCCGGGGCGGCTGCGGGCGCTGGTCGGCGTGGCCGAGCATCCCAACAACCAACCCCGGCTGGACAGCAGCGGGCGCCAGGTGATGCGGGGCTACGGCATCTTGCAGCCACGCGTGGTGTCGCCGCTGGCGGGTGACGGTGTGCGCACGCCCTGGCAGTGGCTGTTTGACGGCCAGCGCGGCATCGACGCCTACAGCGCCATGAGCTCCGATGTCTACCAAGACGTGTTCAACGAGGGCAGCTTCACCGGCAAGGGCCTGCTGCATGTGGCCACGGTGCACGCGGTGCTGGGAAACCGTCTGCCCGCCGAGCAGGTGCTCAGCCACGACCTGCTCGAAGGCGCGATGGTTCGCTGCGCGGTAGTGAGCGACGTGACCCTGATCGAACCCGATCCCCACCACGCCGATGCTGCCGCCTCGCGCCTGCACCGCTGGACCCGAGGCGACTGGCAGCTGCTGCCGTTTCTGTTGCACCCCCGCCAGTGGCACCTGAGCACCATCAGCCGGTGGAAGCTGCTCGACAACCTGCGCCGCTCGCTGGTGGCGCCGGCTTCTCTGCTGCTGATCGGCCTGGCCATGCTCGGGCTGGGCCTGTCGCTGCCGGTGGCACTCATGCTCACCGTGGCCGCCTACAGCGCTGGCCCACTCATGGGCGCTGTGGCCGGCTGGGTGCCGCACCACTGGTACCTGCTCGGCGAGCGCTTCATCGTGGTCGCGTCCCTCGATCTGCTGCGCGCCGTGGGTGGAGCTGTCTGGAATCTTGCCTTGCTGCAGCAGCAGGCCCTGCTCGCGCTGGACGCTGTGCTGCGCACGCTGCACCGGCTGGGTTTTAGCCGGCTGCGCCTGCTCGAATGGACCACCGCCGAGGCGACCCAGGCAGGCCTCAACCCCGGCTTGCTACCCACCGTGTGGCGCCACCGGGGCGAGACGATTGGCGCGCTGGTGTGGCTGGTCGGCCTGTGGCTGGCGGGGTTCTGGCTGCTCGCGCCCGCGCCCAGTGCGCTGGCGCTCGCAGTGCTCGGGCTGTGGGCGCTGTCGCCGCTGCTGGTCTGGGCAGCCAACCGGCCGTGGACCAGCCGCCGCCCTGCCCTGCAGCCCGAGGACCGGACGCTGCTCGACGGCGTGGCGCGGGACACCTGGCGCCTGTTCGAGCGCTGCGTGAACGAGCAAAACCACCACCTGCCGCCCGACAACCTGCAACTTTCTCCCTATGAGCTGGAGGCGCACCGCACCTCGCCCACCAACATCGGGCTGTATTTGCTGAGCACCGCCTGCGCGCGCCAGTTCGGCTGGATCGGCACGCAGGATTTGCTGGCGCGGCTCGAAGCCACCTGCGCCACCTTGCACAAGATGAAGCGCCACCGCGGCCATTTTTTGAACTGGTACGACACCCAAACCTTGGCGCCCCTGCTGCCTCGGTATGTGTCCACGGTCGACAGCGGCAACCTGAGTGCCCACCTGCTCACGGTGGCGCAGGCGTGCACCGAGCTGGCGCTGAACCCACACGACCCCGAAGCCAGTCGGCAAGCCGTCCGCCGCTCGCGCCAGCGCCTGCAGCCGCACCTGCCATTGCTGCAAACCGCCTTGCACCAGCCGCTGCAGCAGACAGGCATCGGGCAGTTGCTGGAATCCATGCCACCCGAGTCCTGCGACGCCGCCGCTTGCGCCGCCTTCCAGCTCCGGTTGCAGCATGCGCAGGTCGAGCTGCAAAGCCTGCTGCCAGCGCGCTACCCCGCCATCGTCAACCATGCCATCACAGCACAAGACGAGTTGCGCTGGTTGCTGGCCGACCACCTGGCCATACTGCAGTCGGCCGGCCTGGACGCGGCGGCGCGCGGCGCCGGCAGCTGCGAGCGGGCGCAGCAGCGTCTGCAGGCGCTGGCCACCGCGCTGGAGACCCTGGCCTGGGCCGCAGACTACCGCTTCCTCTACCACCCGCAGCGCCGCCTGTTGCACATCGGCTACCGGGTGGAAGACGACAAACTGGACACCAGCTACTACGACCTGCTGGCCTCCGAATCGCGCAGCACCAGCCTGCTGGCCATCGCCAAGGGCGATCTGCCGGTGCGCCACTGGGTGGCGCTGGGCCGGCCGTTTTTTGCCAACGGGCGGCGCGCTGTGTTGCGCTCGTGGTCGGGCTCGATGTTCGAGTACCTGATGCCCACCCTGGTGATCGCTCAGCCCAGGAGCAGCGCGCTGTTCGAAGCCAGTCGCTCGGCGCTGCACGAACACATCGCGTTCGTGCGCGGCACCGCCATGCCGTGGGGCATTTCAGAGTGCGCCTACGCCGGGCAAGACCACACGCTGGCCTACCAGTACGCGCCGCAAGGCGTGCCCCGGCTGGCGCTGCGCCAAACGCCACTGGCCGAGCGGGTGATCGCGCCCTACGCCACCCTCTTGGCCACCCAGGTGGACGCGGCGCTGGCCTGCGACAACCTGCGTGCCTTGAGCAGGCTTTCCGCCCGGGGGCGCTACGGCTTCATCGAGGCGCTGGACTTCACGCCAGCGCGGCAAAGCAATGGCGAAGCGTTCACCCCGGTCAACACCTTCATGGCGCACCACCAGGGCATGAGCATCGTGGCGCTGGCCAATGTGTTGTGCGCCGGTGTGGCGCAGCGCTGGGGCATGGCCCATCCGCGCATGCAAGCGGTGGCCTCGCTGCTGCACGAGCGCGCGCCGCGCGATCTGCCAGCGCTGCGCAGCGTACAGAGCGAGCCCCCGCAGGTGCTGGCGCGGCGCCTTGCCGACCAGGTTCGCAGCCTCACGCCAGGCGCCCAGAAGCTGGAGCCCACCCACCTGCTGTCCAACGGGCGCTACACCGTCACGCTGCGCCCCAACGGGGCTGGCTGGAGCCGCTGGGGCCAGACGGGGATCACCCGCTGGCGGGACGACGCGCTGCGCGACGCGAGCGGTTCCTTCATCTACCTGCGCCAGAGCGGCAGCGAAGCGCCGGTGTCGGTCACGCGCCACCCGGCGCCCGATCCCAATGCCGGCTACCAGTGCCGCTTTCAGACCGACCGCGTGTGTTTCGAGGCCAACTGGGACGCGCTGCGCGTGACCACCACGGTCTGGGTGAGCCCGGAAGACGACATCGAGCTGCGCCAGGTGGTGCTGGTCAACCGCAGCCGCGAGACCATTGAGCTGGAGCTGATCTCTGCGCTGGAGATCACCCTGGCCAGCCACGCCGCCGACGAGGCCCATCCGGCGTTTTCCAACCTGTTCGTCAAAACCGACTGGCTGCCCGAACAACAGGCGCTGCGCTCGGTGCGAACGCCCCGGCTGCAAACCGAAACCACCTTGCAGGCGGCGCATTTCGTGGCCAGCGTCGAAGGCGAGGTGCTGGGCCTGCGCTGCCAGACCGACCGCGCCCAGTGGCTGGGCCGGCTGCACACGCCAGGCCAGCCGTTGGCCCAGCTGAACGAGGTGCCACTGCAGCCCACCGGGCTCGACACCGGCCTGGACCCGGTGGCGGTGCTGGGTGTGCGCGTGTTGATTGCGCCCGGCGCACAAGCCACCGTGACCTTCGCCACCGCCGCCAGCGAAGACGCCGACACCCTGCTCGCCATCATCGACAAATACCGCCAGCCGAACTATGTGGAGCGCTCCTCGCTGATGTCGGCCACGCTGGCGGGCATCCCCGCGCAACCGCACCGCCCCCGCATCGACTATTTGCCCGCGCTGCACGCCCTCACCACCGCCCTGGTGCTGACCCTGCCCAAGGCGAACCCACCTGCGCTGGAAGTGGCCCACGCCGCTCCGCCCCGCAGCGACCGGCGCACCCTCTGGCCGCTTGGTATCTCGGGCGACCGGCCCTTGGTGCTGGTGCACGCCGGGGCACCGCAAGGCCTGGGCTTGCTGTGCGTGCTGGCACTGGTGTTGCGCGAGTGGACCCGCGCTGGCGTGCCCTGCGATCTGGTGGTGCTGAGCCACGAACTGCATTCCTACGAAATGCCGCTGCAGCGCGAGCTCACCCTGCTGCACGAGCAGCATGCGGCCGACCAGCGAAGCCACCCCGGCCAAGCCGTCACCGGCCTGCACCTGCTCCGCACCGACCAGCTTCTGCCCGAGCAGATCGGCACCCTGCAAAGCCTGGCCCGGGTGCAGCTGCAAGCCGATGGTCAGGCGCTGCTGCACCAGGTGCGCGCCTGGTGCGACCGCCACGAAACGCTTTTGCCCCGCCTGTGGAGCGGCCTGTCTCAGGCGCGCGATCCGGTGCCCTTGCGCCTGCGCCAGACCGCGCTCGCGCCCCCCATCGGCGCGTTCGCCAGCGACGGCAGCGCCTTCGCCTTCGGGGTTGGCGCCGGACAAGCGCCGCAGCGCCCCTGGTGCAACATCCTGGCCAACCCGGCATTCGGCACCATCGTGTCCGACAGTGGTGCGGGCAACACCTGGGCGACCAACAGCCGGCTCAACCAGCTCACCGCCTGGGCCAACGACCCGGTGGCAGACCCGCCGGCCGAGTGGTTTTTGCTGCAAGACCGCCGCACGCGCGAGGTCTGGAGCGCCACGCCCTCGGCCTGGGGCGACGATGCGCTTGCCTACCAGGTGGTGCACAGCCAGGGCCTCACCACCATCAGCCACCGGCGCGGGCCGCTGGCGGTGTCGGTCAGCTGGTGTGTCGATGCCGAGAGTGCGGTCAAGCAGGTGCGCATCCGGCTGGAAAACCACGGCGAGGGCAAGGCGCACCTGCGCATCGTCGGGCTGGTCGAGTGGATGATGGGTGAGAAGCGCAGCGACCGCTCCACCCTGCTGAGCAGGCCCTATTTCGTCAGCCCGCCGGGCAGTGGACTGCTTGGGCTGCTGTGCACCCAGACCGAGAGCGCTGCGGGCTTCGGTGGAGGCACCGCCTTTTTTTGCGAGGCACAAGACGGGGTGGGCGACGCCGACAGCCTGGACTGGACCAGCGACCGGCGCGCCTTCTTCGACGCCAGCGGTCAGCTCGCGCTGCCGCAGCGCCTGGGACAGCGCAGCGGCCACGGTCTGGACCCCTGCGCCGCGCTCTCGCGCCCGCTCACCCTGCGCCCCGGTGCCAGCCTGGAGCAGGGGTTTCTGCTCGGCTACGCGGGCGACGCCGAGGCCGCGCGAGCGCTCATGCGCCAGGCCCGCCAGGTGCCGGCGGCTGAGCG
>JBBSDB010000112.1:0-10484 GCA_038249735.1 Burkholderiales bacterium
AGGCGCCAGGTGGTGTAGTTCGATTCCTGGCCGTAGATGGACATGTCGCCGACGCGGCCGCCGTGGGCTTCGATGAACTTCTCGCTTTGGACGAACATGCCGCCGCTGCCGCAGCAGGGGTCGTAGACCTTGCCGTGGTGCGGGGCGAGGACTGCCACCAGCGTCTTGACGATGCTGCGCGGCGTGTAGAACTGGCCGCCGCGCTTGCCCTCGGCGCTGGCGAACATGCCGAGGAAGTATTCGTAGACCTGGCCCAGCACATCGCGGGCCACGGCTGGGTCGGTGCCGAAGCCGATGGTGGAGATCAGATCGACCAGCTCGCCGAGCTTGCCGTCGGGCAGCTGGGCGCGGGCGTAGCGCTTGTCCAGGATGCCTTTGAGCTTGGGGTTCTCGCTTTCGATGATGGTGAGCGTGTCGTCAATGATCTTGCCGATCTCGGGCCGCTTGGCCAGCGAGCGCAGCGTTTCCCAGCGCGCGCCCTCGGGCACCCAGAACACGTTGGCGGCTTTGAAATAGTCGCGGTCTTCCAGCTCGGCGGCGATGTCTTGCGGTGTGGCGTCGGCAAAGAAATAGTCGTCGGCCGGGTCTTTGAGCCGCGCCTCGATTTCCGCGCGGCGGGCGGTGAAGGTGTCGGAGATGTATTTGACAAAGATGAGGCCGAGCACGAGGTGCTTGTATTCGGCGGCGTCCACGTTGGCGCGCAATTTGTCGGCGGTGGCCCAGAGGGTTTTTTTGATGTCGTCGAGCATGGAGGGCCGGGGCGATGAGGGGGTCAGCGTGCGTGTCACGGGCTCGGTCGATCTTAGTCAGCCACAGGGCCGGCGCGCAGCCTCAAGCTCGATCGGTGCGATTCACCCGCTTCAAACGCAACAAACGGCCCCTCGGGGCCGTTTGCATGGGAGCGCGCTGCAGGATCAGATCAGCGGCACGCCGGTTTTGGATTGCAGAAACTCGCGCGTGACCTCGGGCGCCAGTTCCACCAGCTTCAGGCCTTCGGGCGTCACGTCCATCACGGCCAGGTCGGTGATGATGCGGTCGACGACGCCTTTGCCGGTGAGCGGCAGGGTGCAGGCGGGCAGGATTTTCAGGTCTTCGGTGCCGTCTTTTTTCTTGGCCACGTGTTCCATCAGGATGATGACGCGCTTGACGCCAGCCACCAGATCCATGGCGCCGCCCATGCCCTTGACCATCTTGCCGGGGATCATCCAGTTGGCCAAGTCGCCCTCGTGGGTGACCTGCATAGCGCCCAGGATGGAGAGGTTGATCTTGCCCCCGCGGATCATGGCAAACGACTGGTCGCTGCCGAAAATCGCCGAGCCCTTGATGGTGGTGACGGTCTGCTTGCCGGCGTTGATCAGGTCGGCGTCGACCTCGTCTTCATAGGGGAACGGGCCGATGCCGAGCATGCCGTTTTCGCTCTGCAGCCAGACCTCGACATGGTCGGGCACGTGGTTGGCCACCAGCGTCGGGATGCCGATGCCGAGGTTCACATAAAAGCCGTCTTGCAATTCTTGCGCCGCACGAGCGGCCATTTGGTCTTGAGTCCAGGGCATCTTGATCTCCTAGGTGTCTATTCGGTTGGGGACAGCGCTGAAAGTTTGTCCCGCAAGTCTCTGTTCGGTTGGGGACAGAGCTGAAGGTCTGTCCCACAAGCTATTATTTTCGATCGCGCAGGGTGCGCTTTTCGATGCGCTTTTCTGGCGTGGCATTGAGCACGATGCGGTGCACGTAGATGCCTGGCAAATGCACGTCATCGGGCGCGATTTCGCCGGTGGCGACGATGCGCTCCACTTCCACGATGCAGACCTTGCCAGCGGTGGCAGCGGCGGGGTTGAAATTGCGCGCCGTCATGTTGAAGCGCAGGTTGCCCGAGCGGTCGGCCACATCGGCCTTGATCAGCGCCACATCGGGCAGCAGCGCGCGCTCCATCACATAGGTCTCGCCGTCGAATTCGCGCAGCTCCTTGCCGTCCGCCACCAGGGTGCCGACGCCGGTCTTGGTGAAGAACGCAGGGATACCAGCGCCACCGGCGCGCAGCTTCTCGGCCAGCGTGCCCTGCGGCGTGAACTCCAGCTCCAGCTCACCGGCCAGGTACTGACGCTCGAACTCTTTGTTTTCGCCCACGTAGCTGGAAATCATTTTCTTGATCTGGCGCGTTTGCAGCAGTTTGCCCAGACCGAAATCGTCAACGCCCGCGTTGTTCGAAATCGCGGTCAGGTTCTTCACGCCCGAATCGCGCAAGGCATCGATCAGGGCTTCGGGGATGCCGCACAAGCCGAAGCCGCCCACGGCGATGAGCTGGCCATCGGCGACCACGCCTTTGAGCGCTTCGGCCGCGCTGGGGAAAATCTTGTTCACGTCGTTTGCTCCAGGGGTTGAACACACCAGCGGCTACGATACTACGTAACCCCATACGTAGTTTGACCTAATGGCTAACCCGAACCCACCGGTTCCCGACGTCGATTACCGGCTTGCCTTCGAGCTGGCGCCGCTGGGCATGGCGCTGTCGCGCCAGCGCGTGATGGTCGATTGCAACCAGGCGCTGTGCGAGATGTTTGGCGCCAGCCGCGAACAGCTCGTCGGCCAGAGTTTCCAGATCCTCTATCCGAGCGCCGACGAGTACGAGCGCACCGGCGCACGCATTGAGCCCATCATCGGCCGCACCGGTCGCTATGCAGACGACCGGATCATGAAGCGCGTGGGTGGCCGCTTGGCGGGCGAGGCCTTCTGGTGCCACGTCACCGGGCGCGCCGTGCAACGCGAACTGCCGCATGAGGCAGGCATCTGGAGTTTTGAAGACCTGAGCTCACGCCGCGCGGTGCGCGCCGAACTCACCCCTCGCGAGCGCGAGGTGGCCGCGCTGCTGATGCAGGGCCAGACCAGCAAAGAAATCGGCAAGGCACTGACTATTAGCCACCGCACGGTGGAGATTCACCGCGCGAAGCTGATGCGCAAGTACCAGGCGCACAGCACACCGGATTTGGTGCACCGGTTGTTGGCGGGGTAGCTGAGGGGGGGGGTTTGTGACCCCCACGCTCCGCCGCTGCGCGGGTCGCTGCCCCCCGAGGGGGCTGACCCGGCTTGGGGCGGCCCGGCGCTGGGTCGTGGCCCCCTTGCTCTCCATCGCCTTCGGCGCTGGTTCGCGGCTCCGCCGCTGCGCAGGCACTCCAGATTACTGAGGCTGGAAGCCGCTGTCCTTGATGATCTTTGCCCACACTTTGCTGTAAGCCTGCTCGCGGGTGGCGAGCTGGTCGCTGGTCATGTAGCCCACGCTCAGGCCCATGGCGGTCAGGCGGTCGCGCACGTCGGGCTGGGCGATCGCTTTCTGGATCGCGGCACCCAGTTTGTCGAGCGTGGCCTTGGGGGTGCCGGCGGGCGCGAACACGCCGTAATACGGCACATCCTCAAACCCGGCCAAGCCGAGCTCGGCCAGCGTGGGCACTTCGGGCATGGCGGCCTGGCGCTGGGCGCCCATGACGGCCACCACGCGCAGCTTGCCGGCCTTGTGGTTCTCAATGAAATCGGGCACCGAGGCCACACCGGCGGGGATCTGGTTGCCCAGCATGTCGGTCATCATCGGCGCGCTGCCGCGATACGGCACGGAGATCAAATCGAGGCCGTTCTTCTTCGCAATTTCCTGCACCAGAAACTGCGGCACCGAGCTGGGCGCCGGGATGCCGACCGAGCCTTTGCCACCGGACTGCTTCACCGCCGCCAGGTAGTCCTTGAACGAGGCGGCGGGTGTGCCGCTGGAGAGCGCGAACGCGTTCACGAAGGTGGCGAAACCGGCCACCGGCACAAAGTCTTTGGCCGACTCGTAGCCTGCGTTTTTGGTGACCATGGGCAGGATGGTGATGCTGTGGTCGTGGCTCAGGAACAGCGTCTGGCCGTCGGGCGCGGCGGCTTTGAGCGCTTGCGCCGCAATCTGACCACCGGCGCCCGGCTTGTTCTCCACCACCACCGGCGTGCCCAGCTCTTGCTGCAAACGCTCGGCCAGGATGCGGGCGATCGCGTCGGTGCCGCCGCCTGGGGGAAAGCCCACCATCAGCTTGGTGACGGTGCCGCTTTGCGCAGCAGCCCAGCCAGAGGCGCTGAGCGCAGCGGCGACGGCCACACCACGCAGGGTGCGGGACAGGAAAGTACGGCGATGGGTCATGTTCAGCTCCAGAAAAATCAAGGGGTGAAAGAAGAAAGGAACAAGGCTTTCAAGCCAGCCTCAGGCGGCCGGCGCGTCCACCACCTCGGCGGCGGTGCGAAACGCATCCACCGCCGTCGGAATGCCACAGTACACCGCCGCGTGCAACAGCACCTCCTGGATTTCCTGCACGCTGGCGCCGTTGTTGAGCGCGCCTCTCACATGGCCGCGCAGCTCGTGCTGCTTGCCCAGTGCGGTCAGCATGGCCACGGTGATCAGGCTGCGCGTTTTGCGGTCAAGCCCTTCGCGCTGCCAGACATCGCCCCAGGCGTTGCGCGAGATGTGGTCTTGTATGGGCTGGGTAAAAGCGCTGGCGCCAGCCAGCGCACGCTCCACAAATTCGTTGCCCATGACGGCGCGGCGCGTCGCCAGGCCCTGTTGATACTGATCGTCTTGCATGCGCGACTCCGAGGCGGTGGGATGAACTGGCGTGAAGGATAAACTCGTTTGGCCTTTGTTCTTTCCTCATCAGGAGACCCGCGATGACCAGCCCCCGCTACCCCGTGCCCGACATCAACACCCTGCCTGAAGACATCAAAGCCAAGGTGATGGCGGTACAGGAAAAGACCGGCTTTGTGCCCAACGTCTTTCTGGCCTTCGCGCGCCGCCCAGCCGAGTGGCGCGCCTTCTTCGCCTACCACGACGCGCTCATGACGCCCGAAGCCGTGGGCCGCACCTCAGGCCTCACCAAGGGCGACCGCGAGATGATCGTGACCACCACCAGCGCGGCCAACCAGTGTCTTTACTGCGTGGTGGCGCATGGCGCGATCCTGCGCATTTACGAGAAAAAGCCGATGGTGGCCGATCAGGTGGCAGTGAATTACCGCAAGGCCGACATCACGCCGCGCCAGCGCGCCATGCTCGACTTCGCCATGAAAGTCTGCAAAGCCTCGCAAGAAATCGAAGACGCCGACTTCAAGGCCTTGCACGCGCATGGCTTCGACGACGAAGACGCCTGGGACATCGCCGCCATCACCGCTTTCTTCGGCCTGTCCAACCGCATGGCCAACGCCACCGGCATGCTGCCGAATCCCGAGTTCTATCTGATGGGACGGGTGCCGAAACAAAAGTGAACTGAACTCCCGCAGCGGCTCGATCAGCCGAACAGCGCGCGGATCGGTGCCGGCAAGGGCACCGATTTTTGTTGCGGGAAGTTCACCCACACGGTGGTGGCACCGCCGCTGGCGTAAATGGTTCCGGGATCGTCTTCGCGGGCCAGCGTGCACCAGCTCTCGAAACTGCTGCGGCCGGGGTCGCTCACATACATGGTGGCGACCACCGTGCCCGGGTATTCAAGCTGTTTGTGGAAATTGCAGAACGCGTTGACGATCACGGGCCCCTCGCCGCGCGGATCGGGTTCACAACCGATCGCGCGCATCCAGTCGATGCGTACCGTTTCCAGGTAACGGAAATACACCGTGCTGTTCACATGGCCCATGGCGTCCATGTCGCCCCAGCGAATCGGGATGGTCATGGTGAACACCTGTTGCTTGTTGGCGGGGAGTTCGAGCTTCATCGGTGGGCCCTGATGGACGCCAGCATGCCCGCCACAAACAACGCGCAGGCCAACCATTGCAAAGCGGCTGGCCAATGGGCCAGCCAGAGAAAACCATACAGCAGGCCAAACACAGCCTCACTCACGATGAGCTGCCCGGCCAGACTGGCGCTCAGGCGCCGGCTGGCCATGTTCCACAGCACAGACGCGATCCAGGCCGCGCCGATGCCGGTGACCACGCACACCGCCACAAAGGCGCCGAAACCGGGACGCGCCACCAGGGTGGCCAGATCGGTGCCGGCCACCGCCCAGATGAGCAGCGAGCCGAGCCCGGCGGCAACGCCCAGCCAGTTGGCCCACTGGGTTGAATTCACTTCCGGGTGGCGTGCCAGCCAGCGCGTGTTGAGCAGACCGAACATCACCCAGGACGCGGTGGCGAGCGCGGCATACAACACGCCGAGCCAGAACGTCGGGCCGACAGCGACCGCACCGAGCCCCTGCGTGGTGGCGTAAACCATGGCGCCCATGCCGGCAGCGGTGAGCGCCAGGCCGGGCAGCAGCCCCGCCCAGCGCAAATGGTGTGGTTTGCCCAGCAGCATCATCCACAGCGGGATGGTGCCCACCACCAACACAGGCAGCGTGGCGCCCGAGGTCTGGATGGCCAGCGACAGCAGCAGGTAGTAACCGGTGTAGCCCAGCACGCTCAAGCCCAGCGCCGCTCCCGCCTGGCGCCAGGTCGGCAACACGCGGTTGCCGCGCAGATACGCGACCCCGAGCAAGAGGACGGAGAGCGCCGCGCAGGCCAGGTAGCGTCCCACGGTGATGTCCACCGAACCAAACCCCGGCGCCATCAGCGGCGCCACAAACGCCATGCCCCAGAACGCGCCTGCGCCCACACCGGCGATGACACCAGTGATCATGCCGGAGGGCGGTCCCGGCGTTATGCCAACAGCGGTGGGGTTCAAATCAAGTCAAATCAAATCAAGGAGTTGGAGCCAACCGAGAACGCCGCCGATCTGGCTTTGCCAGTCGGCCAGCGTTGTCCCCCATGGGGGAAGCCGCGAAGCGGCTCAGAGGGGAGCCATTCTGCGGCGCGGGGCAGGCCTCATACAGCGAATCCGTCGTCCGCCGCGATCACAGCGCCGTTGATGAAATGGCTTTCGCTGGCGCAAAGCATCACCAGCAGCGCATCAAGATCGGCCGGCTGACCGATCCGCTTGCGCGGCAGCATGCTGATGAGTTTTTGGCCCTGTTCGGTCTGCCAGTGGGCGTGGTTGATTTCGGTGTCGATGTAGCCCGGGCAGATGGCGTTCACGTTGATGCCGAAACGGCCCCACTCGACCGCCATCGCCTTGGTCATCTGCACCACCGCCGCCTTGCTCATGCAGTACACGCCGAGCTGCGGCAGCACCTTGAGCCCGGCCATCGAGGCGATGTTGATGATGCGCCCGCCGACATAGGTGCCGGGTGCGGCGCCCTTGGCCCGCGCCAGCATGCGCTTGGCCACTTCCTGGGCCACGAAGAAGGCGCCTTTGGTGTTGGTGTTGAAGATGAAGTCGTAATCCTCTTCGGTCACGTCCTGCAACCGCTGCGTGGTGCTCACACCCGAGTTGTTGATCAGGATGTCGATCGCGCCGACCTCGGTCTCGGCGTGTGCCACCGCCGCCTTGATCGAGGTGGTGTCGGTCACATCGAGCGCGACCACGTGGGCGTCGCCGCCGTCGGCCTCGATGCGCGCGCGCAGTGCCAGCAAGCGATCGGTGCGACGGCTGGCCAGCACCACGGCCGCGCCGGCCTTGGCCAATGTCCTGGCGAACTGCTCGCCCAAACCACCCGAAGCACCGGTGATGAGTGCCACGCGCCCCGACAAATCCAGGCTGTATGCCATTAGAGAATCTCCTCGAAAGTGGACCAACGCCCTGTGGCGCCTTCTGTGTGACAAGGATTGTGCGCGCAAGACACCTAAAATCTTTGCAGCGGTCGGTCGCCCTCACGACAACGCCTTGCGATGCCGATTTCAGGCACGGCGTCGCACCACCGATCACTTCTCCCCTGGCTAGGACACCTTGATATGACACCCGAAGACATTCTCAGCACCCACGGCCCGCGCGAAGCGATGGAGTACGACGTGGTGATCGTCGGAGGTGGGCCCGCAGGCCTGGCCACCGCGATCCGCCTCAAGCAACTGGCCGGCGAGAAAGGTAGCGAGGTCAACGTGTGCGTGCTGGAAAAAGGCTCGGAGCCAGGCGCGCATATTTTGAGCGGCGCGGTGATGGACCCCAGGGCGCTCACCGAACTGATGCCCGACTGGAAGGAGCGCGGCGCGCCTCTGAACCAGCCGGTCACCGGTGACGACGTGCTGTTCTTGAAAGAGACCAGCCACAAGCGCACACCCGATTTCCTGGTGCCCCGCACATTCCACAACCACGGCTGCTACGTGATCAGCCTGGGCGCGGTGTCCAAGTGGCTGGGCGAACAGGCCGAGGCCGCTGGTGTGGAAATTTTCCCCGGCTTCGCGGCGGCAGAGGTGCTCTACAACGACGACGGCTCGGTCAAGGGCGTGGCCACCGGCAACCTGGGTGTGGGCAAGGATGGTGAGCCCACCGAGAGTTTTCAGCTTGGCATGGAGCTGCACGCCAAGTACACCGTGTTCGCTGAGGGCGCCCGCGGCAACCTGGGCAAACAGCTCATCGCCAAGTTCAAGCTCGATGAGGGCAAAGACCCGCAGAGCTACGCCATCGGCGTCAAGGAGCTCTGGGAAGTGCCGGCCGACAAGGCGCAGCCGGGCAAGGTGGTGCACACCGCTGGCTGGCCGCTGGACAACGAAACCTACGGTGGCGGCTTCCTCTACCACCTGGAGGGCAACAAGGTCACGCTGGGCTTTGTGACCGGCCTGGATTACAAAAACCCCTGGCTCAGCCCGTTCGAGGAGATGCAGCGCTGGAAAACGCACCCCGCGATCCGCGCCCACATCGAAGGCGGCAAGCGGCTGGGCTATGGCGCGCGCGCCATCACCGCCGGCGGTCTGCTCTCACTGCCCAAAATCGTGTTCCCGGGCGGTGTCTTGGTGGGCTGCAATGCCGGCTTTTTGAATGCAGCGCGCATCAAGGGCAGCCACGCCGCCATCAAGAGCGGCATGATGGCCGCCGAAGCCGCCTTCAGCGCCCTGGCCGCTGGCCGCAGCAGCGACGAGCTGGCTAGCTTCCCCGAAGCGTTCGAGGCCAGCTGGTTGCACAAAGAGCTGCACCAGTCGCGCAACTTCAAGCAGTGGTTCAAGAAGGGAAACACCGTCGGAGCGCTCATGACCGGCATCGAGCAATGGTTCCTGCCCAAGGTCGGCGTCAGCACACCGCCGTGGACGATTCACCGCACCCAGGCCGATCACACCATGCTGCGCCCGGCGGCCGACATGCCGCAGATCAGCTACCCCAAGCCCGACGGCAAACTCACGTTCGACCGCCTCTCCAGCGTGTTCGTCTCCAACACCAACCACGAAGAAAACCAGCCGGCGCACCTCACGCTGAAAAACGCGAGCGTGCCGGTGCAGATCAACCTGGCGAAGTACGCGGGGCCGGAGAGCCGCTACTGTCCGGCTGGCGTGTATGAATACGTCAAGAACGGGGCCGGTGAAGACCGGCTGCAGATCAACGCGCAAAACTGCGTGCACTGCAAGACCTGCGACATCAAGGATCCGACGCAAAACATCGTCTGGGTCACCCCCGAGGGCGGCGGCGGGCCCAACTACAGCGGCATGTAAAGCAGTTCCAACCCTTCAACCCACAACACGAGACACCGACATGAACGACTTGAACGGCTACGACATCGAAGACCTGCACGTGGGCATGATGGCCACCTTTTCCAAGACCATCACCGAAGCCGACATCGTGCTGTTTGCCGGCGTGTCCGGCGACACCAACGCCATCCACATCAACGAAGAGTATGCGGCGACAACCGCCTTCAAGGGCCGCATCGCCCACGGTTTCCTGTCGGCCAGCGTGATCTCGGCGGCGGTCGCCAACCGCCTGCCCGGCCCGGGCGCCATCTACATGGAGCAGCACCTGAAGTTTTTGGCGCCGGTGCGCCCCGGCGACACCGTGCATGCCACCGTCACGGTGCGCGAGGTCATTGCCGACCGTGGCCGCGTGGTGCTGCACACCACCTGCAGCGTCAGGGGCGCCGTGGTCATCGATGGCGAAGCGCTGGTGAAGGTCGATTCGTCGGTCCGGCGTGCCGCCAAGGCCGCAGCCCTGCTGGCCGCCCAGCCCACCGCCTAATCTTCTCAGCCATTCAAGAAAGCACCCCATGAGCTACCAAGCCCCCCTGAAAGACATGCTGTTTGCCATGCAGGAACTCGCCGGCCTGTCCAAAGTCAGCGCCCTGCCCGGCTTTGAAGACTACGACCTGGACACCGCCCAGGCGGTGCTCGAAGAGTCGGCGAAATTCTGCGAAAGCGTCGTCGCGCCGCTGAACTGGGAAGGCGACCAGACGCCGAGCAGCTGGAAAGACGGCGTCGTCACCACCACGCCCGGCTTCAAGGAGGCTTTTGCCCAGTTTGCCGAAGGCGGCTGGCAAGGCGTGATCCACCCGGCCGAGTTTGGCGGCCAGGGCCTGCCCAAGCTAATCGCCACGCCTTGCGCCGAAATGCTGCATGCCGCCAACATGTCGTTCGCGCTGTGCCCGATGCTGACCGATGGCGCCATCGAGGCGCTGCTGGTGGCCGGCAGCGACGCGCTCAAGCGCAAGTTTGCCGCCCGCCTCATCAGCGGCGAATGGACCGGCACCATGAACCTGACC
>JBBSDB010000113.1:0-10482 GCA_038249735.1 Burkholderiales bacterium
GAGTTCGGAGTCGGTCAGGGCCTTGGGACAACCCAAACTTACAAACCCGACTTTGGGCGCCGCAGCGCCTGGAGAGACAACAGTTTCATTCATTCGCTGATTGTCTCAGAGCGCCACACACAACGCGGATCAACCAACCGTGGGGGCAAAGCGCGAAAGACGCTTCAGCGCTTGATGCCAAGCGCAGCCAGCATCTGCTCGCTGTTTTTTTGCATGTGCTCCTGCATCTGGGTGAAGGCGGAGCGCGATTGGTCCATGTAGGTACCCATCATGCCTTGCATCATCGGTGACTGGGCATTCATGAACTGGTTCCACACCTCGGGGTTCAGGCCCGAAGACTGTTCGGCCATCTTGTGCTGCATGTCCATAAAAATCTGGACGTTTTTCTCCAGATAGGCGCCCATGAAATCCTGCATGGCGTGGCCGTAAAAACGGATGATGTTGGCCAACACCTGCTCGGTGAATATCGGCACCCCCGCCGTTTCTTCGTCCAGGATGATCTGCAGAAGAATGCTGCGGGTGAGGTCGTCGTTGGTCTTGGCGTCGCGCACCACAAAACGCTCGTTTTCCATCACCAGCGCCTTGACCTCAGCCATGGTGATGTAGGAAGAGGTGTCGGTATCGTACAGACGCCGGTTCGGGTACTTCTTGATCACCCGCAGCACATCTGGCGCGTTGCTGCCGACATCGGCTTTGCTTTTTTGCACGGAGTCTCTTTCTGATCGGGCGAAAACGGTTCACGCCAAAGTGGGCAGTGGCCCAAAGGATAAGCCCATTCGTCAACCGCCCATACCGGCAAAGACCCGAACCGCGCTGCAGCAAGCTGCGCAAAACGCCCGATGCGAGATGATCAGACGAAAAAAAGCCGGCTGGCCGCCGGCAGGTCTTCTGGATTTTTCGAATTTTGGTAGGCGCGATTGGACTCGAACCAACGACCCCCACCATGTCAAGGTGGTGCTCTAACCAGCTGAGCTACGCGCCTGCAAACCGTTCGAAGCTGCACAGTATAGCAGTGCCAAAGCGCCGTTTCCCGGCCGCCCGTTCGCGGTTTATTTGCGCCGCACGTCGCGCACGCCAGCCACATCTCCCACCACCGACATGGCCCGCCCGACCTGGCGCGCGTCGGCCACCTCGATGGTGAAGGTCATCCACGCCACGCCGCGCACCGACTGCGTCTGAACCCCGATCACATTCATCTTCTCGCGCGCAAACACATCCGAGATGTCGCGCAGCAATCCGGAGCGGTCCACTGCCTCCACCGCCACATCGACCGGATACACCGCCACCTCGCCCGCGCTCCGAGCGCCACCGGTCCATTGCACCTCGATCAAGCGATCGGGGCTCTTGCGCTGCAAATGGGCAAAGTCGGGGCAGTCGACGCGGTGCACGCCCACGCCCTTGCCCCGTGTGACGAAACCGCCAATCTCGTCGGGCGGCGCTGGCTTGCAGCATTTGGCGAGCTGGGTCATGAGCGATCCCACGCCGGCCACCAGCACACCCGCGCTGGCCTTGGCCTGCTGGCTGCGGCGCGGCTTCTTGAGCCAGGGCGGTATCTCGGGATTGCCAAGCTCGGGTTCTGGCGGACGCAGATGGGTTTCGATCGCCCGCAGCGACAACTCGTCTTTGCCAACCTGCTCGAACAGCGCCTGCGCCGAATCCAGACCCATGCCGGTTGCGAGGTCGTCGAGCTTGAGCGCGGTGCGTCCCTCGCGCTGCAGCAGCTTCTCCACCGCTTCGCGCCCGCGCGCCACCGTCTCTTCCATTGCCTGGGCGTTGAACCAGGCCCGCACCTTGGTCTTGGCACGGTGACTCACCAGATAGCCCAGTTCGGTGTTGAGCCAGTCGCGCGAGGGTCCGCCTTCCTTGACGGCGTTGATCTCCACCGTCTGGCCGTTTTGCAGCGGCGTGTTCAGGGGCACCATGGCGCCGTCCACCCGCGCACCGCGGCAGCGGTGGCCCAGGTCGGTGTGCACCGTGTAGGCGAAATCGACCGCCGTGGCGCCCTGCGGCAACTCGACGATGGCTGCATCGGGCGTGAGCACGTAGATGCGGTCATCGAACAGGCCACTGGCGGCGCCACTGAGATCGCGCTCCCAGGCCAGCAGCTGGCGCAGCACGGCGATTTTGGCGTCGTAGGGCGAGCCGGCCGACACGCCGGCGTATCCCTTGGCGCCAGCCTCTTTGTAAGCCCAGTGCGCGGCCACGCCGTGCTCGGCGTGATCGTGCATGGCCTGGGTGCGGATCTGGATCTCGAAGGCTCGGCCCTCGGTATCACACACCACCGTGTGCAACGACTGGTAGCCATTGGGCTTGGGCTTGGCGATGTAGTCGTCGAACTCGGCTGTCAGCGGCGCGAAGTGCGCGTGCACATGCGCCAGCACCGCGTAGCAGGCGGCCACATCGGGCACGATCACGCGCAGCGCCCGGATATCGAAAACCTGTTCGAAGTCAAGCCCTTTGCCGCGCATCTTTTTCACGATGCTGTAAATGTGTTTAGGTCGCCCATGCACCGAAGCGACGATCCCCTGCGCGACGAGCGCAGCTTCCAGCTCCTGGCGTACCAGCTCCACATGGCTCTCGCGCTCGACGCGCTTTTCATCCAACATGAGGGCCACCTC
Source organism: Burkholderiales bacterium (assembly GCA_038249735.1). GTDB lineage: Bacteria > Pseudomonadota > Gammaproteobacteria > Burkholderiales > Burkholderiaceae_C > Hydrogenophaga. The sequence goes on from JBBSDB010000113.1 coordinate 2,619, forward strand.
GCGGTAGGTCACCGGCTCCAAGAAACGGAACGCCAGGTCTTCCATTTCCCACTTGATCTGCCAGATGCCCAGGCGGTTGGCCAACGGCGCAAACACATGGAGCGACTCACTGGCCAGGGCAAGCCCAGGGTCGCCCTTGCTGGCAGCGTAGAAGCGCAGCGTCTGCAGGCGCGAAGCCAGGCGCAGCATCACCACACGCAGATCGCGCGAAAACGCCAGCAGCATCTTGCGCACGTTCTCCGTCTGGCTCGCGGCCAGTTCCGACACCGGCTGCTTGGCGAGCGAGGCCATCGGCAGGGCCGCGTCCTGCGCGGCCGCGCGCTCTTCGCTCTTCTTGGCCTGCGCCTGCGCCGCCTTGATGCGCGCCTGGCGCTGCAGCTGCACCAGCTTGGTGGTCTCCATCGCGAGCGCGGCAAAGGTCTCGCCAAAGGCTTTGGCGATCACTTCCTGTGGCCGGTTCAGGTGTTCACAGGCGTACACCAGGTACGACGCCGCCTGCATCGCCTCCGAGCCCCCGATCTGGCGCAAAATCTCGGCCACCGCATCCGCGTGTTCCAAGACGTTTTCGCCGGTGTCGAGCTGCTCGCTGGCGAGCAGCGGTTCGGCAAAAGCCCGGGCGCGCACCAAGGCCTGCGGCTGCTGCGGCAGGCTGGCCGAGGTGGCTGCAACGATGGCTGAGGGCGCGTCAGACGTACCCGGGCGCGCCGCCAAGCCTGGCGCCGAATTCTCTGTGGCGTCGCGGCTGGGGGCAGGCTTGCGCTTGGTGGCCACAGCGGCTTCGCGCTCAGGCGCTCAATCGGCCAGCAGGAAGTCGCTGACAGCGGCGCGCTGATCGGCCGCGATCAGGGTGGGCGCATGGCCCACGCCAGAGAATGACACACAGCGCGCTCGCGGCCCACGCCCGGCCATGCGCTCAGCGGTCTGCGTCGTGAGCAAGTCCGACTCGGCGCCGCGCAACAACAAGGTGGGTGCGGTGATGCGGTCGAACAACCCCCAGAGCGTGGCTTCGCCGTCGCGCACCGACTGCTGCGCCGCCTGCGGCTCGGCGGCCAGCGTGGCGCGCAGCGGCACCGCGATGGCGGGGTCGTAATGCAGCCACCAGCGGCCTTCACGCTCGCGCAGAAGCGGGCGCGACAAAGCCCGCCACTGTTCGGGTGTGTGCGGGCCAAATCCGGTGGAGATGGACGCCAGGTAATCGCAAGCAGACTGTTCGCTGTCGAACGACGGGTTGCGGCCCAGGTAGGTGCCGATGCGCTGCAACGCCTCCCACTGCAGCACCGGCCCGACATCGTTGAGCACCAGCCGGCGCAAACCAAGCGCCGGAACCGCTGCCAGCGCCATGCCGATCAGGCCACCCATGCTGGTGCCGACCCAATCAATCGCCAGCGTCGGCTGGACCGATCGCAGATGCATGATGAGCGCGGCGAGATCGGCGGCGTAGGTAGGCACCTGGTAGCCCATGGGGTCGGCGAGCCAGTCGCTGTGGCCGCGTCCGGCCACGTCCACTGCGATCACGCGACAGCGGGGCTGGAGCTGCCGAGCCAGGGCATCAAAGTCGCGGCCCTGGCGCGAGAGGCCGTGCACGCAAATCACCACGTGTGCGTTGTTGGCAGCCTCGGCAGGCCAGTCCCAATAAGCCATGCGCCGGGGAGCGCCGCCGGTGGCGACTGGATCGCCAACGGTGAGAAATTGCAAGGCGGGTTCGGACATGGCGCGGGGCGAAGGGGTTGGGAAAGGAATGAAAAACGGGACCGCGATAATCGAGGGCAAGTCTTTCAACCGATCGTAATGGAACTGGAGTCATCCCATGCTTGCCAACAAAACCGCCCTCATCACCGGATCCACCAGTGGCATTGGTCTGGGCATTGCCAGGGCGCTGGCGCGTCAGGGTGCCAACATCGTGCTGAACGGCTTCGGTGACAGCGAGACGCCGCAAAAAGAAATCGCTGCGTTGGGCGCGAAGGTGGCCTACCACGGCGCCGACATGAGCAAGCCGGCCGAAATCGAAGCCATGATGGCATTTGCCGCCGAGACATTCGGCTGCGTGGATATCTTGGTCAACAACGCTGGCATTCAGCATGTGGCGCGGGTCGAGAACTTTCCGGTCGAGAAATGGGATGCGATCCTGGCGATCAACCTCAGCAGCGCGTTTCACGCCAGCCGCCTGGCGCTACCGGCAATGCTCAAAGCAGATTGGGGCCGCATCATCAACGTCGCATCGGTGCACGGGCTGGTGGCCTCGGCCGAGAAGTCGGCCTATGTGGCGGCCAAGCACGGCATCGTCGGCCTGACCAAAGTGACCGCGCTGGAAAACGCCACCACCGGCGTCACCTGCAACGCGATCTGCCCCGGCTGGGTGCTCACGCCGCTGGTGCAAAAACAGGTCGATGCCAAAGCCGATGCGCTGGGTGTTTCCAACGACGAGGCGAAGAAGCGCCTGCTGGGCGAGAAGGAGCCTTCGCTCCAGTTCACCACACCCGCAGAGTTGGGTGAACTGGCGGTCTTTTTCTGCTCGCCGGCGGCCAACAATGTGCGCGGGGTGGCCTGGAACATGGACGGCGGCTGGACGGCGCAGTAAACGCCTTCCCGAACCCCAGAAAGAGGCCCGCATCGCGGGCCTCTTTCTGGGGGGGCTTATCGCCACCGCTCAGCGCAACTGAATGCTACCCGACACCGTCACATTGACCATGCTTTTGCCAGCTTCCACCGGCACCGCCATGTCGCTCATCGCGGCCTTCGCTTCCATGGCCATCAAGCGCGGTTGCACCGGCGGCTCCATCCCCTGATCGGCTGAGCTGATGGTGACCTCGCGCAGCGTGTACCCCGAGAAGCCGAAGCCCTTGGCGACCTCGCCGGCGCGCACCTTGAAGCGCTCGATCGCCTGTGCCTGCACCTCCGACTCCAGTTGCTGGCGGGCCTGGCGAGACAGGCTGAACGACACGCCGCCCAGTGTAAGGGTGGAGATTTTCCCGGCGATCTCGGTGATGCGCGCGATGTCGCGCCCTTCCAGCAGCAACTCGGTCATTCCTTGCCAGCCGTTGACCTTGCCAGCGCTGTTGTAGCGCGGGTAGAGATTGAACTGACCGGTGCGTACCTCCAGCAGACCCGGCTGTGCCTGGGCTCGCGCCACGCGCAAAGCTGTCTCCAGCGCCGCCTTGAGCTGGTTTTGCACCGTGAGCGCGTCAGGGCCGGTTTCGGTGGTGTTTAGGCGCATGGTGAGCCAGTCTTGCTGCACCTCCGTGAAGCCACTGGCGGCAATCTGCACCACATTGGCCGGGGAAACAGGCGTTTGGCCATGGGCTGGCCAGACAACGGCAGTGCAGAGCAAAACAGACGCCTGGAAGAGCCGCCGCGCAAAGCGCCAGCAATGCTTTGCGCCCGTCACGACTTGCCCTTGCTTGGCTCTGCGCCAGGCTGACTGCGCAATTGCTCGCGCAAACGATGGCGCTCTTCGGGCGAAAGCCGGTAGGGTTTGGTGCCCGGCTCCTGCACATCGTCAACCGGCTGTCGAAGCACATCTCGCAGGCGCGAGTTGCTTCGGTGGTCGTCATCCAATACGGAGATCGGCAAAACCAGCGACGGCGCACCCACGGTACCCGCCTGCAACTGTCCGCCGTCCGGCGTCTGCGCGTTTGCCGCAGCGGCGATGGAACACAGAAGCAAGCCACCCATCCAATGCGTTTTCATGTCGTTCTCAAATTCAAGGATCGGCCTTGATTGTGCGAGGCGAAGCGAAACTGGCAAGCTTGGGCGTGAGGCAACATCTGTAACACCTTGTCAAAAAACCAAAAAACGAGACGGGACAAGCACTTGGCGCTGCCAGAATGGCTGTTGTTACATATTTTGGAAGTTGCTCCGATGCCACAAACCAACACCCGCCCCAACAAAATCCTCGTGGTTGACGACGACGTCCGCATCCGCGATCTGCTGCGACGCTACCTGATGCAGGAAGGCTTCGAGGTGATGCTGGCCGAGGACGGCAAGGCGCTGAACCGGGTGCTGCAGCGCGAATCGGTCGACCTGATCGTGCTCGATCTGATGATGCCGGGCGAGGACGGTCTGTCGATCTGCAGGCGTTTGCGCGCCAACAGCGACCGAACGCCCATCATCATGCTGACCGCCAAGAGCGAAGACGTGGACCGCATCGTCGGGCTGGAAGTGGGCGCTGACGACTATCTGGGCAAACCTTTCAACCCGCGCGAGCTGCTCGCGCGCATCCACGCGGTGCTGCGCCGCCGCCCGCCCACCGAGGTCCCGGGCGCGCCATCACAAGAGCAGGAGGTGGTGAAGTTCGGCCCGTTCGAGTTCGACCTGAGCTTGCGCACGCTGCGCAAGGAGGGCGCTGATCTGCCGCTGACCACCGGCGAATTCGCCATGCTCAAGGCGCTGGTGCGCCACCCGCGCCAACCGCTGTCTCGCGAGAAGCTGGCGCAGTTGGCGCGCGGGCGGGAGTTCGAGCCGTTCGATCGCAGCCTGGATGTACAAGTCTCCCGGCTGCGAAAGCTGATCGAGGAAGACGCTGCCTCACCGCGCTACCTGCAAACGGTGTGGGGTGTTGGCTACGTCTTTGTGCCTGACGGAACCGCCTGATGCCCGATCTCGAATCGCGCGTTCCGTTTGAAACGCAGCCAGGCGATCTCGAAACCGCGCCAGCGCCGCTGGAGATGCGGCCCAGGCGAGGCGTCAGCCTGTTCTGGCGCACCTTCTTTTTTCTCTCGGTGCTGCTGGTGGGTTGCATCGTTGCTTGGCTGCAGACCTTCCGAGCACTCGAATACGAGCCGCGCGCACTGCAAAGCGCGCAGCAGCTCGCCTCACTGGTGAACCTGAGCCGGGCGGCGCTGGTGCATTCCGATTCCATCGCACGGGTCTCGCTGATCAAGACCCTCGCCGATGAAGAAGGCCTGCGCATCGCGCCCCGAGAACCGGTCGACACCTACCTGCTTTACAACCTCGACTCGCTCAGCCGCAACGTCAGCGGGCGCCTGCTGGCCCGGCTCGGGCCTGACACGGTGGTGGCGCGCGAGGTCAACGGCAAGTCCGGGCTGTGGATCGGATTTTCCATCGACGACGATCCCTACTGGCTGCTCACCGACCCCTCACGCATCGGCCCGGTGGCCGGCACCACCTGGCTGATCTGGCTGGCCACGGCCGCCGTGCTGTCGCTCGCCGGTGCTGCGGTGATCGCGCGCCTGATCAACCACCCCCTGAAGAAACTCTCCTTCGCCGCCAGCCGGGTACGCGACGGTGATTTTGAATCCAGCCAGCTCAACGAGGCGGTGGCCACCAGCGAAATCCGCGAGGTCAACATCGGCTTTAACCGCATGGCACAACGGCTGTCCAAGATCGAGCAAGACCGAGCGCTCATGTTGGCGGGCATCTCCCACGACCTGCGCACGCCCTTGTCGCGGCTGCGGCTGGAAACCGAGATGAGCGTGGAAGACCCCCAGGCGCGCGAGCACATGGCGGCCGATATCGACCAGGTCAACGCCATCATCGACAAGTTTCTGGACTACGCGCGCCCAGACAACCTGCAACCCGATCGGGTCAACCTCAACCAGATCGTCGACGCCGCCACCTTCGCGCTGCGCACCGATCCAGGCACACAGGTAAATATCAGCATCCCACCCGACACATTGGTGCTGGGTGACGCGGTGGAGCTGCAGCGCGTGTTTGCCAACCTGCTGGAGAACGCCCAGCGCTACGGCAAGGACCCGGTCACGGGCATGGTGAAGGTCGACATCGCCGCCAAAGAAAAAGACGACTGGGTGCTGATCAAGCTGCGCGACCACGGCCCGGGCGTCAGTCCCGACATGCTGGGTCAGCTGACGCAGCCGTTCTTCCGGGGTGATGCGTCGCGCAGCGCCGCCACCGGCACCGGCCTGGGCCTGTCCATCGTGGAGCGCGCGCTGATCCGCATGGGCGGGCGTTTTGTGCTGGCCAACAGCAGCACCGGTGGCCTCTCAGCCCACATGAAGCTGAACAAGGCGCCGCCGCTGGGCAAGGCCGCTGCCAAGAGCAAAGAGCCGATTCAGTCGGCTGGTACAAAGGCGCCCAACAGCACCACCGCCCGCGCCTCGATGGAAAGCTCCTGACCCACCGGGCCCAGCCGCTCGGCGGTTTTGGCTTTCACATTCACCTGGCCCGGTGCGATGCCCAACGTGCGCCCGATCTGCTCCACCATGGCCGCGATGTGCGGCGCGAGTTTGGGCGCCTGAGCGATCACCGTGCTGTCCAGATTCACAATCTCGAAGCCTGCCGCCCTGACGCGGCGCGCCGCCTCGGCCAGCAAGGCGCTGGAATCGGCGCCTTGAAACGCGGGATCGGTATCGGGGAAATGGCGCCCGATGTCGCCCAAGGCAGCGGCGCCCAGCAGCGCATCGGTGATGGCGTGCAGCAAGACATCGGCGTCCGAGTGGCCCAGCAGCCCCAGGTGGTGCGGGATGCGCACGCCACCGATGATCAGTGGGCGACCCGGCACCAGCGCGTGCACATCCCAGCCTTCGCCGATGCGCAAATTCAACAAACTCGGGTTCACAGGCGGCTCCTCAGAATGGCCTCGGCCAGGGCAAAGTCTTCCGGGTAGGTGACCTTGAAATTCTGCGCACTGCCCGGCACCAAGCGCGGCGCGTGCCCAGCGAGCTCCATCGCGCTGGACTCGTCGGTCACACCAGCAAACCCGGTGGCGGCTTGCGCCTGCAGCGCGGCCTGCAGCAAGCCAATGCGAAACATTTGCGGCGTTTGCGCCAGCCATTTATCGGCGCGGTCGATGGTGGCCACCACCCGGCCACCCGCCTCGGCCTTGAGCGTGTCCGGCAACTTGAGCGCCAGCAGCCCGCCCACCGGATCGGGCTCGCATGTATCCATCAGCGCGGTGATCTGCGCTGGGGTGATCAGGCAGCGCGCCGCGTCGTGCACCAGCACCCAGTCGGTCGGCTGCGTGCCCGCATTCCGCAGGGCCTGCAGCCCGTTGAACACACTCTCAGCCCGGCTGCTGCCGCCGCAGTGGGCCAGTGTCTCGCCCGGTGAGTCCAAGCCCAAAAACCGATCGCTGGGCGCCACCACGATCCAGACCTGGGCGATGCGGGGCACGGCCTGAAAAGCGGCCAGCGTGTGCAAGACCATCGGCTGGCCCAGCAGCGCCTGGTATTGCTTGGGCGTGTCGCCACCCGCGCGTGCGCCTTGTCCTGCGCAAAGCAGCAGAGCGAAGCAGCGCGCAGTGTGCACTGCGGCATCGGGGGACAAAGGAGCTGCGTCAGGGTGCATGGTCATCGCGCATTCTAAAATCAGCTTTCCACACCCCCCGTCTGCTGAGATAGGGGGTTTTTGTCATGGCGACCCCCGTCGCCCGCGCCACCCCATCCATGGACCTGCCCAAACTCAACCCTGGCAAACGCTTCACGCTGCCACGCCCCTTCGGTGCTGCCGACGCCTTGCTGCTCGCCCAACTGGCGCAGCGCGAAAAAGCGGCCGGCCGCCTGACCGCCATCGTCACCGCCGACGCCAACGACGCGCAGCGGCTGATCGACGAGATGGCGTTCTTCGCGCCCGAGATCCGCTGCGCGCTGTTCCCCGACTGGGAAACCCTGCCCTACGACAGCTTCTCGCCCCACCAGGACCTGATCTCCGAGCGCCTCGCCACGCTCTGGCGCATCCACAACCGAATCAACGCGCCCGCCAACGACAGCAACGCCGCGGCCGACGTGGTGCTGGTGCCCGCCACCACCGCGCTGTACCGGCTGGCGCCGCCCGCGTTCCTGGCCGGCTACACCTTCCATTTCAAGGTCAAGCAGCAGCTCGACGAGGCCAAACTGAAAGGCCAGCTCACGCTTGCCGGCTACCAGCATGTGACCCAGGTGGTGAGCCC
>JBBSDB010000114.1:0-10481 GCA_038249735.1 Burkholderiales bacterium
CCGATTTTTTCGCGCGGGCCACCGCCGCCTGCAACTGGGCCAGGTCTTTCACCTGGGCGCCGTTGATCGCCAGCAGCACATCGCCACGCTGCAAGCCGGCCATAGCGGCCGGGCCCTGCTGCACCCGCTCCACCAGCAGACCGCCGGTGATGCCGGCGCTGCGCTGCTCGTCGGGACTCAGCGGGCGCAAGGCCAGACCCAACCGGCCCTTGCCAGCCACCGGATCGGTCTGCGCCACAGTTGCCGTCTTGTCGTTGGAGTCACCCAGCAACACGCCGAGCTCCATCGGTTTGCCCTCGCGCCAGATGCCGAGCTGGGTGCGTTCGCCAGGCAGCGCTTGGCCAATCAGCGCGGGCAGATCGCCCGAATCCAGCAACGGCTTGTCGCCCAGCCGCTGAATCACGTCGCCCACTCGCAGGCCGGCCTTCTCCGCCGGGCCGCCGGACTCGATGCTGGAGACCAGTGCGCCCTGCGGCTTGTCGAGCTGAAACGAATCGGCCAGCGTCTGGTTGACCGACTGCACCGCCACCCCGAGCCGCGCGTGGCTGGCTTTGCCAGTGGCCACAATCTGGTCTTTCACCCGCATCACCGTCTCCATGGGGATCGCAAACGACAGGCCCTGGTAGCCCCCGGTGCGGGTGTAGATCTGCGAGTTGATGCCCACCACCTCGCCGCGCGCATTGAACAGCGGCCCGCCCGAATTGCCGGGGTTCACCGCCACGTCGGTCTGGATGAAAGGCACCATGCTGTCGTCAGGCAGCGAGCGGCCCTTGGCGCTCACCACACCAGCCGACACGCTGTTCTCCAGCCCAAACGGCGATCCGATGGCCAGCACCCATTCGCCCACCTTCAGATCGCGCGTGCCGCCCAGGTGCACCACTGGCAGGCCCTTGGCCGCGATCCGGAGCACGGCCACATCGGTCTTCGGGTCCGAGCCAAGCACCTTGGCCACGAATTCGCGCCGGTCGGTCAGCTTCACCGTGACCTCGCTGGCATCGCGCACCACATGGGCGTTGGTCAGGATCAGGCCATCGGCGCTGACGATGAAACCCGAGCCCTGCCCGCGCGAGGGCTGGCTCGGCGAGCCGCCGTCAGGGCCCTGTTGCTGGCCCGGCATGCCAAAGCGGCGGAAGAATTCGTAAAGCGGGTCGCTGGGATCGATACCAGGGACATCGGGGTGGGCGTCCATACCTGGGTCTTGGGCCTGCGGCAGCTTGCCCACCACGCTGATGTTGACCACCGCCTCCCCGTTGCGCGCCACGATGTCGGAAAAATCGGGTGCGACCACGGTGGCGGTGGCGCTGATCGCCGGTGGGCTGACCAGGGGCATCGACGCCCCGGCATGGCGCGAAAAGCCCAAACCAACCCCCGCCCCGCCAATCACCCCGGCGGCGAGCAGCGCAACGACCATGCGGGTCTTGGTGAGTGAGACGTTTTGCATGCGGACTCCTGCAAGGAAGATAAAGAACCAGTCCGCACTGTGAACCGCTGTGGTTAGACCGGCCTTAGGACCACCGCGCGCAAGTCCCGCATGCGCGACAGCCCGCTCGCCGTGCGAGCGTCAACCCGTGAATCAGCCCGCGAGCGGAAAGCGCAGCTGCACCCGCAAGCCGCCGAGCTCGGGCGAGCTGGACAGCGTGAGCGAGGCGCCGTGCAGCTGGGCAATCGCCTGCACGATGGCCAGGCCCAGACCGCTGCCACCGGCTGGCGAGCCTTGCACGCGGTAGAAGCGGTCGACCACCCGCGCACGATCGGCCTCGGCAATGCCCGGTCCGCTGTCGTCCACCGAAAGCAGCAACGCACGGCCCTCGTGCTGCACGGACACGTCGACCCGGCCACCCTCAGGGGTGTAGCGAATCGCGTTGTCCAGCAGGTTGCGCAGCAGGATGCGCAAGGCATCGGGATGCCCGAGCGTCTCACCCGTATCGCCCTGCACCAGCCCGAGGTCGATCCGCCGCTGCTGCGCCAGCGCCGCGGCATCGGCCAGCGCAGCGCGCGCCAGATCGACCAGCGCCACCGGCTGCGCTGGCTCACCCGACGACGCCCTGGCCTGCTGGCGCGCCAGCAACAGCAGCTGCTCAACCAGACGCGTGGCGCGATCAATGCCAGACAGCAGGCGCTCCAGTGCCAGCTCGCGGGTGGCGTGGTCGCGGGCGCGTTGCAGTCCCTGCACCTGCAACCGCAAGGCGGCCAGCGGGGAGCGCAGTTCGTGGGCGGCGTCGGCCACAAAATACCGCTGCGCGTCGAAGGCCTCACGCACGCGGGCGAACAGCAGGTTGAGTTCGTGCACCAGCGGCGCAATTTCGTCAGGTACCCCGGTCTCCTCCAGCGTGCTCAGGTCGTCGGCCTGGCGCTCGGCCACCTGCTGGCGCACGCGCGCCACCGGCCGCAACGATGCGCTCACGACCCACCAAGCGATCAGCATCAGCAGCGGTGCCATCCAGACAATCGGCGCCACCGTGCGCAGCGCCAGCGTGCGCGCCATTGCTCGGCGCGGCGCCATGTCTTGCGCCACCTGAATCACCTGGGTGCGGGTCTGCAGCGAGTACACCCGGTACGGCGCGCCCGCCACCCGCATCTCAGAAAACCCGATCACCGCGCGCTGCGGCAGCTCGCCCTTGGCGCTGGAATGGAACAACCGCGCGCCATCGACCGACCAGACCTGCACCACAAAATCGAAATCGTCGCTGCCGGTCAACTCGTCATCGAGGACAGGCATGGTGGGCATGGTGACACCGTTGCGCAGAGCCTGCGCCATCTGCTGCATGTGGTAATCAAAAATGCTGTCGGCTTCCGCGCGCGCCTGCTGGTACACCACCAGCGACTGCGCCGTTGCCGTGATCACGATGGCCAGCAGCAACAAGCCCAGCAAGCGGGCGCGCAACGAGTTGGTCGCGGGCCACACCATGGCTCTCAGCCCTTGGGCACCATGTAGCCCACGCCGCGCACGTTCTGGATCAGCTCGGCGCCGAGTTTTTTGCGCACGCCGTGGATGTAGACCTCGACCGCGTTGCTGCTGATGTCGTCTTTCCAGCCGTAGAGTTTTTCTTCCAGCTGTGGGCGTGAAAGCACCATGCCAGGGCGGGCCAAGAGCGGCTCAAGCACCGCCCACTCGCGCGCTGAAAGCACCACCGGCGCGCCATTCACGCTCACCTCCCGCGTGGCTGGGCAGATCGACACGCCCTTGTGTTCGTAAACCGGCTCAGCGCGGCCCGCCGCGCGGCGCAGCAGCGCGCGGATGCGGGCCAGCAGCTCGTCGAGGTCGTAGGGTTTTAGGATGTAGTCGTCGGCGCCAGCGTCCAGCCCCTGCACCCTCTGCTGCACCGAATCGCGCGCGGTGGCGATCAGCACTGGCACCCGCAGCTTGCGACCGCGAAGCGAGCGCAACACCTCCAGCCCATCGACCCGCGGCAGGCCAAGGTCGAGCAGAATCAGATCGTAGGTTTGTGACTGCAACGCTGTGAGCGCCATCTCGCCGTCACGCACCCAGTCCACCGCGTAGTGTTCGGCGCGCAGCTGGTCAAGCACCGCCTCGCCGATCATGGTGTCGTCTTCAACCAGCAGCAGTCTCATGGGGCGATGGGCATTGGGTGTTAGCCGATGTTGGCCAACACAGTTTGCGCCTGGGCGGTTAGCACTCGCTTAAAGCGCGGAACAACTCCCTCACGCGCCCGCCAGCAGCAGCTTCACGTCATCGGCCAGTGCCTGCACGCCCGTGCCATAGCGGTTGTAAAGCCGCACCCGGCCTTGCGGGTCGTAGATGTAGCTGCCCGCCGAATGGTCCATGGTGTAGTTCTCAGGCGTGTTGCCTGGCACTTTTTTGTAGTAAATCTTGAACGATTTGGCCAGCGCGGGCAGTTCGTCGGGCTTGCTGTAGAGCGCAAGGAAGCTGGGATCGAAGGCGGCCATGTAGGCCTTCATGATCTCGGGCGTGTCGCGCTCCGGATCGATGCTGACAAACAGCCCCTGCAACCGATCGCCATCGGCACCCAGCATCTGCTTGACCTGCGCCATCTCAGCCATGGAGGTCGGGCAAACATCCGGGCACTGGGTGAAGCCAAAGAAGATCATCACCACCTTGCCCTTGAAGTCGGCCAAGGAGCGCGGCTGACCGTTGTGATCGGTGAGGGCAAAACCGGTCGCGTAGTCGGCGCCGGTGATGTCGATGCCGGTGAACTTGGGCGCGTCTTTGCTGCAGGCGGTCAGGGCCAGCGCAGAGGCGCTGAGCAGCAGGACCGAGCGGCGTGAAAGGGAGTGTGCTGCCATAAAGGTATCTCGTCAGGAGGGTTTACAGGCCCATTCACCGGAGCGAAGTGCTTTCAACCCGGGCGCCGCGGAGCCGGCTTTGCTGGGCCGCCAGCGCCGCCCCCTTGAGGGGGTGACGCGCGAAGCGCGGCGCGGGGGTGAGCTAAATGTAGTGATCGATCAGCAAAGCCGCGAATAGCAACGACAAATGGATCAGCGAAAAGCGGAAGGTTTTGCGCGCCAGGGCATCAGAATAATCGCGCCACAACACAAAGGCATAGGCACAAAACCCAATGCTCAGGATCACGGCCGAGACCAGGTAGAACCAGCCGCTCATGCGCATGATAAATGGCATGAGGCAAGCAGCGAACAACACGAAGGTGTAGAGCAGGATCTGCAGTCGGGTGAACTCCGATCCGTGAGTGACAGGCAGCATCGGCAGCCCAGATTTGCGGTAGTCCTCCACGCGGTACAAAGCCAGCGCCCAGAAGTGCGGCGGGGTCCAAAGAAAGATGATGAGAAACAAAATCAGCGCCTCGGGCGAGACCACACCCGTCATCGCGGCCCAGCCCAGCACCGGCGGCATCGCGCCCGAGGCACCGCCGATGACGATATTTTGCGGGGTCAGCGGCTTCAAGATCACGGTGTAGATCACCGCGTAACCGACAAAGGTGGCGAAGGTCAGCCACATGGTCAGCGGATTCACCCAGAAATAAAGAATCGCCGAGCCGCCGCCGCACAAAACAGCCGAGAAACTGAGCGTGCGCACGTTGGTCAGCTCGCCCTTGGCGGTGGGGCGCCACGAGGTGCGTTTCATCTTGGCATCGATGTGCTGCTCGACCACGCAGTTGAACGCTGCGGCGGCCCCGGCCACCAACCAAATGCCGAAGCAGGCAATTGCAGCGCGCTGCACCTCGGCCCAGGTGGGCAGGCCGGGCACCGCCAACACCATACCGATCAGCGCGCAAAACACGATCAGCTGAATCACCCGTGGCTTGGTCAGCGCGTGGTACTGGCGCCAGGCGGAGGGCAGGACCACCGGAGCGGCGGTGTTGGAGGCGATGCTCATCGGGTCGATCGTGACAGGTTCAGCGCCACCGCGGTGGCGGGGACAACAACACCGCGGGTACTCGCCAATGCCCCTGTCGTGAGAATCACCAAGGCCGCCGCGCCAGCGATGTGTGCCAACGCGGCCACCAACGGCCAGCCCAGCACCACAGTGGTCAGACCACTGAGAAGCTGCCAAGCGGCCAGCAGCACCAAGCCCTGTGCAATGCGACGGGTGGCGGGCGTCTGCCACAGCAGCCAGGCCAGCCAGCCCATGCCAGCAAACACCACGTAGGCGCTGAGGCGGTGCACATAGTGGATGGCGGTGAGCGCGGCAAAGGGCAAGCCGTAACCGGCCTGGGTCATGCCCAGCTCGCGCCAGATGGTGAAGCCATGGGCGAAGTCCATCGCTGGCCACCAGCTGCCTTGGCAGGTCGGGAAATCGCTGCAGGCCAACACAGCGTAGTTGGTGCTCACCCAGCCGCCCAGCGCAATCTGCACCCAGACCAATCCCGCCACCGCCACCAGCACCCGGCGCGCCAGCGCTGGCAGTTCGATGCGCCCCGCGCTGCCAGGCTCGGACAGCTCGTAGGCCACCGACTGCGCACGCAACAAGGCCAGCAAGGCCATGCCACCGAGCAGGTGCAGGGTGACGACGGCGGGGAACAGCTTCATGGTCACGGTGAGCGCACCAAACGCGCCCTGCAGGCAGACCCAGACCAGGGTGACCATGGGCCACCAGAACGACACCGTCAGGCGTCGCCGCTCGACCCAGCTCACCGCCGCCAGCACCACGATGAGCACGCCCACACCGGTGGCGAGGTAGCGGTGGATCATCTCGATCCAGGCTTTGGGAAAGGTCACAGGCCCAGTGGGCATGGCTTCTTGCGCAGCAGCAATCTCCACCTTGGCGCCGATCGGGCTCACGCTGCCGTAACAGCCTGGCCAGTCGGGGCAACCCAGCCCGGAATCGGAAAGCCGGGTGAAGGCGCCGAACAGGACCAGGTCGAAGGTGAGGAACAGGGTGACCAGGGTCAGCACCCGCAAGCGATGCGCTGGTGCGGCGTCGCGGTTGCGCATCCAGACCCAGGCCAGAGGCCCAAGCGCGATCACCACACCCAGCAGCATGATGCGGGCGATGGGAGCGAGATCGTAAAGCGGCTGGGTGTCCATCTCAATGCGACTCAGCTGCTAAAAAAGAGGAGCACCCGGCTTGGCGGGCCGGGAGCGAATACGGGCGCGGGCTTGGCATGTCAGTTGGCCACGCGACCCGCGTTGTCCCAGAACGACGAGGCTCGTAGCAAGCGGTCGAGGTCGCGCTTGGCTTGTTTGGGATCGAGGTCGGCAGGGAAGCGCATCATCCAGTTCCCCAACGGATCAACCACGTACAAGTGGTCTTCTAGCTGCTGGCCTGCAGCAGGCTCCAGCCAACTGGCGAGCGCGCTGCGGTCCATGCTCAACACCACCGCCGCTTGGGTCGCCTCGCTCAGAGCTGGGCTGAGCGAAGTCGAGCCGGTGCGCAACCAGACCCAGTCCAGCCGATCTTTGTCGCGCCCCAGCGTTTCGCGCATCTGGTGCTGGAGGTAGAGATGTTGTTGGCACAGCTCGTTGCAGGCGCTGTCGGCCACGCTGATGAGCAGCCACTGGTCCCTGAGGCTGGTCAAGGGCACTGTCTGCCCCTGGGCATTGATGCCACTCAGCGCCGGCAACGGTCGCTGGGGATCGATCAACTCTCCGTAGTTGCGCCGACCCTCTGGGCGGATCACGTAGTAGGTGAAGTAAGACGCGATCACCGGCGCGGCACATACCAGCATCAGCAAGATCATCTTCCAGCGACCCGCACGGGTGGCAGCCGCCGAGCGGGATGTGCCTTGATCGAGTTGGGGCAGGCTGTGCACCGTCATGGTGAGGGGTTCATCGGGCATCTGAGCCATGGACTTTGCGCTTTCGGCGGGGGGAGATGAATTGGAACCAAAGATAAAGCACAGCCGCAAGGATGCACAGTGCAAACCACTGGAAGGCGTAGCCGTGATGCTTGTCGACCCCGGTCTCGACACGGGGCCATTGGCGCGATAGTCCGTCACCGGCATCGCTGGTCTGCAACACAGCGCCATCCAGCAGATCCAGCCGAAATTCAGACGCCATCGCAGCGACCTCGATATTTTGCCGGATTGGACCGGGGGCAGACTCGCCCAGTTCGTATAGCTTGGCCGGTGGGGGGGCAAAACGGCCCTCCAGCGTCACCTCGCCGACAGGCGTTGGCACATTGGGTGTGCGGCTGCGGTCGATGAAGTCGCGCGGCGCCCAGCCCCGCTGCACCAGCACCGCGCGATCGCTGCCCGCCAGACGCAAGGGCGTGAGGAGAAAGAAGCCAGGACGACCCTCCATCTGGCGGTTGTCGAGGAACACACTGGCTTGCGGCACCCATTCACCACGCAAGCGCACGGGCCGGTGCCACGCAGTGCGCGGCTCTTGGGATCGCAGCAGATCGGACTCGGTCCAGACAGGCAGCGCAGCCCTGGTGTCCATTTCGGCCTGCAGGGCAAGCTTTTGATCGGCACGCTGCAGCTGCCAGCGACCCAGCGAGGCGGTTATCGCCATCGTGAGGACGGTGGCGAGTGTGACGATCCAGAAACGCCTTTCATGGGTATTCATGCGTGAAATCCCGATCGGCGTTCGCAGCGCGGGATAATCCACCCGATGAAATATCTGGTCATTGCATCGTTTGTCGCCATCATCGGCAGTCTGGGCACGGCACTGGTCTTCATGATGCGCGGGGGCAACCAGGACGAGGACACCAGCGACGAGGTCAGTTCGCCTTCAAGCCGTCGCATGGCAAAGGCCTTGGCTTTCCGGATCGGCTTTTCGGTGCTGTTGTTTGTGGTGGTTCTCATCTGCTATTGGATGGGCTGGATTCAACCAACCGGTCTGCCCCTCAATCGCTGACCGCGCGTCGTTTGCCAAGGCTTCAACAAAAAAGCGCCGGCCGGCGCTTTTTTGTTGCCCTTTCAGAGAAAGAGTTCAGCCGGGGCTGGCTTGTTCGTCACATCCAATAAATAACGATGTAGAGACCCAGCCACACAACGTCGACAAAGTGCCAGTACCAAGCCGCACCTTCGAAACCGAAATGGCTCTTGGCGGTGAAGTGACCCTTCTGCAGCCGCAACGTAATGAACCGCAGCATCAACATGCCCACAAACACATGGAAGCCGTGAAAGCCGGTGAGCATGAAGAAAGTGGATCCGAAGATGCCCGAGGTGAGCTTGAGGTTGAGGTCGGTGTAAGCGTGGTAATACTCGTAGCCTTGCACACCCAAAAATACAATACCCAAAATCACCGTCATCCACATGAAAGCAATGGTCTTGGCGCGCTTTCCCGCCTGCAAAGCGTGGTGAGCGATGGTGAGCGTGACGCCCGAGGTGAGCAGCAACGCGGTGTTGATGGTGGGCAACCAGAATGGGCCCATCGTCTGGAATGGCTCGACCATATTGGCCGGTGAACCGGTCGCGCCTGCCTGCAAGCTGGGCCAAACCGCATTGAAGTCGGGCCAGAGCAAGGCGTTTTCGATGTTGCCCAGGGCTGGCACCGAGTGGCTGCGCGCCCACCAGAGCGCGGTGAAAAAGGCGCCGAAAAACATGACCTCGGAGAAGATGAACCAGCTCATGCTCCAGCGGTATGACAGATCGATCTTGCGCCCATAGAGACCGCTCTCGCTCTCCGAGACGGCATCACTGAACCACTGGAAGATCACAACGGCCCAAAACGCGAAACCGAATGCCAACGAATAGGCACCCCAGGCCGCGCCGTTGACCCATTGCTCTGCGCCCAGAATGACGAAGAAGAGGCCGAAAGCCGCCAACACCGGATGGCGCGAGGGGCCCGGGACAAAGTAGTACGGCGTGGTGCCTGGTGTGCTCGATGACATGCTCACTCCTGATCGCTATCGCTTGTATAAACAAGAAAAAAAAGAAATCGCTTGGCGCACCCTTTCAGGGCACCACCCAGTGCACCAGGGCCACCAGCCCGAGCACAAACAACATGGCCATCAGCACACCCACCACAATGATGTGAATTGGGTTGAGGCTGGCAATGTCTTTCTGGTAATCCGCGTTGCGGCGCACACCCAGAAAGCCCCAAAGAACCGCTTTCACCGTGCCCAGAATGCTTCCCTTGCGGCGATGCAGCGGCGAGTCGCTCAAACCGCCCCCGCCATTTTGGCAACTGGAACAGCCACCGGCACGGACACGGAAGCTGGAACCTGGGCAACCTCCTGCGGCGCAGCCGGCACCTTTCCGCCCACCTCAAAGAAGGTGTAAGAGAGCGTGATGGTGGTCACGTCCTTGGGCAGCTTCGGATCGATCACAAACGCCACCGGCCACTCCTTTTTCTCGCCGGGGGCCAGCGTGTACTGGGTGAAACAGAAGCACTCCAGTTTGTAAAAGTGCGGCATGGACTGCTTGGGCGCATAGCTCGGAATCGCCTGCGCAGCCATCGAGCGATTCTGGATATTCTGGAACTCGTAGAGCACCGTGGTCAGCTCGCCAGGGTGTACCTGCAGTGAGCGCACCTCGGGTTTGAAATGCCAAGGACCACGCACATTGACATCAAACTCCACCGTGATCGTGCGCGAGGTGTCAATCTGCGTGTTGGCCGGCATTTTCGGCTTGAGTCCCGGCACTTCGCGCTCGGACAGCGCCAAGATGTTGATCCCGGTGACTTCGCAGATCGCACGATAGATGGGCACCAGCGCATAGCCGAAAGCAAACATACCCAGCGCGACCACGCCCAGCTTGCCCACCATCTTGAAGTTTTCGTGTTTCAGGCCCATGGTTTTTGCTCTTGAAGTGGTCTTCCCAACGGCATCAGCCGCCAAGGAAAACCATCTTGCCAATGAAACCCAGGAAAAACACCGCCACCACCGACGCCAAAATCAGCGCCAGCCTCAGATTGTCTTTCTTGTGCTCGTTTGATTTCATGTGATTCCGATGCGTTGCGCCACTCAGCCAATCACCTTGGTGGCGGTCGCATCCAGCTTTGGCGGCGTCTCGAAGGTATGGAATGGCGCTGGTGAAGGCACTTCCCACTCCAGACCTTCAGCACCTTCCCAAGGCTTTTGAACCGCTTTTTCACCTTTGCCGCGCATCGCCGGGATGATGATCGCGACAAAGAAATACACCTGAATGATGCCG
>JBBSDB010000115.1:0-10458 GCA_038249735.1 Burkholderiales bacterium
CGACCCGGATTTCGCCACCTCGCCCTGGGTTTATTTCTCCTACCAAGAGCCTGGACCGAACAACACCTCGGGCACGGCGGTTGCGCGGGCCCGTTTGCAAGGCAGCTCGCTGGTCGACTTTCAACGTCTGTACCAGCAGACGCCCAAGGTTGGCCAGGATGGCGTGCACTTCGGTTCGCGGCTCGCGTTTCGCAACGACAACACCTTGTTTGTCTCGCTCGGCGACCGCGGCCAGGACAACCCGTCGTCGCCAACGCGCAACTTCGCGCAAAACCTGAGCAGCTCACTGGGCAAGGTGATCCGCATCAACCGCGACGGCTCGATCCCGAGCGATAACCCGTTCCGGGGCGTGTCTGGCACCCTGCCGGAAATCTGGAGCCTGGGGCACCGCAATCCGCAGGGCCTCACCTTCGACGCCGCCAGCGGCCAGCTGTGGAGCACCGAGCACGGTCCGCAAGGCGGCGACGAGCTCAACCGCGTGCTGCGGGGGGCCAACTACGCCTGGCCGCTGCGCAGCTACGGCTGCCCCTACGGCGCGCCCCAGGGCACCAGTTGCCGGGTGGGCGGCGGCACCCACCTGCCGCTGAACGGCACGGCCTTCAACGAGCCGGTGACCTTCTGGGCGCCGACTTCGATGGCGCCGTCGAACGTGATCGTTTACCGCGGTTCGGGCTTCCCGGAATGGAACGGCCAGCTGATCGTCGGCGCGCTTTCCGGTTCGCAGCTGTGGCGCGTTTCGCTCAACAGCGGCGCCTTCGCCTCGTGCCAGTCGCTGCCGATGGGCCAGCGCATTCGCGACGTGCGCCAGGGGCCCGACGGCTGGATCTGGGTGCTCACCGACAGCGGTGAGATCCGCCGCGTGCGGCGCTGACGAGCTGCTCAGCGCAAGCCCGCCTTGCGCAGCCGGTAGCTGAACTGGCGCAGCGTGAGCCCAAGGCTCTGGGCGGCGCGGGTCTGGTTGCCTTGGTGGCGCATCAGGGTGTCTCGCAAGATTTGCGCGCTGTGTGACTGGGCGCTCTGGTAGTCGCGCACGTCGCCAGGCGAGGCGGTGGTTTCAAGCGCGGGCGGTTGAAGCCGCATGGCTTCGGGCATGAAGCGCTCCAGCGCTTCGGCGCTCACCAGCGGGTGGTCGGCAAGCAGCACCAGGCTCGATCAAATTGCCCAGCTCGCGGATGTTGCCCGGCCAGTCGTGCGCTTCGAGCAGCGCCAGCGCGTCGGGCGCGAGGTAGACGTTGCGCTGGTGGGCCTGGTTGGCGCGGCTCACGAAATGCAGCGCGAGCGCCCGCACGTCTTCGCGCCGCTCGCGCAGGCTGGGCAGGCGGATGGGGATGACGTTGAGGCGGTAGTACAGGTCTTGCCGGAAGCGCCCGGCCTGCACCTCGCGCGCCAGGTCGCGGTTGGTTGCTGCCACCAGACGCACATCGGCCTGGATCTCGCGCTTGCCACCCAGCCGCACCAGCGTGCCCTCTTGCAGGGTGCGCAGCAGCTTGGCCTGCAGCGCCAGCGGCAGCTCGCCGATCTCGTCCAAAAACAGGGTGCCACCTTCGGCCTGCTCGAACCAGCCGGCGCGCGCCGCTTGCGCGCCGGTGAAGGCGCCGCGCTCGTGGCCGAACAGCTCGCTCTCGAACAGCGTCTCGGGAATGGCCGAGCAGTTGACCTTGATGAACGGGCGGTCGCGCCGGCCACTGGCCAGGTGCACCGCGCGCGCAAACAGCTCCTTGCCGGTGCCCGAATCGCCCAGCAACAACACCGTGGCCTGCGATTGCGACACCCGCTCCAGCTCACCAAGCGCCTGCAACAGTGCCGGCGAGCTGCCAATGAGCCCGTAGCGCGCGGTGCGGGTGTCCAGCGCGCGCGACAGCGCTTCGTTGCGCGCCTCCAGCAGACGCGTCTGCTCGGCCACCAGCTGCTCCAGCTGCAGCAACTGGCCGGCCAGCGTGGCGAGGATGCGCAGCAGCGCCAGATCGTCGTTCAGATGGCGCTGGCGGCGGCGGATGCGATGGCAGCCGAGCACGCCCACCGTGGCGCCGTTGACCGCGATCGGCAGCGCAATGAAGGCCACCGTCTCCGAAGGCAACTGGGCGCGGTGCACGGTGCGAAACAGGAACAGGGGCTCGGCGTCCACGTCTTGCACGATGGCGGGCAGCCCGCTGGCCAGCACCCGACCGGTGATGCCTTCGCCCCAGGCAAACACGCCACGCGTCATTTCCTCGGCGGTGAGGCCGTAGGCATGGCGCACCGAAGCTGTGCGCGGGCCGCTTGCCATGCCGGTGTCATCGGCCAGCACCATGCGGCCGCGGTTCAGGCCGAGCAGCTCGCTCATCAGGTGCAGCATTTCACGAAACACCAGACCCGGCGCCAGGCTGCGGCCCACCAGCTTCATCACCTCGCGCATCAACAGCAATTCCTGGGCGCGCCAGTCAAGGGCAGCCGAAGGCGGGGAGATGGGGGTCTGGTCTGGAACTGCGGGCATTGCTGTCCGGCAAGCAAGTGCCGCGCCAGGGGCGGTGGGCGCACCGGATGCGCTGCGCAGCTGTTGGGTGAAGGGCCACCGATCGGCGATGGGAGACTGGGACTGGCGCATCGGCCTCACATGACACAAGCCGAATACGGCTCAGTCCATGCGAATAGGCATACCGATTGAGCAGACAACCGTCGGGCTGTCTGCTGCTGAAGTCGTTTTTTTGGCTGGATCGGGGGAGGTTGTTGGGAAGGGACGCTCAACAGGCCCTTGCCCACTCACTGCAGCAGTGAGTTTTGGTGCGGCTGGCGGGGATCGAACCCACGACCCTTGGCTTCGGAGGCCAATACTCTATCCACTGAGCTACAGCCGCAACGCGTTGCATTCTAGCAGCCAAGGGTATTTGAAGCGGCTCGAAAAGGCCTCGCTGGCTATAATCGCGGGCTGTCCGCCCCGGGGTTTTCCGTGGCCAGGCACAGCAGCCAAACCGGCCCCGTTCCGCCTTCTTTGAGGAAACCATGAGCGATAACGCGCACGACGCCCACACCGGCCCGATCAAGACGCCTTCACAACTGATGTGGACGTCGTTCTTTTTCTTTGTCGCGCCCATTTTCATCATCATCGGCCTGGTGTACTTCGTGACTTCGGGCCCCAAGCCCAACGCGGGCGAGGTCGACCCGGAGCTGGCCACGGCTGAGCGCATCCACCGCATTGGCTCGGTGGAGCTGCGCGATGCCAACCGGCCGCTGGCCACCGGCGAAGCGGTTTACCAGGCCCAGTGCACCGCTTGCCACGCAGCCGGCCTGGTCGGCGCACCCAAATCCGGCGACGCAGTGGCTTGGGGGCCGCGTCTGACGCAGGGCTACGAGACCCTGCTGACCCACGCGCTGAAAGGCTTGGGAGCGATGGGTGCGCAGGGTGGTGGTGCCTACAGCGACATCGAGATCGGCCGTGCCGTTGTTTACATGGCCAACGCTGCCGGTGGCAAGTTCCCGGTGCCGGAGGCACCCGCGGCAGAGGGCGCAGCGGCGCCGGCTGAGGCGGCTGCACCACCCGCGCCTGCGGCGGCGGTTGATCCCGCACCGGTCCAGGTAGCGGCTGCTCCCGCTGCGTCGGCTGCCGCAGCGCCGCCTGCGGTCATCAAGGTGGCAGCGGGTGCCGGTGAAGCGCTCTACAAGCAAGCTTGCACAGCCTGCCACGCAGCGGGTGTGGCGGGCGCGCCAAAGTCGGGTGACAAGGCCGCCTGGGCGCCTCGCGTGGGTCTGGGTGTGGATGCGCTCACCGCCAGCGTGATCAAGGGCAAGGGCATCATGCCGGCGCGCGGCGGCTCAGCGGGCTCCGATGCAGAAATCAGGGCGTCCGTGGAATACATGCTGGCGCAGCTGAAGTAAACCGCAAGCGCTGCTCGAAAAAAAGCCGGTCAGTGACCGGCTTTTTTCATGGGTGCTTGCTGGTTGCGCTGAGCCCGTCGTGTGCGGTCAGTGCCGCTGGTGGAGAGCGGCAGCGTTGGCCTGCTGAACGCGCTGCGGACTGCGCACAAAACCGAACTGGGCGGGCAACGATGGCGAGTCCACTTCCTCGGGCGTCCAATCGCCGCGCTCAACAGCGTCGCCCGCCAACGCCATGTCGGCGGTGTGCACCAGGCCGATGCCCAGGGGGGTGACAAGGTACAGGCGACCGAGCTCATCCACCAGGCTGCGCTGCACCGAGCCGGCATCCTGACCGCTGTGGTCGAGCACGCGGCCATCGGGTTGCAGGCGCCAGATGTGGGGAGTGGCTTCCAGTTCCAGATACACCCGCTGCGGGCCGTTCTGGAAGAACCACTGGCCGCGCTCATCGCTCGCGCAGTTGCGTTCAATGAAGTCGATCAGCTTGTCGTGGTGCAGCAGCGAGCCTTTGCTGGCGCTGCCCGACTCGCCGCTGGCCAGCGCAAACGGCCCAGCGGTCTGCACGCGGTCGTCGCGCATGTACCACTGGCCGCGCGCATCCAGCCCAAGCCAGCCAAAACAGTGGGGTACGTTGGGCCACTTGGCGATGGCCGCGATGACAAGTTTGTCCATCGCCTTTTGTATCACGCGTGGCTCAAAAGCCAGCGGCCCACGGCCTGCGGCATGTTGCGCACATGGCCGGGGAGTGCCAGCGGCCCATCGGCACCGGGAAAGCCCACATGGCCGCCTTGCGCAGGTTGCCAGAGCGTGACGCTGGGGCTGACGTGTTGCGCGGTGGGCAGCGAGCTGGCTGGCACAAAGGGATCGTTGTGGGCGTTGAGCGCCAGCGCTGGCACGCGCACCGCGCCCAGCAGCGGCTTGGCCGAAGCGCGCTGCCAGTAGTCGTCGGTATCGCGAAAGCCATGCAAGGGCGCGGTGAACAGGTTGTCGAAGGCGTACAGATCGCGTGCGGCCAGCAACGCATCCCGGTCGAACAGGCCGGGGTGCTGATCCAGCTTTCGCAAGGCCTTGGGCACCATGGTAGCGAGGAACATGCGGGTGTAGACCAATCGGTTGAAGCCGCGCCCAATGGCGTGCCCGCCGGCCGCCAGATCGAGCGGGGAGCTGACGGCGGCGACCGCGCGCACGGTGCGCCCGGCGCTGTCGCCGAATTCACCGGCCCAGCGCAGCAAGGCATTGCCGCCCATCGACACACCCACCGCCAGCAGGGCGCGCTCGGGCGCCTCGGCCGCGAAGCGTTTGAGCACCCAGTCGATCTCCTCGAAGTCGCCCGAGTGGTAAGCGCGCGGCGCGCGGTTGAGCTCACCCGAGCAGCCGCGGAAATGCGGCACGGCAAAGTCCAGGCCGTTCTCGGCGGCGAAACCGGCGAAGGCCTGCGCGTAGTGGCTGGCCGACGAGCCTTCCAGGCCGTGGAACAGCACCAGCAGCGGCGCACCGCGGGCGCTGACGTGGAGCGCCCGGTCGACGTCGATGAAATCCCCATCGGGTGTGTCCCAGCGGCTGCGCGCCCAGCGCGGTACCGCACCCACATGGAGGCGGGCGGCGCGCGCGGCCCAGATGGTCTGCAGGTTACCGCCGGGCAGCCAGATCGGCGCGCGGTAGGCCATGTCGGCCGGCGATCGTGCCACCGCGTCTGCCGCGTCTTTCACTTCACCGGCCATCAATGCAGTACCGGCCGCGTTTCGGTGGCGTCGGCCGGCTCTTGGGCCATGCCGGGGCTGGCGTGGTGCGCCACCATGCTCCAGCCTTGTGCCGTCTTGACATAAACGTTGGTGGCGAGCACCCAGGCGTGCTGCGGACCGTCGTCGCCCTGGATCGCCACCCGTTCCACCACGCTGTGCACGCGGCAGACCCCAGCGTCGAGGCGGCGCACTTTCTCGGGAAAGGCTTGCACGCTGCCGTTGGAAAACATGGCCTCAAAGGCGGCGCGCACCGCTGAGTGTCCCAGCAGGCGCGGGCCGCCAGGGTGGATGCAGACGATGTCGTCTTCGTCGGTCCAGCAGGCCATCAGCCGATCAATGTCGGCGTGTTGCAGAGCGTCGTAAAACGCGGCTTCGGTGTCGTCTGGCGAGCCGGGTGGAATCTTGGTTTTGCGCATGGTGGGTATTTTGCCGCGCCGGTCGATCACACCGTGCTGGCCTGTTTCCCAATTTCTGGCAGGGGTATAGTTTCCAGGCACCCCACTGAGCCACGGCCAAACCGGCCACAGGAGAGTTTCATGCACAGCCTTTTGATCCGTTCTCTCACTTGGGCCACCGCCCTGCTGCTGACCGCCAGCCTCACGGGCTGCGGTTACAACGATTTCCAGCGTCTCGACGAACAAAGCAAGTCGGCTTGGTCTGAGGTGCTCAACCAGTACCAGCGCCGCGCTGACCTGATTCCCAACATTGTTGCCACGGTCAAGGGCGAGGCCAACTTTGAGCAGGAGACGCTGACCCGGGTGATCGAGGCGCGCTCCAGAGCGACATCGATCCAGGTGACGCCGGAGATGGTCAACGACCCGGCGGCGATGGCGAAGTTTCAAGCGGCCCAGGGTGAGGTGAGCAGCGCCCTCAGCCGCTTGATGGTGGTGGTGGAGCAGTACCCCAACCTCAAGGCCAACCAGGGCTTCAGCGACCTGCGGGTGCAGCTCGAAGGCACCGAGAACCGCATCACGGTCGCGCGCAACCGATACATCCAGACGATTCAGGAGTACAACGTGTTGCAGCGCAGCTTCCCGACCAACCTCACTGCCATGGTCTTCAGCTACCCGGCGAAGGCGAACTTTCAGGTGGAGAACGAGGCCGCGATTTCGGCCCCGCCCAAGGTGGACTTCAACAAGCCATGAGCTGGTTGGCTGGCGCGCAACAGCTGAGCCGCTGGCTCACGCGATGGGCCCCTGCCGTTCGCGAGGCGGTGGCTGTGGCGCTGCTGGGGATTGCTTGTGCATCCGTGTTGGCGCAAGGCGTTTTGCCTGTGCCGGCATTGAGTGCCCGCGTGATCGACCAGACCGGCACGCTGGACGCAGCAAGCGTTGCGACGCTGGAGACCAAGCTCGCTGCGTTTGAACAAGAGCGCGGTTCGCAGGTGGTGGTGTTGATGGTGGCGACCACCGCGCCCGAGGACATTGCCGATTACACGCAGCGCCTGGGGGATGCCTGGAAGATCGGGCGCCCGGATGTGGGTGACGGGGTGTTGTTCGTGATCGCCAAGGACGACCGGCGGCTGCGCATCGCCACCGCCAAGTCGCTTGAAGGCGCGATACCCGACCTGCTCGCGCGCCGCATTCTCGACCAGGCGGTCACCCCCGCTTTGCGCCAGGGCGACTACGCGGGTGGCATCAACGCCGGAGTCGACCAGATCCTGGCCCGCATCCGCGGCGAAGACCTGCCCCTGCCCGACGCGGTCCAGAAGCCCAGCGCCAGCGGCGGTCTGGCCTGGCCTGATCTGTTGATTTTTTTGGCCTTTGCGGTGCCCATGGTGGCGGCCGTCTTGCGCGGGATCTTTGGCAACAAGCTGGGCACGCTGCTCACCGGCTTGGGTGCCGGGGGCCTGGCCTATTTGCTGACCGCTGTGGTCTGGATCGCGTTGGGCGCGGGCTTGCTGGGCATGGTGGCAGCCTTGTTCATGCAGCACCTACCGATGCACAGTGGCACGGGGCGCGGTGGCCGGGGTGGATCCTGGGGCGGCGGCGGAGTCGGTGGCCGGGGAAGCGGGGGCTTTGGCGGCGGGGGGGGGTTCCGCTCCGGCGGTGGGGGCAATTTCGGCGGAGGCGGCGCCTCCGGCGGCGGGTGAAGGAGCGCGCGCCATGGTGAATGTGGGTCGCTGGATGCGCCACCTGTGGCTTGACACGGGCGATGTGCACCGCGTGGTGCCCGACGACATGGCCGAGCGGCTGGCGCGTCGGGTCTCGGCCAGTGAGATCCGCCACACCGGCGAGGTGCGGCTGTGTGTGGAAGCCTCACTGCCGGCGGGCGAAGTTTGGCAGATGGGCACAACCCTGCCGCTTCAGATTCGCGAGCGCGCGCTGGGCTGGTTCGGTCGCCTGGGGATCTGGGACACGGAACACAACAACGGCGTGCTGATCTACCTGCTGCTGGCCGAGCGGGCCATCGAGATCGTGGCCGATCGAGCACTCACGCAGCGGGTGACGCCAGCCCAGTGGCAGGCGATGGTTTCCCGGCTCTCGGAACGCCTGCGCGCGGGCGAGGTGGAGGACGGGCTGACGCAGGCGCTGGAAGAGGTGTCGGCAGTGCTGGTGGCGCACTTCCCATCGCCCGAAGGATGGAGGCGTGCCAACGAATTGCCCGATTGCGTGGTGCGGGTGTAACCGTTCACCCCGCAGCGCTCAGCGCGCTGGTGGCTTAGGTGGCGTGCGGCTGTTCATCACCACCTGCAGTTCCTGCTGCAAGGCTTTGTTCATTTGGGCGAAGGTGCGCAGCTTGCGGGTGGTGTCGCGCAGGCGGTCGGCCATGCGCTTGGAGATCGCCAGCAACAGCCGCGCGCCCACCCGCGGCTCGTCTTTGAGCAGGCGCATGAGCGCGGTGCGCGAGAGGACGGCCGCGTAGATCTGCGTGGTGGCGGTGCAGGTGGCCGAGCGCGGCGAGCCGTCAAGCACACCCATCTCACCGATCAGGTGGCCTGGGCCGATGATGTTGACCACCATGGACTCCTGCAGTCCGGGCAGCTCGTTTTCCACCGCAATGTCGCCTTCCAGCACCAGCAGCATGTAATCGTTCTGCTTGACCTCACCCTCCTGGATGAACACGGTACCGGCAGCGATTCGCTTGGGCCGCATGTAGGCCACGACCTTGAAAGCGTCGGCCAGCTTGAGGTCGTCGAGCGCGCTGGCGGTCACGAGCAGCCGAGCTGCCACCTCTTCTGGCGCCATGTCAGGACTTTCGAAGATCGATGAGACCGAGTGGCTCATGCAGCACCTCGCTGTTTCTGTGGTGGGCAAACGAGGACCCACCGTGGCACGAAAAAAATCCGGCGCGAGGCCGGATCCGATGCAAAGAGGCGATCCACCGCCGGCCTCACTTTTTCTGCCTGAACTTGCGCAAGGCAGCGATCTGTGCCGCCATCACGGCCAACTCTGAAGTGGCCTTGGCCAGATCAATGTCGCTGGCGGCGTTCTTCACCGCTTCCTCGGCCTGCCTGCGCGACTCGGTGGCCTTGGCCTCGTCGAGGTCGGCTCCTCGAATCGCCGTGTCGGACAGCACGGTGATGTGGTGGGGCTGCACCTCCAAAATGCCGCCGGCCACGAACACAAACTCTTCACCGCCATCGGCCTTCTCAATGCGCACCGCACCCGGTCTGATGCGGGTGATCAGCGGGATGTGGCCCGGCAGAATGCCGAGCTCACCGGCCTCGCCCGGCAGCGCCACGAACTTCGCATCGCCCGAGAAGATCGATTCTTCGGCGCTGACCACATCGACGCGGATGGTGCTCATATGTACTCCAGTGAAAAGGGAATTGGAAAGCAAACGGCAGGGTGACTTGCCCATGTCCGCAGGGGGCCGTACTCGGGTGCGGCGGACACTGCGAAAACGCCAAGCGCCTCGGGTCGCCGCCTTACGCCATCTTTTTCGCCTTCTCGAAGGCTTCATCGATCGTGCCGACCATGTAGAACGCCTGCTCGGGCAGGTGGTCGCACTCGCCGGCGGTGATCATCTTGAAACCACGAATGGTTTCAGACAGCGGCACGTACTTGCCGGGCGAGCCGGTGAACACCTCCGCCACGTGGAACGGCTGCGACAGGAAACGCTGGATCTTGCGCGCGCGGGCCACGGCCAACTTGTCTTCCGGTGCCAGCTCGTCCATGCCCAGAATGGCGATGATGTCGCGAAGTTCTTTGTAGCGTTGTAGCGTGCCCTGCACGGCGCGGGCGGTCTCGTAGTGGTCTTGGCCCACCACCAGCGGGTCGAGCTGGCGGCTGGTGGAGTCCAGCGGGTCCACGGCCGGATAGATACCAAGCGAAGCAATGTCGCGCGAGAGCACAACGGTGGAGTCCAGGTGGGCGAAGGTGGTGGCAGGCGACGGATCGGTCAAATCGTCGGCGGGCACGTAGACGGCCTGGATTGAGGTGATCGAGCCCACCTTGGTGGAGGTGATGCGCTCTTGCAGTCGGCCCATTTCTTCGGCCAGTGTGGGCTGGTAGCCCACGGCGGAGGGCATGCGGCCCAGCAACGCGGACACTTCGGTACCGGCCAGGGTGTAGCGGTAAATGTTGTCGACGAAGAACAGCACATCTTTGCCTTCGTCGCGGAACGACTCAGCAATCGTCAGACCCGTCAACGCCACGCGCAAACGGTTGCCCGGTGGCTCGTTCATCTGGCCGTAGACCATCGCGACCTTTGAGTCTTCGAGCGTCTCCAGGTTCACGACACCAGAATCGGCCATCTCGTGATAGAAGTCGTTGCCCTCACGGGTTCGCTCACCCACACCGGCAAACACGGACAAACCCGAGTGCGCCTTGGCGATGTTGTTGATGAGCTCCATCATGTTCACGGTCTTGCCCACACCGGCACCACCGAACAGGCCCACCTTGCCGCCCTTGGCGAACGGGCA
>JBBSDB010000116.1:0-10456 GCA_038249735.1 Burkholderiales bacterium
ACCACAGCTTTTCAGTTTCGCACGGGCGTTCGTTTCAGTCCTGTCCGGGCTGCGACAAGCCGAGCTCCGCGAGCAGGTTTTGCATTTGGTCCTGCAAGGTCGCAAGCGCCTCTTCCAGCGTGGCAACGCGCCGTGCCAGGTGAATCACCTCGTCTTCGGTGGCGTTGCTGGCGGTGTGCACTGGGCCGCTGAACGCTGTCGGATCGACCGGGCCGCAGAGCAAATGGGCCCAGCGTTGCTCGCGGGCACCGGGCGCGCGCGCCAGTTTCACCACCAGCGGCCCGCCTTTGGCGTCTGAGCGTTCTTGCAGCTCCTCCAGAAACGCATCGACCGAGGCGATGTCGAGAAACTTGTACCAGCGCTCGGTGTTGAGCCGAAGCTCGCCCGCCGTCTGAGGGCCGCGCAGCATCAACAAGCCCAGCAACACCGCCGACTGCTGGGGCACACCCATCGCGCGCTGGAAGTTGTGCTCAAAGCGCGTCACCCGCGAACCGCTGCTCTCAAACACCAGGTTCAGCTCGCGCAGCGCCTCCAGTGCTTCCATCACCGCCGCTTCGGGCAGCTGCATGACCGGTTCGCGGCTGGATTTTTGGTTGCAGCCGATCACCAGCGTGTTGAGCGTGAGCGGGTAGCTGTCGGGCACGGTACGCGCCTTCTCCATCAAAGTCGCCAGCACGCGCGCCTCGGCGGCGGACAGGGGGCGCTCGCGCACGTCGTGTGCGCGTGGGGAAGAAGCTTGGGATTCAGGGCTCATTACACTCACCGGTTGACTCAAAAACAAGGCGCTCCGTGGAGCGCTCGGGCGCGGCAGGTGAACAAGAACATCGTGATTCTGATCTCGGGCAGCGGCTCGAACATGGCCGCCATTGTGGCGGCGTCGCGGCAGCGCCGCTGGCTTGAGCGGCATGGTGCCGAGGTGGCGGCGGTGATCAGCAATCGGGCCGATGCGCCGGGGCTCATCTGGGCGCACAAAGAAGGCTTTGCAACGGCGGCGCTGGACCACCGCACCTTCTCCAATCGCGAGGATTTCGACGCCGCTCTCAGACAGACGATCGACCGTTTCGAGCCCGCGCTGGTCGTGCTGGCCGGCTTCATGCGCATCCTCACGTCGGGCTTTGTGTCGCACTACAACGGCAGGCTGATCAACATCCATCCCAGTTTGTTGCCCGCATTCACCGGCCTGCACACGCATCGGCGCGCCATCGAAGCTGGCTGCAAGGTGGCGGGCTGCACGGTACACCGCGTGACCGCCGAGCTCGATCACGGCGAGATCCTCGATCAGGCGGTGGTGCCTGTGTTGCCCGGTGAAACGGCCGATTCGCTGGCCGCGCGTGTGCTCACGCAAGAGCATCTGCTTTATCCCCGAGCCATCGAGCAGTTGGTGTCAGCGCACTGAAGGGGAGTCCAACCCAGAACGCGGTGGAACCGGCTTTGCCGGGCCGCTCGCGTTGCCCCTTGGGGGTGACGCCGCAGGCGGCGCGGGGGGGAGCAAATTCACATCGACTTCTGAAACACCAGCCCCGCGTGCTCGCGCATCGCGTGGAATTTGATCTTCGGCCAGTTGGCTTCCACCGCGCGCAGCGTGGCCGCGTGGTCGACCAGCAAGGTCGGCGCGTTCACCGCGTCCAGCGCCACGCGGTGGCTGTTGGCATCGATGAATTTCTTGAGTTCAACCTCACCGCCATCTTCGGGTGAGCAGGTCACCCAGCGCGCGACTTGGTAAGGGCTGTTCATGATGCGGGCCTTCACACCGTATTCGTGCTCCAGCCGGTGCGCCACCACCTCGAACTGCAGTTGGCCCACGGCGCCGAGCAGCAGCACCGAGCCCGCGACCGGGCGAAACACCTGGATGGCGCCCTCTTCACCGAGCTGGGTCAGCCCCGAGCGCAGCTGCTTGCTGCGCAGCGGGTCGGCCACCTCCACGCTGCGGATGATCTCGGGCGCAAAAAACGGCAGGCCGGTGAACTGCAGGCTCTCGCCTTCGGTCAGCGTGTCGCCCAGCTGCAGAACGCCATGGTTCGGGATGCCGATGATGTCCCCGGCAAAAGCCTCGTCGAGCAGTTCGCGGCGTTGCGAGAGAAACGACACCACGGTGTTGGGCCGCAGGTCTTTGCCCGAGCGCACCACCTTCAGCTTCATGCCGCGCTCGAAGTGGCCGCTGGCCACCCGCACAAACGCGATACGGTCGCGGTGCGCCGGGTCCATGTTGGCCTGGATCTTGAACACCACGCCCGTGAACCTGGGCTCTTCCGGGTGCACCACACGCTGCAGAGCCGGGCGGTCGCCGGGCGGCGGCGCCAGGTCGACCAGCGCGTCCAGCACCTCGCGCACGCCGAAGTTGTTCACCGCCGAGCCAAACAGCATCGGCGTCTGGCGACCGGCCAGAAACTCGGCCTTGTCGAATGGGGTGGATGCGCCCGCCACCAGCTCCAGCTCGTCGCGTGCCTGCTCGAAGTCGCTGCCATAGCGCCTCACGCTCTCCAGGTTGTGCAGTCCGGCCAGCACCTCTTCTTCGCCACCGCGGCGGTCGTCGCCAGCGGCGAACACCCGCATCTGGTCGGTGCGGCGGTCGTACACGCCACGAAAGGTCTTGCCCATGCCCACCGGCCAGGTGAACGGCACCACCGTCATGCCGAGCTCGCGCTCGATCTCGTCCATCAGGTCCAGCGGCGCCTGCACCTCGCGGTCCATTTTGTTCACGAAGGTGAGGATGGGCGTGTTGCGCGCCCGGCAAACCTGCAGCAGGCGCCGGGTCTGCGGCTCCACGCCGTTGCCCGCATCAATCACCATCAGCGCCGCATCCACCGCAGTCAGCACGCGGTAGGTGTCTTCGCTGAAGTCCTGGTGGCCGGGCGTGTCGAGCAGGTTGATCACGCAATCGCGGTACTCCATCTGCATCACCGAGGAAGCCACCGAAATGCCGCGCTGCTTCTCGATCTCCATCCAGTCGCTGGTGGCGTGGCGCGCCGCCTTGCGCGCCTTGACGCTGCCCGCGATATTGATCGCACCCGAGAACAGCAGCAGCTTCTCGGTCAGCGTGGTCTTGCCCGCGTCGGGGTGGGAAATGATGGCAAAAGTGCGCCTTCGGTGCACTTGGTCGGCAATTTGGGACATAGCCTTCGATTATCTCCGGGGGACAATAGCGGCCATGCATCCAAAAGCTTTGCTGGACACCAGCGCCAGCCTCATCGAACAGGTTTTCAAATTCGACCACCCGGCCGACGCCGTGGTCGCCCGCTTTTTTCGCGAACACAAATCGCTCGGCCCGCGCGAGCGCACCACCTTGTCCGACACGGTCTACGCCGCGCTGCGCCATCGGCTGCGCTTCGAGTGGCTGGCGCGCTCGGGCAGTGGACCAAAATGGCGCCGGTTGGCGATCCTGGCGTTTCCGGGCGACACCGACTTCCTCAAAAGCGCCTTGACCGAGCCCGAGAAAACCTGGCTCGATCACTGTCTGGCCGTGACCGATGCCGACTTGCTCGCGCCGCACCGCCACAACCTGCCCGAGTGGCTGGCCGTTGCCTTGCGCGAGCAGCTCGGTACGGAGTTTGAGGCGCTGGTGGACAGCCTGGACCAGCCGGCCGCGCTCGATCTGCGCGTGAACACCCTCAAGACAAAACGCGAAGCGGTGCTGGCCGAGCTGCCGCAGGCCGGGCTGGTGGGCGAACCAACCCCGTTTTCTCCTCTTGGTATCCGCCTTCAGGGCAAGCCATCGCTGGCCAAGCTGCCGGCGTTTGTGCAGGGCGAGGTGGAGGTGCAAGACGAAGGGTCGCAGCTGCTGGCCCTGCTGCTGGACGCCAAGCGCGGCGAGATGGTGGTCGATTTCTGTGCCGGCGCCGGTGGCAAGACGCTGGCGATTGGTGCGGCCATGCGCAACAGCGGCCGGCTCTACGCGTTCGACACCTCGGCGCACCGGCTCGATGCCCTCAAGCCGCGCCTGGCCCGCAGCGGGCTGTCCAACGTGCACCCGGTGGCGATTGCCCACGAGCGCGACGACCGCATCAAGCGCCTGGCTGGCAAGATCGACCGGGTGCTGGTCGATGCACCGTGCTCCGGTCTGGGCACCTTGCGCCGCAGTCCGGATCTGAAATGGCGGCAGACGCCACAGACCGTGGCAGCCCAAGCTCAGTTGCAACAGGCCATTTTGAACAGTTCGGCGCGCCTGCTCAAGCCAGGCGGTCGGCTGGTCTACGCCACCTGCAGCCTGCTCAAAGAAGAGAACGAAGCGATCGCCGAGGCGTTTGGTGCCGACCATCCCGACTTTGAGCCCCTGCCGGTACACGAGCTGCTGGCCGCCGCCCAGGTGCCTGCGCCTGAGCAGCTTTGTACCGGCTCCGCACATCAATGGCTGCGTTTGTGGCCCCATCGGCACGCAACCGATGGCTTCTTTGCAGCCGTCTGGCGCAAGCGGCCTTGAAATAGGCCCCAATGCCCCCGATCTCTGGCGGGCGATTGAGGCCGTACCAGCGGTCACTTTGGCAAATCGGACGCCCCACCGTAAAATGGATGCCTTGGCCATCCCCCGCACGGGGGAACGGCTTATCCAGTTGCGTCCCTGTCGGACGCTGATTTAGGAACGCAATGATTGCATCTGACCCGGGTCTGCTGTTCGCCGTATGGGATGGCCTGATCCAGTTCTTGTCCCAGGGCTTGCTGGGTGCCACCTGGTGGCAAACCATGATCGCCGCTTTGGTGATGGCCCACATCACCATCGCCAGCGTCACCATTTACCTACACCGCCACTCGGCGCACCGCTCGCTCGATCTGCACCCGATCGCCTCGCACTTTTTCCGCTTCTGGCTTTGGTTGACCACCGGCATGGTCACCAAGGAATGGACGGCCATCCACCGCAAGCACCACGCCAAGTGCGAACACGAAGGTGACCCGCACAGCCCGGTGGTGTACGGCATCAAGAAAGTATTCTTCGAAGGCAGCGAACTGTACCGAGCCGAAGCCAAGAACCAGGAAACCCTGGTTCGTTATGGGCACAACACACCCGATGACTGGGTAGAGCGAAATATTTACACCGGACGCTCGCGTCTGGGCGTGAGCCTGATGTTGATCATCAACGTCGCCCTGTTCGGCGCTTTGGGTCTCACGGTTTGGGCGATCCAGATGATCTGGATCCCGATCACAGCGGCCGGCATCATCAATGGCATCGGCCACTGGTGGGGCTACCGCAACTTCGAAGCGGCCGATGCCAGCACCAATGTGTCCCCCTGGGGCATCCTGATCGGTGGCGAAGAGTTGCACAACAACCACCACACCTACCCGACCTCAGCCAAGCTGTCGGTTAAGCCCTATGAGTTCGATATCGGCTGGATGTACATCAGCATGCTGAGGTCGGTCGGCTTGGCCACGGTCAAGAAGCTGCCACCGAAGATGGCGTTTGGTGATGTGAAACCCCTCGCGGATGAGAAGACCCTGGAGGCGATCATCGCCAACCGCTATGAGGTGATGGCCGGCTACGCCCGCGAAATGCGAGCCGCCTGCCAGCGTGAGATCGAAGGTCTCAAGGCCCGCAGCGCAGACCTTGGCGCAATGAAGGTGGCGCGCGACTGGCTGCACCGCGACGACGACAAGGTGCCAGCTGCCGTGCGACCGCAGCTGGAGCTGGCCCGCGCCGAGCACCCGGTGCTCGACAAGATGGTCACCATGCGCGAAGAGCTGCGCGCCCTCTGGTCCAGCACCAACGCCTCCCGCGAGCAACTGGCCGCTGATCTGCAAGCATGGTGCCGCCGCGCCGAGGAGAGTGGGATTGCGGCATTGCGCGATTTCTCTATCCAGCTGCGTTCTGCGCGGGCCTGATCGCTTTCCGGGGCGTCTGCATGCGCTTCGCGGTTATTTTTGAGGAAGGCTCCGAGATGCTGCCAGTTCGGGCGGAGCACGAGCCAGCCCATCTGGCTTATCTGGAATCGAACCGCGACGAAATCTTGATGGCAGGCGGCCTGCGCAACGAACACGGTGGCCCCTATGTCGGTGGTCTGTGGGTGTTTGAAGTGTCCAGCCGGGCGCGCGCGGTGGCCTTGATCGAGCAAGACCCGTATTTCCAGGTGAACCCCCGCCAATACCGCTTGCTGGCCTGGGGCAAAGCCTTGCCGCAATACCAAGTGCTGGTTTGATAAGCCCTGGGAAACAAAAAAGCCGCTGTTGTCACAGCGGCTTTTTTGTTAAGCGAACCAAAGCGTTACTTCAGCTTGATCTCTTTGTAGTCCACGTGCTTGCGTGCCTTGGGATCAAATTTCTTGATCAGCATCTTCTCAGGCGTGGTCTTCTTGTTTTTGGTGGTGGTGTAGAAGTGGCCGGTGCCTGCAGTGGACTCCAGCTTGATCTTCTCGCGCGTGCCTTTGGTTGCCATCGTCGATTCTCCTTAAGCCTGGCCGCGGGCGCGCAGATCGGCCAGCACAGCGTCGATGCCGTTTTTGTCGATCAGGCGCAATGCAGCACCCGAGACGCGCAGGCGGATCCAGCGGTTCTCGCTTTCGACCCAAAAACGGCGGTATTGCAGGTTCGGCAGGAACCGGCGCTTGGTTTTGTTGTTGGCGTGGGAAACGTTGTTCCCGACCATGGGCTTCTTGCCCGTAACGTCGCAGACGCGTGCCATGAGGACACTCCGATACTTTTTACAGCCAGCGGGCCATTCGCAGCAGGTTGTTTTCAACCTGCAGGAGAACTCGCCAAGCCTCACCTCGCCAGAATAGGGTGGCGGTAACCCGCTTTGCTGCCTGAAGCGTCGCCCGCAGGCAGCGGCTGAATTCAGCAAAGCCTGCGATTATAGACCGGCGCAACGCCGTTGGCGGTTTGGCGGCCGAGGCCTAACATTCAGGCCGGTTGTTGCTCCAGATAGCGCTGGGCGTCCAGCGCCGCCATGCAACCCGTGCCGGCACTGGTGATTGCCTGGCGGTAGACGTGGTCTTGCACATCGCCTGCAGCGAACACACCAGGCACGCTGGTCATGGTGGCCATGCCCTGCAGGCCGGAGCGGGTCAGGATGTAACCGTCCTTCATCTCCAGCTGGCCTTTGAAGATATCGGTGTTCGGGCTGTGGCCAATGGCGATGAAGCAGCCCTTGAGGGTCAGGTCTTCGGTCTGGCCAGACTGCACGTTCTTCAGGCGCACACCGGTCACGCCAGTCTGATCCCCCAGCACCTCGTCGAGCGTGCTGTGCAGCTTGAGCTCGATCTTGCCGGCGGC
Organism: Burkholderiales bacterium; assembly: GCA_038249735.1. Lineage (GTDB taxonomy): Bacteria > Pseudomonadota > Gammaproteobacteria > Burkholderiales > Burkholderiaceae_C > Hydrogenophaga. Next base: position 7,195 of record JBBSDB010000116.1, read on the forward strand.
CACCTTCTCCATCAACTTGTCGACCATGATGGGTTCGGCCTTGAAGCTGTCGCGGCGGTGCACCAGGTAGACCTTGCTGGCGATGTTGGAGAGGTACAGCGCCTCTTCCACCGCGGTGTTGCCGCCGCCGACCACGCTGCAGACCTCGTTGCGGTAAAAAAAGCCGTCGCAGGTGGCGCAACCGGAAACACCTTTGCCCATGAAGGCCTCTTCTGACGGCAGGCCGAGGTATTTGGCCGAGGCACCGGTGGCGATGATGAGCGCGTCGCAGCTGTATTGACCGCTGTCACCCGTGAGCACAAACGGGCGCTTGGAGAAGTCGACCGTGTGGATGTGGTCGAACACGATCTCGGTCTTGAAGCGTTCGGCGTGGGCCTGGAACCGCTGCATGAGATCGGGCCCCTGCACGCCGTCCGCATCGGCCGGCCAGTTGTCGACATCGGTGGTGGTCATCAGCTGCCCACCCTGGGCGATGCCGGTGATCAGCACCGGATTGAGGTTGGCCCGCGCGGCATAGACGGCAGCGGAGTAGCCGGCGGGGCCGGAGCCCAGGATCAGGACTTTGGAGTGCTTCATGTTGTGGCGACCCATCGAAATGCTTGGGGTCTGCGGAATTGAATGCGAAGATCGGCGGCGCGTTGAAAAACACCCGCCCGTATGCGGGTGTGCAGCCGACCCGGTCTCAAGATTGTATGAAAGTGCGCACCACCGGTGCCCCAACCTGAGGAAGTCACGCATGTCCATCCTGTCAAACCTGGATCTGATTCGCCGGGTGCCCTTGTTTTCCACCCTGACCCAGGCGCAGGCCGAGTCGGTCGCTGATGCGGTGATCAAGCGGCGCTTCAAGCGCGGCGAGTGCATCGTGGAGCAGGGCAAGAAATCCAACATGCTGGCCATCGTGCTGACCGGTCGCGCTCGGGTGGTCACCACCGACAGCCGGGGGCGCGAGGTGATTCTGGCCACCATGAACCCGGGCGACTATGTGGGTGAGATGAGCCTGATCGATAACCAGCCACATTCGGCCACGGTGCGTGCCGAAGTACAGACCGACGCGCTGATCCTCGGCCGCATGGAGTTCGCGCGCTGCCTGCCGGAGAACACCTCGATGGCCTACGCCGTGATGAAAGGGCTGGTGCAGCGGCTGCGTCATGCCGACCGCAAAATTGAGTCGCTGGCGCTGATGGACGTCTACGGGCGGGTGGCGCGTGCGCTGCTGGAAGTCGCCCAGCCCGATCGCGAGGGCCAGTTGGTGATCCGCGACCGGGTCTCGCGCCAGGATGTGGCCAAGATGATCGGCGCCTCGCGCGAAATGGTGAGCCGGGTGATGAAAGACCTGGAAGACCGCGGCTTCATCGAGGTCGCTGAGGACGGCAGCACCATCATCAAGGAGCGGCTCAACTCGCTCGGCTGATCTGGCGCGGCCAAGCCCGCGCGTCAGGCGCGGTGCCACCTGTGTGGCGGGCCAGAAAAGGTTGATTTGAGCCAGGTAGGCCGCGCGGCTGCATTGACGCCTTGGGTTAAAGTTGTCAGCGCTTTTACTTGACACGCATGACCTATTCGCTCAACACGCTCAACGCAGACCGCGCCCGCCAGCCAGCCGCCGGGGTGGGCCGGTTCGCCCAGGAAATTGGGGTGGTGCTGGGGGCGGCCGTACTGGCGTTTTGGTTGCTCGCCTTGCTCAGCCATTCGCCTGCCGACCCCGCCTGGAGCACGACCGGCAGCCGGCCGGAAGCGGGCAATTGGGCCGGCCGCCTCGGGGCTCTGCTGGCGGATGGCAGCTATTACCTGCTGGGCTTTTCGGTCTGGTGGTGTTTCCTGGCTGGCGTGCAGGCCTGGCTATCGGGGCTGGCGGGCTGGATCCGCGGCCAGCAGGGCGCGCCGCGCCCCGGTTCGCACCCGCTTGAAGAGGCCAGCCGCTGGCAACGGATCTGGCTGCATCCCGCAGGCTTCTGGGCCTGTCTGCTGCTGCTTGTGTTGGGCAGCGCGGTGCTGGAGTGGAGCCGGCTCTACCGGTTCGACGGCTTGCTGCCGGGTCACGCTGGGGGGGTGCTGGGCGATCTCGTGGGGCCGCTGGCCATGCGCTGGCTGGGCTTCACCGGCTCTGCGCTGGCCATGCTGGCGCTGCTGGTGGTCTGCCTGCCGCGGGTGTTTCAATTTTCCTGGGGCCATTGGGCCGAGCGCGTGGGGTTCACGCTGGACCATTGGTTCGAGTCGCAGCGAGAGAAGCGCGAGGCGGTGGAAGACCAGCGCATCGGCGTCAAAGCGGCGCGCGAGCGGGAAGAGGTGGTGGCGGTGGAGCGGGTGGAAATCGAGGATCACCACCCCATGCCAATGGTGATCGAGCCCAGCTTGGTAGAGGCGCCACCGAGCGCGCGGGTGGCCAAGGAGCGTCAAAAGCCGCTGTTTGTCGACATGCCCGACAGCAAGCTGCCGCAGGTTGACCTGCTCGACGGCGCGCCGCAGCACCAGACCAGTGTGGACAGCCAGACGCTGGAGATGACGAGCCGCCTGATCGAGAAAAAACTCAAGGATTTCGGGGTCGACGTGCGGGTCGTGGCGGCCGCGCCAGGGCCGGTGATCACCCGCTACGAAATCGAGCCGGCGACCGGCGTGAAAGGCTCGCAGATCGTCAACCTGAGTCGCGATCTGGCGCGCTCGCTTTCCCTGGTGTCGATCCGGGTGATCGAGACGATTCCCGGCAAGAACCTGATGGCGTTGGAGCTGCCAAACGCCAAGCGGCAGATGATCAAGCTGAGCGAAATTCTTGGCTCATCGGTTTACAACGACGCCAAGTCGCTGCTGACCATGGGGCTGGGCAAGGACATCAGCGGCCTGCCGGTGGTGGCTGATCTGGCCAAGATGCCGCACTGTCTGGTGGCCGGTACCACCGGCTCGGGCAAGTCGGTCGGCATCAACGCGATGATCCTGAGCCTGCTCTACAAGGCCGACGCGAAAGACGTGCGCCTGCTGCTGATCGACCCCAAGATGCTGGAGATGAGCGTCTACGAAGGCATACCGCACCTGCTGGCACCGGTCGTCACCGACATGAAGCAGGCGGCCAACGCGCTGAGCTGGTGCGTCGGCGAGATGGAGAAACGGTACAAGCTGATGAGCAAGCTGGGCGTGCGGAACCTGGCCGGCTACAACGCCAAGATCGACGAGGCCAATGCCAGCGAGGAGTTCATCTACAACCCCTTCAGCCTGACGCCCGACGAGCCCGAGCCGCTGGAGCGCCTGCCGTACATCGTCGTGGTGATCGACG
>JBBSDB010000117.1:0-10444 GCA_038249735.1 Burkholderiales bacterium
ACGCCATACCCTTGCTGGATCAGGCTGGCCAGCGTCTGCCGGTCTTCGGGCTGGAGTTGTTGGTAGCTTCGGGGTGGTGACTTGTGCATCTGCGTACCTTACGGTGGCAGGTGTTGCACTTCAGGTTTGAATCCGCCGAGCTATTTATTTTGGATTGTTTATTGGTTGTGTTGTTGTCTGGATTTTGTACGGTTTGATTTCAATTATTTTGGATAGTAATCGCTCGGTGCTTGACATCCCTTGGATACTATTGTTTCTGATTTCCGCACCGATCTTAGTTGCCATTCGTCACATGAGAAGAATATTTTTAGGGCTGCTATAGCCTGTTTTAATCTAATCGATTTACGAATGAGAAGATGGAGGAAGTAAGGGTTAGATTCGACTTCAGGTTTGGATCCGCCCTCCTTAAAGTTCCAGCCAACGCACTCGGGATGATGCTGTCGCTGATAGCGAACCCACGATAGACAATACGTTTAACCGCACTTACCATCGCACGATTTACCTCTGACTATCCATATCCACCATGCCCCAGCTCACCGCCAACGACCTGAAAGTGCGCGGCATTGCCGCGATTGAAGATGTGCTGGCCGGCCAGACCGAGGCCACGATTTCGGTGCGGGGCAAAGACCGTTTCGTGGTGATGGATGTGGCGCAGTACCACTACCTGCGTGAGTGTGAACTGGAAGCGGCGCTGGCCCAGAGTCGGGCCGATCTCGCTGCGGGGCGCGCGGTGGAAGAAACCGCTGCCGAGCACCTTCAGCGCATGGAGCGGCTGCTGGCCGAAGACGCTGGGCGCTGAGTCCGGTCTGGCTCATGCTCTACCAGCTGGTCTTCACCGACGACTACACCCGCCGCGCCCTGCGTTTCCTCAAGCGCCACCCGCAGCTCAAGGCCCAGTACGGCAAGACGCTGGCCCTGCTTGAAGTCAACCCGCACCACCCCTCGCTGCGCCTGCACGCGCTGTCGGGCAGGCTGCAGGTTCTGCATTCGGTGTCGATCAACCTCTCTTACCGCATCACGCTGGAACTGCTGATCGCCGACGGGCAGATCATTCCGATCAACGTGGGCGATCACGATGCGGTTTATTGAGCCGGTGGCGCGACCTGTTGCCTGAGCACCGTCTTCAAAACCTTCCCGTAGTTGTTCTTCGGCAGCGACTCCACCACCTCATACCGCTTGGGCCGTTTGAAGCGGGCGATGTGCGCCAGGCAATACGCGTCGAGGGCGCCAACCTCCAGCGCCGCTCCCGCCTGCGGCACCACAAACGCCACCACGATCTCGCCCCACTCGGGGTCGGGGGAGCCGACCACGGCGGCCTCGGCCACGCCGGGCGCGGTGAGCAGCACCTCTTCCACCTCGCGCGGGTAGATGTTGCTGCCGCCGCTGATGATCAGGTCTTTGCTGCGGTCTTTCAGGGTGAGGAAACCGTCGGCATCAAGGGCGCCCATGTCGCCGGTCCAGAGCCAGCCGTTGCGGATGGCGGCGGCGGTGGCTTCTTCGTTGCGCCAGTAGCCGGCCATGACGCTGTCGCCCTGGATCAGCACCTCGCCCGCTTCGCCGGCGGGCAGCAGCTGGCCATCTGGCCTGGCGACGCGGATGCGCTCCGGTGTCTGCGCCACACCCACCGAGGCGATGCGCTCGGCATGGCGCGGGTGCTGCGCGTCGGCCAGGTGCTCGCGGCTGAGGGCGGTGCCGGTCATGGGACTTTCGCCCTGGCCGTAGATCTGCACGAAGCGCGGGCCCATCACGCGCAAGGCGCGCTGGATGTCGGCGGCGTACATGGGCGCGCCGCCGTAGACGATGGTCTTGAACGAGCGCGCGCAGGCGGCTGGCGTGAGGCCTTGTGCTTCGCCTTCGTCGACGATGCGTTTGACGATGGTATGCGTTTGACGATGGTGGGTGCGGAGAACAGCGAGAGTGGCCCGAGCTCGCGGCCGAGGTCGAACAGCTCGGCGGCGTCAAACCCGCCCGAGGCGGGCACCACATGCCGCGCGCCGGCCATGAGGTGGGGAATGGCGTAAAGGCCGGCGCCGTGGGACATGGGCGCGGCGTAGGCGATGGCGTCTTGCGGCGCGATGGCGTCCACGTCGTTGAAATAGGTCAACCCCATGGTCATGAGGTTGCGGTACGTGAACATCACGCCCTTGGGTCGGCCGGTGGTGCCGCTGGTGTAGAACAGCCAGGCCGTGTCGGTGGGGGTGCGCTCGGTCACGGCGGGCAGGCCCGGGCCGTCTTCCAGCCAGGCGGTGCAGGCGGGCGAGTCGGCGTCGATCACGCCGTCAAGGCCGGTCAGCGCTTCGGGGTCGGGCAGCACATCAGCGGTAACGAAGGCCCAGCGCGCCTGGGCGTTGTCCACGATCCACTGCACCTCTTTGGGGTGCAGCTTGGCGTTCACCGGCAACACCACCAGCCCGGCCCACCAGGCGCCGAACCGCAGCTCCAGATAGCGCGGGTGGTTGCGCATGAACAGCACGACGCGGTCGCCAGGCACCAGGCCGGCCGCCAGGCAGTGAGCACCTGCTCGCGCGGAACGCTTTGCCCAATCGCCATGGGTGGCGACGCACTGGCTACCCAGGAAGAGGGCCGGCCGTGCCGGGTCTTGCAGGGCCGCGCGCTCAAGCAGGTGGGCCAGGTTCATGGTTGCTCTTTGAGACGGTGGGTTTGGCTGCCGCCGACCATGGCCTTCGCCTTCTGGCTCAAGGCTCGTCAGCCAGCAGGGTGAGGATGCGCCGCCAGTGCGCCTCGCTCACCGGCGTGATCGACAGGCGGTTGCCGCGCTGAAGAATCTGCAGATCGGCCAGCGCCGGGTCGGCGCGCAGCTCGGGCAAACCCAGGAGGCGGGTTTTCTTCAGCGCCGTGACGTCCAGCAGCAGCCAGCGCGGTTGGTCGGGGCTGGATCGGGGATCGACGTACGGCGACTGCGGGTCGAACTGGGTCGGGTCTGGGCGGGTGGTGGAGGCCACTTTGGCCAGGCCCGCGATGCCCGGCTGGGCACAGCTGGAGTGGTAGAGCAGCACGCCATCGCCCACGCGCATGGCATCGCGCATGAAATTTCGGGCTTGGTGATTGCGCACACCGGTCCAGGGCACCGTGGCACGCGGCGCGGCCAGCGCGTCGTCGATGGAGCACTCGTTGGGCTCGGACTTCATCAGCCAGTAGGTGGCAGCTTGCATGGAGCGATGGTAGCCATGCTTGAACGGGCCGGGTATAGCGCGGGGCAGTACACCAACCCATTCGCCATGGCTTAGCATCGACGTCTTTCACGCCTTCTTCAGGCTTGTTGTCCCCAGCCTCCCCGCAGGCCTTCGGCCCGCCGCTTACCTCACCCTCAGGCTGCCCGCCCGCTTTGAGCACGCTGTGCACGACAGAGCCGCACCCCACACCATGCTGATCGCCAACCTGCTCGCGCAACTCGCCTTTGGCCTCTTGGCCATGACGATCTGCCTGCCTTCCATGCAAGAGTGGAGCGCCATTTTTGGCAGAAGCCAGGCGGCGGTGCAGCTGACCTTCAGCGGCTTTGTGGTGGCCTATGGCGTGTTGCAACTGGTCTACGGCCCGCTTTCGGATCGTTGGGGTCGCAAGCGGGTGCTGCTGCTGGGATTGGCGGTTGCGTGCGCCGGTTCGGTGATGGCGGCGCTGGCGCCCGATCTGAACACGCTGATCGCAGCGCGGGTTTTGCAGGGCGCGGGTTTTGCGGCGGGCATGGTGGTGGGCCGGGCGCTGGTGCAGGACCTGTTTCAGGGTCCGCAGCGCACGCGGGTGATGGCCTATGTGGGCATGGCGATGGGCCTGGTGCCGCCGGTGGCCACGGTGCTGGGCGGACAGTTGCATGTGGTGCTGGGCTGGCGCGCCAACTTTGTGCTGATCGCGCTGCTGAGTGTGGGGCTGTTTGTTGCCGCCTGGCGCGGCTTGCCCGACCACCAGAAAGCCACGCAGGTGCAGCCGCATTGGTTGCGCGTGATGGTCTCGTCGTATCGCCAGCTGGTGCGCGAGCCTGCGTTCATCTGCTACGTGGCCATTCTGTCGTCCACCACAGCCTCGTTCTATGCTTTCCTGTCGGGTGCGCCGATCGTGCTCGGGCAATACGGCGTGGGCCCGGGCGGCGTGGGTTTTTACATCATGGTCGGGCCGCTGTCGTACATCGTCGGCAACTACCTCACCACCTTGCTGGTGCATCGGGTGCGCGAGCGCCGCATCATGCTGCTCGGACAAAGCCTCACCCTGACGGGCATCTCGCTGATGGCAGTACTCTCGATCGCTGGGCTGCACACCCCGCTGGCGTTTGCCTTGCCCATGGTGCTGCTGGGCATGGGCAACGGCCTGCTGGTGCCACCCGCGCTGGCGGGCACGGTGGGCCTGATGCCCGCATTGGCCGGCGCGGCTGCGGCGGTGGCGGGGCTGATGCAGCAACTGATGGGCGCCGCTGGCGGTTTTGCGGTGGGCTTGTTCACCCACGAAAACGCCACCCACCTTGGCCTGCTGATGCTGGCGTTGGCCTTTATCGGGGTGACCGGTCAGCTGGTTCTGTACCGCCTGCGCGCACCACCCATGCCGCCGCCCCAGCGGGTGACACCGCGCTGAGACCACGGGGTGTTGCGCGCCAGCAGCGGAGGGCGACGATCAGTCGGGCAGAAACAGCGATTGCAGATCGCTCAGGAAGTCCAGGCCGCGTGCGGTTGGCCACACGCGGTCGCCCTCGCGCACCAACAGGCCTTTGTCCACTGCTTGGGTTAAGCCGGGCTGCAGCGCAGAAAGCGGCAGACCGGTGCGGCCGGTGAAATCGCTCAGCGCAAAGCCATCGAGCAAGCGCAAGCTGTTGAGCATGAACTCGAACGGCAGGTCGGCGCGTGGCACTTCCTGCACACTGGCCATCGGGTCCAGCGCGGCGCGCTCCATGTACAGGCGGGGATCGCGGATACGCACCTGGCGCACCACGCGGTGCGCAAAACTGAGCTTGCTGTGAGCCCCGGCGCCGATGCCGAGGTAGTCGCCGAATTGCCAGTAATTCTGGTTGTGGCGGCTGCGGTGACCGGCGCACGCATAGGCCGACACCTCGTAGCGCGCCAGTCCCGCCTCAAGGGTGAGCTCGGTGATGCGGTCGAGCATGGCGTAGGCGTCGTCCTCTTCCGGCACGGTGGGCGGGTACTTGGCGAAGACGGTGTTGGGCTCAATGGTGAGGTGGTAGATCGATATGTGGGGCGGCTGAAAGCCGAGTGCGGTGCGCAGATCGGCCTCGCAGTCGGCCAGTGTCTGCCCGGGCAGGGCGTACATGATGTCGAGATTGAAGGTGTCGAAGGCGCGCGCGGCCTCTTCCACTGCCGCCTTGGCTTGCGCCGCGTCGTGCACCCGACCCAACTCGCGCAGATGGTTGTTGTTGAAGCTCTGCACCCCGATGGAAAGCCGGGTCACACCAGCCTGGCGAAAGGCATGAAAGCGGTCTTTCTCGAAGGTGCCGGGGTTGGCCTCCAGCGTGATTTCTGCGTCGGCATCGAGGCGCACCAGAGCGCGCACATCGCCCAACAATCGATCGATCGCCTCGGGAGAAAAGAGGCTGGGCGTGCCACCGCCGATGAACACGCTGTGCACCGCGCGGCCCCAGATCAGCGGCAGCGAGGCTTGCAAGTCGGCGCGCAGTGCCTCCAGATAAGCCTGTTCGGGGAAGGCCGCGCCGCCCGGGTCGTGCCATTCGTGCGAATTGAAATCGCAGTATGGGCATTTCTTCAGGCACCACGGCAGGTGGATGTAGAGCGAGAGCGGCGGCTGGCCCACCAGCTGCAAGGTGCCCGGGCGCATCCAGTGCGCCACATCGCTCCAGTGTGGCGCCTCGGGGGGAGAGCCCTGGCGCGTGGCCGGCCAGGGGACGCGAACCTCGCGCACCGGGCTCATGCGCGCTCGCCGCGTTCTGGGAAAAACCAGCGCTCGCGCATCAGCGCGAGCATCTGTTGGGCTGCCTGGCCGCGGTGGCTGTTGGCGTTCTTCACCTCGGTCGGCAGTTCGGCGAAGGTCTTGCCGAACGCGGGCAGAAACATGATCGGATCGAAGCCAAAACCGTTGTCACCGATCGGCCGATCGGTGATCAGGCCGGGCGCGCGACCGGTGGCCACCAGCGGCTCAGGATCGTCGGCGCGGCGCCGCGCCACCAGGGTGCTGACCAGCGCCGCGCGGCGGTCGGTCTGGCCCTGCATTTGTTCCAGCAGCGCGCGCACGTTGTGGTCGTCGCCCTTCGGGTAGCCAAACTGGGTTGCGTAGTAGGCGGTGTCCACCCCTGGCAGACCGCCGAAGGCCTCCACGCAGAGACCGGCATCGTCGGCCAACGCGGGCAGACCGCTTTCGCGCGCCGCGTGGCGCGCCTTGGCCAGCGCATTCTCGACAAAAGTGCGATGCGGCTCGGGCGCCTCGGAAATACCGAGCTCGGACTGGCACACCAAGGTGATGCCCAGCGGCGCAAACAGCGCCTGCAACTCGGCCAGCTTGCCCGCGTTGTTCGAGGCCAGGACCAGCTTCACGCGCCGAGTGCCTGTTGCTGCATCTGCACCAGCTCGCCAATGCCTTTTTCGGCCAACGCCAGCATGGCGTTCATGTCGTCACGGCCGAAGGCCTCGCCCTCGGCCGTGCCCTGCACCTCGACGAAGTGGCCAGCGCCGGTCATGACCACATTCATGTCGGTGTCGCAGACCACGTCTTCCACGTACTCCAGATCGAGCAGCGCGCGGCCACCGAGCATGCCGACCGAAATCGCGGCCACGTGGCCTTTGATGGGAGACACCGCGATCTTGCCTTCTGCCAGCAGGCGCGTGACCGCGTCGTGGACAGCCACAAAGGCGCCGGTGATGCTGGCGGTGCGGGTGCCGCCGTCGGCCTGCAACACATCGCAATCGAGAGAAATGGTGCGCTCACCCAGGGCTTTGAGATCAAACACAGCGCGCAGCGAGCGACCGATCAGGCGCTGGATTTCCTGCGTGCGCCCGCTCTGTTTGCCCTTGGCCGCTTCGCGATCGCTGCGGGTGTGAGTGGCGCGCGGCAGCATGCCGTATTCGGCTGTGACCCAGCCTTCGCCGCTGCCGCGTTTGTGCGGCGGCACCTTTTCTTCCACCGACGCGGTGCACAGCACCTTGGTGTGCCCGAACTCGATCAGCACCGAGCCTTCGGCGTACATGGTGTAACCGCGGGTGATGCGCACCGGGCGCAAGGCATCGGCGGCACGCTGGCCGGGGCGGGATGATGTGTTCATGGGCTTGGTTTTCTGATGTTGGGCAGGACGCGGGGTGGGTGCCTGCTGGGCACACCGCGGAACCGGCTTGGCCGGCTCGGGTGCGGAGCTCCTCGGGGGAAGATGCGAAGCGGCGCAGGGGGAGTTACGCTTTTCTTTCAGCGGTGCGCCGGATCGCTTCGTTGATTTCGGCAATGGAGCGCTCGATGGCCTCGTCGTCCATGTCCTCAATGGTCGGATCGGGTACGCCGGACTGGATGGTGGAGGCAAATACGCCGTCGTCGATGTCCTCGGTGGAGACCCGCGTGGACTTGAACTGCTCGGGCGTCTCCCATTCCATCGCCAGCACCGTCACGTTGTCACAGCGCGCGCCGCCGCGCTTGAGCGCCATCTCCACCAGCTCGGGCACCGACTGGTCCAGCGTGGTGCGGGACAGCTCTTGCGCCACCTCGTCGTCGCTCACCGTGCCCCACAAACCGTCTGAACACAGCAGCACCCGATCGCCCTGCTGCAGCTGCAGCGGGCCCGAGAGATCAAAAACCGGCTTGGCTGGCGAACCGAGGCAGGTGAACAGGATGTTGCGGTTGATGTGCTGCGTGTTGCGACCCAGATGCGCCTGCTGCTCCATGTAGGAATGGTCGCGCGTGCGCGTCAGCAGCGCGCCGTCGCGCACGATGTAAAGCCGCGAATCACCACAGTGAACCCAGTGGATGTGGTTGCGTTCCATCACGGCGGCCACCAAGGTGGTGCGCGGCGTGTCCAGCATGCTTTTTTCCGACGCGTAACGGATGATCTGGTGGTGCGCGGCCATGGTGGCGCTGGAGAGGAACTCCGGCACCTCTTTGACCAGTGGATTGGCCGTCTTCTGAAAATAAGCAGAAAAGGTCTGCAAGGCCAGCTGGGCTGCCATCGCGCCTTCGGGATGGCCCCCCATGCCATCGGCCAGCACAAACAGTCCCGATTCGCGCGTGTAGGCGTAGCCCATGCGGTCCTCGTTGCGCTCACGCCCCCCCTGCCGACTGATCTGGTAGACCGAAAACTTCATCGAAACTTGGTCCCGGCTGCGGTCGATTTGCGCGCCGACTTTTTGTTGTCAGACACGATGTTGTCGAACTGCAAGCGCATTTTTTCAGCCACAGTGAGCTTGGTGTAACTGCGCTCTGTCTCACGGCTGAGCTCCTTCTGAAGGGCAAACACCGACTGCGGGCGCGACAGCGGATCGAGCGACATGCACCACTCGACGACCTCAATCAGGTTGTCCGAATACACCCCGCGCAGGCGCGATAAGGCCAAGGAAAGCCGGTCTTTTTCCAGCCGCTGCGGCGCATCGTTGGGTGGGTACCCCTGCATGCTCGCGTAAATGCAGGCGCCGATGGCATAGATGTCGGTCCACGGGCCCATGCTGGAGTCGCGGCGGTACATCTCGGGTGCTGCGAAGCCGGGTGTGTACATGGGGCGGATGAAGTTGCCCTCTTTGCTGAGCACCTCGCGCGCGGCGCCGAAGTCGATCAACACCGAGCGGTTGTCGTCGGTGACGAAGATGTTGGCCGGCTTGATGTCCAGATGCAGCATCTTGTGCTGATGCACGATCCGCAGCCCGCGCAAAATCTCGTCGTACAAAGACCGTATGGTCGACTCGCGAAAAACTTTCTGCTTCTTGAGCTCGCGCGCGGTAATGATGAATTCCTGCAGAGAAGCGCCCTCCAGGTAGTTCATCACCATGTACACGGTTTCGTTCTCGCGAAAGAAATTAAGCACGCTCACCACCGAGGCATGCGAAATCTGCGCCAGCGCACGGCCTTCTTCGAAGAAACTTTTTAGCCCGAGCCGATACAGCGAGAGTTTCTCGGGCTGCACCTGGGGCAGCAACTCACCCGGTCCGCGGGTGGCCAGCGACGAGGGCAGGTACTCCTTGACGGCGACCTGCTGGCCCTCGGTGTCCACCGCGAGGTAGACCACACCAAAACCGCCGGCTGCCACCTTGCGGACGATGCGGTAGCCACCGATCACAGTGTCCGGCGGCAGAGGAGCGGGTTTGACCTTTGACATAATTCAAGCGAGTTCCGTGACGCCTTGTTATGGACCTTTCACCCTGATCGGACACATCTGCATGGCAGTTTACAGCATGACCGGCTACGCCACGGCCCAGGGGGGCGGGCAAAAAACCGGCCTTGCGGGCGAGCCCGAGCGCGAACAGCAAACCACCATCGGCCTGGAAATTCGCTCGGTCAACAGCCGTTTTTTGGACCTCAGCTTCAAGCTGTCTGACGACCTTCGCGCTGCCGAGCCGGCACTGCGCGAGATGCTCACCGCCCAGCTCAAACGCGGCAAGGTCGAGGTGCGTGCCTGGATCGAAGGCCGCGTCGAGAGCGGCCCGCGCTCGCCCAGTGCAGCCGAGCTGCAAAAGCTGGTGAGCCTGCAAGACAATGTGCGAGCCTGGCTGCCGGCCGCCAGCCCACTGTCGGTTGCCGAGGTGCTTTCGCTCACCGCGTCGCGGCCGGCTTTGCGTGGTGGTGAATTGCAGGAACAGTTAATGGAGCTGGGCAAGCACGGCGTCGAGTCGTTGATCGAATCACGCCAGCGCGAAGGCGATCGCTTGGCTGCCACGATGCTGGACCGCTTGGAGCAGCTGCGGCAACTGGCCGGCGACGCGCAGCCACTGATTCCGCAACTGGTCGCTCAGCAGCGCCAGCGCTTCCTGGACCGCTGGAGTGAGGCGCTCGGCGCATCCTCCAGCGAAGGCGCGCTGGGCAATGCCATCACCAGCGACCAGGCCCGAGACCGCGCACTCACCGAAGCCACCGCATTCGCGATCCGCATCGACGTGTCGGAGGAGCTGACCCGCCTCGCGTCCCATCTGAGCGAAATCGAGCGCCTTCTCAAAAAAGGTGGCGAAGCGGGCAAGCGGTTGGATTTCCTGATTCAGGAGCTGCACCGCGAAGCCAACACCCTGGGCTCCAAGTCCTCCAGCCTGGAACTCACCCGCATTTCGGTCGATATGAAGGTGCTGATCGAGCAGTTGCGCGAGCAGGTGCAGAACATCGAATGATGGATGGCCCCCACGCTCCACCGCTGCGCGGGTCGCTGCCCCCCGAGGGGGCTGGGCCTGCCTTGGGGCGGCCCGGCGGCTGGCCCGGTCGCCCCCACGATCCACTGCTGCGCGGGTCGCTGCCCTCCAAGGGGGCTGGGCCTGCCTTGGGGCGGCCCGGCGGCTGGCCCGGTCGCCCCCACGAT
>JBBSDB010000118.1:0-10351 GCA_038249735.1 Burkholderiales bacterium
CATTGCGCGCGCCATTGCGAAGCGCGTGCCCAACGGCTGCTCGCTGATCCTCAACATCGGCACCACCATCGAAGCCGTGGCGCACGAGCTCTTGCAACATCGCGGCCTGCGCGTGATCACCAACAACCTGCACATCGCCGCCCTGCTGAGCAGCAACCCCGATTGCGAGGTGATCGTGGCGGGCGGCTTGGTGCGCGCCGCTGACCAGGGCATCGTGGGCGAGGCCACGGTGGATTTCATGCGCCAGTTCAAGGTCGACATCGGCCTGATTGGCATCAGCGGCATCGAGGCAGACGGCACGCTGCGCGACTTCGATTACCGCGAGGTGAAGGTGGCGAGAACCATCATTGAACAATCGCGCGAGGTCTGGCTGGCCGCCGACCAGAGCAAGTTCAACCGCCCGGCCATGATCGAACTGGCGCGGCTCGACGAGATCGACGTGGTCTTCACCGATGCGAAACCGCCGCCCCCTTTCGATGAGCTGATGGCGCAAAGCCAAGTGCAGTGTGTGGTGGCCGGCGAAGCTGGTGAGCCCGTCGGCGCCTGAGACAAAAAGCGAATCACGAGGAGACCCCATGAGCGACTACTTGCTGGCCCTGGACCAGGGCACCTCCAGCTCCCGCAGCATCGTGTTCGACCGCGCCGGCCGGGTGGTGGCCATGGCGCAGACCGAGTTCCGTCAGATCTACCCCGAGCCGGGCTGGGTCGAGCACGATCCAGAGACCTTGTGGCAAACGCAGCTAGCGACCGCGCGCCAGGCCTTGAAGCAAGCAGACCTGAGCGCGAAAGACATCCGCGCAGTGGGCATCACCAACCAGCGCGAGACCACCGTGGTCTGGAGTCGCAAGACCGGCGAGCCGGTTTACAACGCCATCGTCTGGCAAGACCGACGCGCCGAGGCCGCCTGCGTGGCGCTGCGCGAGCGCGGGTTGACCGACACCGTGTTGCAGAAGACGGGGCTGCGCATCGACGCTTATTTCTCCGGCACCAAGCTTCAATGGATTTTGGACAACGTGCCCGGCGTGCGCGCACAGGCCGAGCGCGGCGAGCTGGCCTTTGGCACGGTCGACAGCTGGCTGATCTGGAAGCTCACCGGTGGCGCGGTGCACGCCACCGATTTCAGCAACGCCGCGCGCACCATGCTGTTCAACATCCACACCCGCCGCTGGGACAACGAGCTGCTGGCAGCGATGAACATCCCAGACAGCCTGATGCCACAGGCTCTGCCCTCCAGCGCCGACTTTGGTCAGATCGGCGCCGAGTGGCTGGGGGCGCCGCTGACCATTGGCGGCGTGGCAGGCGACCAGCAAAGCGCGCTGTTCGGCCAGGCCTGCTTTTCAGCCGGCATGGCCAAGAACACCTACGGCACCGGCTGTTTCATGCTGATGCATACCGGCGAACAGTTCCAGATCAGCGGCAACGGCCTAATCACCACCGCCGCCGCACAACCGCCAGGCCCGCCCCAGTACGCGCTGGAGGGCAGCGTGTTCATCGGCGGTGCGGTGATCCAGTGGCTGCGCGATGGCTTGAACGCTATTCGGTCCAGCAGCGAGGTTCAGGCCTTGGCCGAAAGCGTGCCCGACACCGGTGGTGTGGTGCTGGTGCCCGCTTTCACCGGCCTGGGCGCGCCCTATTGGCAGCCCGACACGCGCGGCAGCCTGACCGGCCTCACGCGCGGCACGACCGTGGCCCACATCGCGCGCGCCGCGCTGGAGAGCATTGCGTTCCAGAGCACCGCCTTGCTCGCCGCCATGAGCCGCGATGCGGTGGCTGCCGGGGGTGTGGCGGTGAGCGAGCTGCGGGTCGACGGCGGCGCCTGCGTCAACGATCTGCTGATGCAGGTCCAGGCCGATCTGCTGGGCATCCCGGTGGTACGACCGGCCGTGATCGAAACCACCGCCCTGGGCGCGGCCTACCTGGCCGGTCTGCACACCGGGCTGTACAGCAACCTCGACGAGCTCGCGCAGCAGTGGCGCGCCGAGCGCACCTTCGTGCCGCACATGGCGGGCGAACAGGCGGCCGAGCGCCTGGCTGGTTGGGAGCGGGCGGTGCGCCAAACCGTTGCGCCCTGACGCCGGCAATGCCCTCGCGGTCTCGTGTCTGCGCGAGGCTGCGCGGCACAATGTCGCCATGAACTCTCCCCAGCACCCCCTCATCGCCTTCATCGGCGGCGGCAACATGGCCAGCGCCATCATCGGCGGCCTGTTGCGCCAAGGCCACCCAGCGACATCGATTCTGGTGGTGGAGCCTTGGCACGCACAGCGTGAGCGCCTGAGTGTGCAGTTTCCGAAGGTGTCGGTGTTGCCAGCCGCGAGCGAAACCCTGGTGGCTGCGGAGCTGGTGGTGTGGGCGGTCAAGCCACAAAACTTCAAAGACGCCGCGCTGGCCACCGCGCCTTTCGTCTCCGAAGCGCTGCACCTGAGCGTGGCTGCCGGCATCACCTCGGACAGCATGGCCGCTTGGCTGGGCAGCGAGCGCATCGTGCGCGCCATGCCCAACACCCCAGCGCTGGTCGGGCTGGGCATGAGCGGTTTGTATGCGCGCGAGGCGGTGTCCGCCGAAGACCGCGCACAGGTGGAGAGGGTGGTGGCCACCACTGGCGATCTGGTGTGGGTAGACAGCGAAGACCAGCTCGACGCTGTGACCGCGCTCTCAGGCTCCGGGCCGGCTTACGTCTTCTATTTCCTGGAAGCGATGCGCGAAGCGGGGGCTGCCATGGGGCTGCCGCCCGAGGTCGCGCAACGACTGGCCGAAGGAACCTTTATCGGTGCGGCCACCTTGGCTCAGCGGGCAGACGAACCGCTGCACACGCTGCGCGAACGCGTCACCTCCAAGGGCGGCACCACCCACGCGGCGCTGACCGCCATGGAGGCCAGCGGGATCAAACCCGCCTTCATCTTGGCGATGCAGGCCGCTCAACACCGCGCGGCAGAACTGGGTCGGGAATTCGGCGGCTGAGGGGGCATCGACCCTGAAGCATCAGGGACAAGCTGCCTGCACCCGAGCCCGGTTGCTGCCGTCCACCCGGGCTTGCGCTTCGCGGCCGGCACCACCGGTCGGACCCACCACCACGCTGAGCAAAGCGCCCGCCATCTCGGAGCCCGAGACTCGGATCTGGCCAAGGTCCGAGGCGGTCAGCCGGTCGTCGACATCGATCGAAAACACAAAGCGCTGACCAGGGTCGAATCGCGTGAAGGTCAGATCAAGGCGGTCGCTGCCGTCTTGCATCACTGGTGTCTTGCTCAGCCGGGCCTCACCCGAGTCAACGCGAAACGGCTGGAACACCTCAACACCCGTGCCACCTTCGACCGTGTCGAAAATCAACCGGCCTGCCGAGCCCGACAGATTGAGCGTCAGACGCTGGATGCGCTGACCGGCCGACGAATCGTTGCGAATCTCGAACCGGTCGCGCGGCGCGCTTTCATTGAATGTCAACGACACCTCGTGCACACAAGCCGCTGCGGCCTGCGCCATCAGCGGCAACGCACCGAGCAGCATGACGATCAACGAAACGCTCGGTCGCGCGAGAAGCGATCGCGCAGAAGAAAACTTGGAAGACATGGTGGTCCTGTTCGTCATACTCAATGCGTGCTCAGGATAATCAGCCAGTGCCGGGTTCGCCCTCAGCGCAGCCCAATCCCCGCCACCACGCCCACAAACACCGTGAACCCCAGCCAGTGGTTCAAGCGGAAGGCCTTGAAGCAACCGTCGCGCGTGCGGTCTTTGATGAGCCGGTGGTGCCAAACCACCTGCGCCAGCGCGACGAGCAACATCGCACCCCAAACCCAGGGATTCACCCGAGCCCAAAGCGCGGCGCTCCAGATGGCGAGAAACACCCCGTAGAACGCGGTCACCGCCGCCACATCGGCATCGCCCAGCGTGACCGCTGAGGTCTTCATACCGATCTTCAGGTCGTCGTCGCGGTCCACCATCGCGTACTCGGTGTCGTAGGCCAGCACCCAGAACAGATTGCCCGCCATCAGAACCCAGGCAAGCAGCGGCACGCTTTGCCACACGCCCAGCCAAAATCCAGGCTCGCTCCAAGAACTCGTGTCGCCAAACAGCGCCCACATGGGACCGCCGTTGACAGCCGCAAAGGCCATGGGAATGCCAAAGCTGAACGCCACCCCCAGCACTGCCTGCGGCATCGAGACCAAGCGTTTCGCATAGGGGTAGACGACAGCCAGCACCAATCCCGCAAACGACCAGACGATGGCCGCCAGGCCGGTGGTGAGCACCAGCAGGAAAGCGGCCAGCGCCAGCACCGCACCCACACCCAGCGCCTCTTTGATGCCCAAGCGCCCGCTGGTCACCGGGCGCTGTGCGGTGCGCTTGACATGCCGGTCGAACTCGCGGTCGGCCACGTCGTTCACACAGCAGCCGGCGCTGCGCATCAGGATGGTGCCCAGGGTGAACACCACCAGCAGATGCAGTCCGGGGAATCCGTCCGCCGCCACCCACAAAGCCGCCAACGAAGGCCACAGCAGCAGCAGCCAGCCAGCGGGCCGGTTCCAGCGGATCAGGTCGAGGTACAGCGCGAAGCGGTTGGGGGCCGCGCCAGAAGATGCGGCGCTGGTCATGGAGAGGGCACGCAGTGGCTGTCAGGCACGGTCAGGACAACCTTTTCACGCCTGGCAGTTCGCAAGCGTAGATGGCGTTGCGCAATTCGGCGATCGCTTCATAGCGGGTGAAGCTGCGCCGCCAGGCGAGTACCACGCGGCGGGTCGGCGGATCGCCCTCGAACGGCAGGTAGCGCACGAACGACGAGTCGCCGAAATCCTGATCGGCAGCGGGGCTGCCGTCCAGCGCCGAGCTGGGGACCGAGAGGCGCGGCACCAGGGTAACGCCCATGCCGGCCGCCACCATGTGCTTGATGGTCTCCAGCGACGAGCCTTCGAAGCTCTTGCGGATGCCTTCGGTGTCGTTGGAAAAACGCGCGAACTCGGGGCAGACTTCCAGCACATGATCGCGAAAGCAGTGGCCGTTGCCCAGCAGCAGCATGGTTTCGCGCTTGAGCTGTTCCGAGGTGATGTGGCTTTGCTGCGCCAGCGGATGCGCCACCGGCACGGCGGCCAGAAACGGCTCGTCGTACAACGGAGCGATCGCGAGGTTGGTCTCGGGAAACGGCTCGGCCAAAATGGCGCAGTCGATCTCGCCCAGGCGCAACTGCTCCAGCAGCTTGACGGTGAAGTTCTCCTGCAACATCAGCGGCATCTGTGGCGTGCGCTCGATCACCTGGCGCACCAGATTGGGCAGCAAATAGGGCCCGATGGTGTAAATCACACCCAGCCTGAGCGGCCCGGCCAGCGGGTCTTTGCCGCGCTTGGCAATCTCCTTGATGGCTGCCGCCTGCTCCAGCACGGTCTGCGCCTGGCGCACGATTTCTTCGCCCAACGGCGTCACCGCAATTTCGCTCGCGTTGCGCTCGAAGATCTTCAGCTCCAGCTCCTCTTCCAGCTTCTTGATCGCCACCGACAGCGTGGGCTGCGACACAAAGCAGGCCTCGGCCGCTTTGCCGAAGTGCCGCTCGCGCGCCACGGCGACGATGTATTTGAGTTCGGTCAGGGTCATGGCGGTATTTTGCGCTGCTCCGAAGGACGCGCCAGACCGCAGGGCTCTGCGGCATCTGCGGCATCTGCGCAGCATTCATGCGTGGCATCTACAAGCCACACCCCCGCAACAGCAGCGACACCACATGCTCGGTGGCTTGGCTGTGGTCCTGGGCCGTGAGTTCGGGGTGCCCCAGCACAGCGCACACCTGCACGTCAAAGTCCGCATAGGTCTGGGTGGCGGCCCAGAGGGTGAAGAACAGGTGCACCGGGTTGACCGGGGCCATGCGGCCTGCATCCATCCAGCCTTGCAGCACGGATGCCTTAGCGGTGACGAGGTCGCGCAGTTCGGTGGCCAGCAGGGTTTTGACCACCGGGGCGCTGTGCAGCAGCTCGTTGGCAAACACCTTGGAGGCGTGCGGGCGCTGAGCGGACAGCACCATCTTGGCGCGGATGTAGGCTTCGATCGCTGTTTTGGGATCGGCCTCGGGGGTGATGGCCTGGGCGGGTGCCAACCAGTCTTGCAGGATGCGCGCCAGCACTTTGCGGTACAGCACGTCTTTGCTGCCGAAGTAATAGTGCAGATTGGCCTTGGGCAGGCCGCTCGCCTGGGCAATGGCCGCCATGGTGGCGCCGCCAAAACCAGCGCGAGCAAATACTTTTTCTGCGGCGCCAAGAATCAGGGCCTCATTCGTCTGCCGAATGAGGCCCTTGGGGGTGTTGGTGACCTGTTTCAAATTCACCCAGCCGCGTCAAATTACTTCTGCGCCGCTTCCCACACCACGTGCGAGTAGCCAGCCTTGCCCGGGTCTTTCTTGATCACCGGTGAGCTGCCGCCAGCCAGCAGCACCTTGACGGTGCGCTCGTAAGCGGCGGGCTCCAGGAAGCCAATCTTGGGCGTACCCGCGTTGGTGATGAGCTTGGCCACGTTTTCCATCTGGCGCTGTTGCACTTTGAGACTTGAGCTGCCCGACATGTCAGCGGCCACCACCGCCTTGGCAGCGCCTGCCGGGTCTTTCACAGCGTCATTCCAGCCTTTGAGGGTGGCTTTCACGAACTTGCCCATGCGGGCCACGAAAGCCGGGTCCTTCAACCTGGACTCCATCACGTACAGGCCATCTTCCAGCGAGGCCACGCCCTCTTTTTCGTAGAAGAACGTCACCAGGTCGCTCTCTTTCACGCCTGCGTCCACGATCTGCCAGTACTCGTTGTAGATCATGGTGGAAATACACGCGGCCTGGTTTTGCAGCAGCGGATCGACGTTGAAACCCTGCTTGAGAATCTTGATGTCGGTGCCGGGCTTGTAGCCCAGCTTGGACATCCAGTTCAAGAAGGGGTACTCGTTGCCGCCGTACCAAACGCCCAGGGTCTTGCCTTTGAGGTCTTTGGGAGTCGACACACCACTGGACTTCTTGCAGGTCAGCATCAGGCCAGACTGGTTGAACACCTGAGCAATATTCACCAGTGGCACGCCGGCTTCGCGAGCGGCCAGGGCGTCGGGCATCCAGTTCACGATCACATCGGCTTGGTTGCCAGCGATCACTTGCACCGGCGAAATGTCGGGGCCACCGGGCTTGATGGTCACGTCCAGACCCTCGGCTTTGTAGTAACCCTTGGCCGCGGCGACGTAGTAACCAGCGAACTGGGCCTGCGGCAGCCACTTGAGCTGCACCGTGACTTTCTCTTGCGCCATGGCGCCCAAGCTGGCAGCGGCCATCACCATCGCCAGCAAGGGCTTGGAGAACTTCGAAGAACGAATCATGAAAAGCTCCTTCAGTTAAAAATCAACACACTTGAACACACACTCACCCACCTCAGACAGCACTCAATCCTGTCGGACCGAGGGATGCCAGAACGCCGCTCGGCGCTCGAAGGCCACCAACAGCGCATAGGCCACCGAACCGGTGACAGCCGCCACCACAATCGCACCCCACACCAGCGGTATGTTCATGCGCGAGGCTTCGGTAGAAATGCGAAAACCCAGCCCCACGGTGGGCGAGCCAAAGAACTCGGCCACGATGCCCCCAATGAGTGCCAACGTGGCATTGACCTTGAGCGCGCCGAAGATGAAAGGCAGCGCGGCCGGCAGACGCAACGCAAGAAGCGTGCGCGGGTAGCTGGCGGCGTAGCTGTGCATCAACTCACGCTCCAGCTTGCCGGCGGCCTGCAGACCCGCCAGGGTGGACACCAGCATGGGGAAGAACGTCATCAAGACCACCACCGCCGCCTTGGAGGGCCAGTCAAAGCCAAACCACATCACCATGATGGGCGCCACGCCCACCAAAGGAATCGCGCTGGTGAGAGAGGCCACAGGCAACAAACCACGCTGCAGAAAAGGCATCCGGTCGATCGCCACAGCGACAGAAAAACCCAGGACACAGCCCAGCAACCAGCCAATGAAAACGGCCTTGCCCACGGTTTGCACAAAGTCGCCCCACAGGGTGGCAGCGTGCTGCAGCATGGCGCTCAAGATCAGGCTGGGCGCAGGCAGCAGCACGCGGGGCACCTCCAGCGCGCGCACCAAAACCTCCCAGAACACCACCACCCACACGCCAAACAAGGCCGCGGTGGCCGTGCCAGCCCAGCGTCTGCCGTCGATGGCTGCCACCCGGCGCACGCTGACCACGGCGAGCACAGCCAGCAATGCCATGCCGGGCCAAAACAGGGCGTTCGTGGCCACCGAGTTCATAGGCCTTTCCTGTGGCGCAGCGCTGCGCGCTCCACCAGCGCCACCCCGGCGATCAGGGTCAAACCCAGCAGCGCCGACATCACCAGCGCCGACCAGATTTGCACCGTCTGCCCGTAATACGACCCGGTGAGAAGCCGCGCCCCCAAACCCGCCACCGCGCCGGTGGGCAGCTCGGCCACCATGGCGCCCACCAGACCCGCTGCAATGCCCACGCGCAAGGCCGGAAAAAGAAACGGCAGAGCCGCGGGCAAGCGCAGCATCCACAAGGTCTGCCAGCGGCTGGCGGCGTAGGTGTGCATCATTTCAGACTCGATCTTTTGGGGCGAGCGCAGACCTTGCACCATGGCCACCGTGACCGGAAAAAAGCACAAATACATGGCAATGACCGCCTTGGGTGCCACACCTGAGAAACCCAGGCTGCCCAGAATCACCAGCACGATGGGGGCAATGGCCAGCACAGGCACCGTTTGCGAGGCCACGATCCACGGCAGCAGCGCGCGGTCCAGCGTGCGGCTGTGCACGATCAGCACCGACAGCACCAGCCCCAAGGCCGTGCCCATCACAAAGCCCAGCAGGGTGGACTTGCCTGTGACCGCCACATGAAAAAGCAGGTTGCGCGGGGAATCGACAGGCCACTCTGTCAGGCTGCTGTAGAAATCCAGGGCCACCTGGTGGGGCGCGGGCATGACCGGGCGTTCCATGCCCATGGTCGCTCCCAGCAAATCGCGCCACGTCCAAGGGCCTTGGGGGTCAAGCACCCGCTCAATCGCACCCGGGCTGTTGAGCCAGTAGGCCATGCCGTACCAAAGCGCCAGCACCGCCAGCAACACCACCGCAACAGGCACCACGTCGCGCCGCAAAATCAGCACCCAGCCGCTGGCCAGGTGGGGTGCCACGGCCTTGGTCATGGTGTCAGTCATGGTGACCATCGGCCAGGGCTTCCCGCACAGCGTGCGCCAGCGCCACAAACTCGGCCGAGTCGCGCAGACCCAGGTGGCGCTCGTCGGGCAGCGTGGAGTCGATCACCTTCACGATGCGACCCGGACGCGGCGACATGACCACAATTTTGGTGGAAAGGTACACCGCCTCGGCAATGGAATGGGTCACGAAGACCACGGTACGTCGCTCGCGCTGCCAGAGCTGTTGCAGCTGTTCGTTCAAGCGGTCGCGGGTGATTTCGTCGAGCGCGCCAAAGGGCTCGTCCATCATCAAAATCTTGGGCTCAAACGACAGTGCCCGCGCAATCGACACGCGCTGTTGCATGCCGCCTGAGAGCTGCCAGGGGTACTTGCCTTCAAAGCCCACCAGCCCCACCCGCTCCAAATGCTCCATCGCGATGGCTTTGGCCTGCGCGCGGTCTTTGCCGTGAATCTGCAAAGGCAAGGTGACGTTGGCCAGCACGGTGCGCCAGGGAAACAGCGCCGGTGCTTGGAACACATAACCGTAGGCCCGGGCCAAGCGCGCGTCGTGCGGTGAAACGCCGTTGACCAGCACCTGGCCATCCGTGATTTTTTCCAGGTCGGCGATGACCCGCATCAGGGTGGTTTTGCCGCAGCCTGAAGGGCCAATCAAAGACACAAATTCGCCATCGGCGATGTTCAGATCGATGCCGCTCAGCGCGTGCACAGGCGAGTCAGCGGTCTGGTACACCACGCTGGCCTTGCGCACTTCAACCGCCATCGGGTGGCGGGTTGTGAGAGGAGATAACAACGCTAGGTGCTCCATGAGGTGGTTGGGGGTCGATGCGGCAGATGCAGCTGCGCGGTGGCGGGTTGCGATTCGGCCAGCAGTCTGCCACGCTTGAAAACTTTCAGCCGGGTGGCGCGCAGACGCAGGGCTTCGACCGGATCGCGCGCTTGCAGCAGCAGCAGGTCGGCGTGGCAACCCGGCGCGATGCCATAGCCCTCCAGGCCCAGCACCTGGGCGGCGTTCACGGTGACGGCATCGAAACACTGGCGCATGGCGGCCTGGCTGGTCATTTGCGCCACGTGCAGGCCCATGTGGGCTACCTCCAGCATGTCGGCGCTGCCGAGCGAGTACCAAGGATCCATCACGCAATCGTGGCCGAAAGCGACTTTCACGCCGTGGGCCAGCAACTCGGGAACGCGGGTCA
>JBBSDB010000119.1:0-10332 GCA_038249735.1 Burkholderiales bacterium
ATGCCACCCGCAAGGCCATGGGCGAGCAGGCGGTGGCGCTGGCCAAAGCGGTGCAGTACCAGAGCGCGGGCACGGTGGAGTTTGTGGTTGGCAAAGACCAGGATTTTTATTTCCTGGAGATGAACACCCGCCTGCAAGTGGAGCACCCAGTCACCGAATGCATCACCGGGCTCGATCTGGTCGAGCTGATGATTCGCGTGGCCGCCGGCGAGCCGCTGCCGCTGACGCAGGCCGATGTCAAGCGCGAAGGCTGGGCCATCGAGTGCCGCATCAACGCCGAAGACCCGTTTCGCAACTTTCTCCCAAGCGTTGGCCGGCTGGTGCGTTTCACGCCGCCTGAGCAGACCATGTTCCAGGGGGACACCACGCAACTGTATGGCGTGCGGGTCGATACCGGCGTGGTCGACGGCGGAGAGATCCCGATGTACTACGACTCGATGATTGCCAAGCTCATCGTGCACGGCAAAGACCGCGGGGAGGCGATCGCGAAGATGCGCGAGGCGCTCAACGGCTTTGTGATTCGCGGCATCAGCACCAACATTCCCTTTCAGGCAGCGCTGCTGGCGCATCCCCGGTTCGTCTCCGGCGCCTTCAACACCGGTTTCATCGCCGAGCACTACGCCGACGGTTTTCGGGCCGAAGACGTGCCGCACGACGACCCGCGCTTTCTGGTCGCGCTGGCCACCTTCGTGCGCCGCAAGTCGCGCGAGCGGGCGGCTGGGCTGTCTGGGCAGCTGCCGGGCTACGGCGTGAAGGTGGGCCATGACTACGGCGTGATCACCCTGGACGCCGCTGGCGAGCACGGCTATAGCGAAGTGAACGTGGTCGAAGCGATTGGTGAGATCGGTGTGGCCACGGTGACGGTGGACGGCCAGCGCTACGCCATCACCAGCCCGTCGCGTCTGAACGACGTGTGCATCACCGGCAGCTGCAACGGCCAGCCGTTCACGGCTCAGGTCGAGCGCGGGACCGCGCGCAACCCGCTGGCGCTGGTGGTGCAGCACAACGGCACCCGCATCGAGGCCATGGTTGTCTCGCCGCGGATGGCCGAGCTGCACCGGCTCATGCCGTTCAAGGCGCCGCCCGACATGAGCAAATTTGTGCTCTCGCCCATGCCCGGCCTGCTGGCCGATGTGGCGGTGCAGGTGGGGCAGAAGGTGCAGGCGGGCGAGCGCGTGGCGGTGATCGAGGCGATGAAGATGGAGAATGTCTTGTTCGCCACCGCCGACGGCGTGGTGGCGAAGGTGCTGGCCACCAAGGGCGATTCGCTCACCGTGGACCAGCCGATCGTGGAGTTCGCGCAATGAGCCCCCACGCTCCACCGCTGCGCGGGTCGCTGTCCCAGGACCGGGAAGGGCCCCGGTCCTTGCCGGGTCCGGGGGCTGATCCGGCTTGGGGCGGCCCTGCGCCAGATCGCAAGAGCCAACAGCGCCCGTTCAAAGTGCTGGGTATTCAGCAAATCGCCATCGGCGGGCCAGACAAGTTCCGCCTGCAAAAGCTCTGGGTCGAGATGCTGGGCCTTGAGGTCACTGGCACCTTTCAGAGCGAGCGTGAAAACGTCGATGAGGACATTTGCGCCATCGGCAGCGGTCCGTTCAAGGTCGAGGTCGATCTCATGCAGCCGATCGATCCCGAGAAAAAGCCAGCGGTGCACACCACACCGCTCAACCACATCGGTCTTTGGATCGACAATCTGCCGAAGGCTGTTGATTGGCTCACTGCCAATGGGGTGCGGTTCGCGCCAGGCGGCATTCGCAAAGGCGCTGCGGGTTTTGACATCACTTTCCTGCATCCCAAGGCGAACGACGAATTTCCGATCGCGGGTGAAGGTGTATTGATCGAGCTGGTGCAGGCGCCGCCTGAGGTGGTTGGTGCGTTTGCCCAGCTGGCGGCGCAACCTGGCTGAGTAACGAGACACTCCAGCACTGCTCGCGTTGATGCCGGTAAGGCAGATGTTGCAGTCGAGCGCAACCAAGTGTCGATCTCGGCGCGCACCTGGTCTTGGGGCTGCTCACGCTCGTTTGTTTCTGGGTGCTGCACGAACAGGCTGCCAGGGGTTTCAGGCTTTGGCGTATGGGCGGGCGAAGCCCTCGCCTCACCTTTTCCAGTTGAAACAGGGTGAGAAGCCAGGGCTTGCCGGACACGGGCCGGTCACTGCAACACCACATACATCGTGGCCGGCGGAAAGCGCAGCCGCGTCGTGCTGCCTTCCTGCTGGACGGGCACAGCGCGCAGCGGCATGCCGTTCATGTCCAGTGCTGTGGCGCGGCGCAGGTGCTTGTTGCGCAGGCTCACGTCGAGCACCGGCTGCACCACTTGCCAGGGCGCCTGACCATACGACACCACCTCCCAGCCGGGCGCCTTGCCGCCGTCCTCCAGGGTCAGCGCGACCGGCTTTTCGCTCCAGCCGGTGGGGCGGCTCTGGGTGGCGTACTGCAGCAGGACCGAACGCGATTCGCTCAACGGCAGATCGTCGAGCGAGACGGCCATGAGGGCCCCGAAAGCGTTGCCTGATCGAACACCCAGTGTGCTCAACTGGTGTTCGGGCGCATGCTGGAAATGGGCCGCCACGCCCTGCGTCTTGGGCGTATCCAACGTGGCCACGCCCAGTCGGTGGTCAAGAAAGATCTCGCTGGTATTGGCTTTGATACGGTCCTTTTCGACCCATGGCGCGAGATCGCCGGCGAAAGTGGCAGCCGCAGGGTCGGCCCCCAGACGTACCTGCACCGGACCGACGAGAAAAGCATCGGGTGTGATCGCCGCGCGACTGGCTTCTGCCCGACGCCCACCATCGCCGGTGTCCCGGTTGGGGTCGAAGCTGGCGCCCTCAAAAATGCGTGGGGATTGACGCTGCCACAAGGCCGGTAGTGGCCGCTGCTCAACCACCACCGGCTGGCCAGTGCGGATGTCACCCCGGCGGTAAGCCAGCGCGGCTGCGGGGAAACTGCCTAGGATCTCGGGCGTGGCAAAGGTCCACTTCTGCTGGGATGGCATGTAGCCGTTGGCGGAGTGAGGCGGCGACCAGCCGTCGTGACCGGTGGCGAACCAGTGGTAAGCCGCCACGCCCGTGAGGGAGGTGTAGGCAGCCACCAGGAACGGACCCTCGGCACCGTAGCGGTTGGGCAGCACCCAGGCGCTTTCCGTCACCATGATGGGGCGACCCTGCGTCTGCTTGAGGTTGATCGGCAACAAGCGCGGTGAAAGAAGCGCGCTGTCGCTGGTGAAGCGGTCGCCCGCCACGATGGCCCAGCCGTTGTACTGCCCCTGGTGCACACCGCCGAAGTAGTGATTCACTGCGTCAACCTCGCCCGGCAAATAGCTCCAGCGCTCCACGTCGTTGAGCCGCTCGGCACTGGCGGTCTTCCAGTTGCCGGCATTGATGAGCGCCTTCACGCCCAGTTCGGTGCGCAAGTAGGTGACCATCTGGCGGTTGAAATCCTGCATGGTGCGGGCGTAAAACTCGGTCTGATCAGCCATGCGCTGACCGCGCCCGCCCATGGGAGGCGTTTGCGTGAGCTGCCAGATGTCGAGCAAGCCCAGGCGATTGGAAGACGGCAGGTCGCCCTTCATGGTGTCTCCGCTCCAAGCCAATCGCGCGTCCGCGAGCGAGCCGTACTTGGCTTGCACGAAGCTGGCGAAGCGGCGCTCCAGTGCCTCGCGCTGCGGCCCCTTGATGGCATCGACAGTCCAGAACAGCAGGCTGTCTTCGTTCTGCAACTGGAACACGGCCAGGCTCGGGTCTTGGGCCAGCGACAGGCCGGTGTAGGGGTTCTTCTCGGTCAGCAGCTTCTTGAGCCAGCGCTTGTAGGCCGATTGCAGGGTTTCGTCGAAGAACAGCAGGCCCAGCGCCGACTGGTTGGCGGGGCCGGCGATGCCCCAGTCCTTGGCGAGCTTCATGGGCACACCCCAGTAGGGCGAGAGCGTGGTGTAGATGCCCTCCTTGCGCATGGCGGCCACCATGCGCCAGATGGCGTCGCGCTCGGCTTCGTTGATGTCGGTCAACGCAGCGGCGGGGTGGGTGTTCAGATCGGCGCTGATCTGGCGGTGCTGGCGAACCATGTTCACACCGCGCTTGGCAAGGAAGCGCGCGTGGTAGGCCAAGTCGCTGGTTCTTTCTGGCCATAGCGGGCCACGCGCCACATGCGGTTGGCGGGCCACGTCGCTGTTGACCGCCCAGAAGCGGATCGGCTGACCGTCGCCGAGCACGAACCGCCCTTGTTCGTTGACGCGAACGAAGCCGGACTGTCCGGCGACCTCTTCATTCAAATGGCGCAAGTCCAGCAAGGCGTCGGCCCCGAAACGGTCGCGCTCTGGCTGGAACGCCCAGGTCGATGGCGGTTGGTTTTGCGCCTGTGCGGAGCCCGCCAGCAGCTGCATCAAAAAGACCAGAGCCAGCCAAGTTGCCGCACGATTGCGATGGCTGGCGGTGCCGGTTCTCATTGGCGGGGCTTCTTCATGAACGCCATACCAAAGACGCAGGCAAAGCTGAAAACAATATCTCATCCCAGTGTGAAAACCTGTTGTAACCCAAAGCTGCTGTGACATGGTTGACTCGTTTCAGTCGCAGATCATGTAGGTCTTGGTCAGGGTCTCCAGCACCTCAAACTCGCCTTCGAAGCCGGGCGGAATGTAGAGCCCTTCGCCTGGCTCCACGGCTTCAAAGCCACCGTTGTTGTCGTGTACCCGGCAGCGCCCGGCGATCACGGTGAACAGCTCGCGCTCCGTCTCGCCCATGGCGATGCGCCAGCGGCCGGGTTCACAGCGCCAAACGCCGCAATACACCTGACCCGCTGGCAGATCGGCTTGAACCAGGTTCCAGGTTTCCCGCAAGGGATTGCCACTCACCCGACGGTCGGGTTTTGGGTGGTCGGTATCCGGTGCGCCAGTCGGCTGGGCAACGAGCTTGATCAGGCGGGGGTGTGCGTTGGACATGCCGTCATTCTGACCAATTCCGTCGAGCGTGCCCGCGATCTGGGCCAGATTTCCCCCCTTTATCGGCCAGAAGATGCGGGCCACGATCGCTACATTGGGTGCCACCTGGACGGGTTATTCGCCTTCTCTGCCGACCCCCATTCAGGTGCAGGAGAGACCCATGGAACACACCCGCCCTCCCCAGCAGTCCCGCCGCGATTCGCCAACGGTGGAAGCCTTGCCGCGCCGAGGCGATGCCTGCTGGTCCACCGGCGCAGCGCTGCCCCGCGAGCACGCGCTGGTGGTGCCCTGGCCACAGGGGTTGCTGGGCCAGTTCAGCCTGCGCATGGCTGGACACGGCATGTCCATCAGCAGCAGCCACATGCAGGGCAATCCAGGCTACGCCCTGCAACAGCTGGCACACGCCCGCGCCATGGGAGATGAAACCTTGGCGCTGCTGGCTGGCCAGCTGTTCCGCTTCTACGAGTCACATCAGTCTGGCCTGTCCACCCCGTCGCATTGAACGCTGGCCAGACGATTCGGTTCAAGAGTCCAAGCCCACTGTCGATAAACCCCCACAAAAGCAACGTGCTGCAGCCCCTGGAGACCGGTACCCATGTTTTCTTTCAAGCCCCTCAAGCCCGGCGTCGCCCTGATGCGAACGCTTCGCCTGCCCACCAAGCTGGTCACGCTGGCCATGGTGTTGTTGATTCCGCTGGTATTGATCACGCTGTCTGCCAACGCGCGCCTGGGCGCTGACATTCAGGTCACGCAGGATGAAGCCGCCGGAACCCGACTGGTCCAGCAGATCGGGGCGGTGATTCGGGAGCTGCAGAAGCACCGAGGACAGATGAACATGGCGATCGCCGGCAATGCGAACGCCCGTGATGCATTGGTGCAAACACGGCAAAACATGGCTTCGGAAATCGCGAAGCTGGACACCGTGATGAACCTGCGCAAGGACTTTGATTTGTCGGGCGAATGGACGCCGTTGAAGGCGCGAATCCAGGACCTTCCCGCCCTTGAGCAGCGATCTGCAGCCGAAGCCTTCAATGGCCATTCCGAGCTGATCCAAGACCTCCGGCAGTTGGTCTACACCGCCGCCGAGCGCTCCAGCCTGCTCTTCGACTCGGTCCCCGCCACCCATTTCCTCATGGACATGGTGGTCAGCCACACGCCGGTCTGGGCTGAGACGCTGGCACAGATTCGCGGCTTGGGCGCTGGGCAGCTCGCACGCAGCGAGCCTGACGCCGCGGCGATACAGCGCATTCAGGCCATGATCACCACCGCTCAGGGGCGCGGGCAAGACATTGCCTACCTTCAGCGTTTCCTGCGCCAGCACGGGCAAGGGGATCTTGATGGGCAGCCCACGGTCGACCGTGTCACGACTTTCCTCGAGCAAGCCCGGCAAGCGCTGGCAGCGCCCGGTACGGTTTCAGCCACCGACTTTTTTGCTCAAGGCTCCACCGCGATCGAGGCGATTGCTGTCCACGAGCTGAAACTCAACGAGCGACTGGTCAACCTGCTTTTGCAGCGGTTGCAGAGTGAGCAGCTGCAGCACGGGCTCATTTTGGGCGCATCCGGTCTGGGGATTGCGCTCGTGATCTACCTGATGCTTGCGTTCTATTTCAGTTTCGTGATCGACTTTCGCCACGTCATCAAGGTCATGCGGGAGACAGCGAGTGGAAATCTCCAGACATTTGTGGTGATACGCGGGTCGGACGAGCTGGCAGAACAAGCTGCCTTGCTCAAGCGAATGAATGGCAACCTGTCTGCCATGGTCGCCGAGGTGCGCAGCGGCTCGGCGCTGGTGGCCCAGTCTGGCGCGAGCCTGGCCGCAGGCAATCGCGATCTGGCCGACCGCACCGAGCAGCAGGCGGCCAACCTGGAGCAGACGGCCGCCAGCGTACAAGAGCTTTCCAGTACCGTGCATCAGAACGCCGAGACGGCCGGTGATTCCGATGCCCAGGCGAGCAAGGTCCGCGACGTGGCCGAATCGGGTGCCCAGGCGATGAGCGAAGCGGTGGATTCCGTGACCATCATCCAGAAGGGCGCCCAGCAGATGAACGACATCATCGGCGTGATCGACAGCCTGGCATTCCAGACCAACATCCTGGCACTGAACGCCGCCGTGGAAGCGGCGCGCGCCGGAGAGCAAGGCCGTGGCTTTGCGGTGGTGGCCAACGAGGTGCGCACACTGGCACAGCGCTCTGCCACCGCCTCGAAAGAGATTCGCGAGCTGATCCAGGCCTCCAGCTCGCAGGTCGACACCAGCGTCAAACGCATTCGCGCGGCCGGGGACAACATGGCCCAGATCGTCAGCGGGGTGCGCAGCGTTGCAGCCAATATGTCGCTGATCTCCGCTGCCAGCGCCGAGCAGAGCACCGGCCTGATTCAGATCTCTTCGGCGGTGAGTCAACTGGACGAAATCACCCAGCGCAATGCACAAATGGTCGAGAGCGCCGTGCAAAAGGCAAACGAGATGGCCGCGCGCGCTGGCGAGCTGGCGAGCGCTGTCTCTTCTTTCAAACTGCAGCAAGGCACGGCGGACGAGGCGATGGATCTGGTCAAGCGGGCGCTCGAACTGCGCGCAACATCCGGCCGCGATGGGTTCGTTCAACGAATCACCCGCGCCGAATCGGGCTTTTACGATCGAGACATGTATGTGTTCGCGCTGGACCGCAACGGTACCTACCGCGCGTTCGGTGGCAAGCCAGAAAAAGTGGGCTCGCGGGTGCAGGACATCCCGGGTGTGGATGGCCAGGCCTTGCTGGCTTCCATCGTGGCGCAGGCTGAGCAGGATCCGGGCTGGGTGGAGTACGACATCGGAAACCCGCAGACCGGCGCGGTACAGACCAAGATGTCCTATGTCACACAGGTGGATGACCTGTACGTGGGCTGCGGCGTCTACAAGTCTGTGCTGGTGTCAGCCTGAGGCTTGTCTGGGTTTCGGGCCTGCATCGGGTCGCGTCGTGCACGGGCGCGGGCCAGCGCGGCCTCAATCACTGCGCGCTTCTTGTCCAGCACGGAGGGATCGGTGTGCTGGCTGTGTGACGCGAGGTCGGCCAGCTTCATCCGGGCTTTGGCTTCCAGGCGCTCGTCGTGTTCTTGTTGCTCGCGCAGCAAGCGCAATTGGCGCTGTTCATAGCGCAGCCGAGCACTGCTCGCTTGCTGAGCGCTCCAGGCGTCCCAGCCAGTCCGCGCTTCGCTCACCACCGCCAGAGAAATGCAGTCCACCGGACAGACCGGCACGCACAGCTCGCAGCCGGTGCAATGCGCCTCGATCACGGTGTGCATCCGCTTGTTGCTGCCCACAATGGCGTCCACCGGGCAGGCTTTGATACACAGGGTGCAACCGATGCACCAGTCCTCGTCGATCAGCGCCACCGTGAGCGGCCCCTCAACACCGTGCTCCGGATTCAGTGGCTGGAATGGAAGCCTGGTGATGGTCGCCAGCCGCACCACGCCCTCGGCACCGCCCGGTGGGCACTGGTTGATGCTGGCCTCTCCCGCCGCGATCGCCTGCGCGTAGCTGGCGCAGTCTGGAAAGCCGCAGCGGGTGCACTGGGTCTGGGGCAGTGCGGCGTCAATGCGCCGGGCGAGATCGCTCATCCGCTGCATGGTAGCGGGGCAGCGCTGTTCGGCGCGTGCCCTCAGCGCTTGCTGGCGGCAGCGCGCGGTTTCTTCGCGGCGGGCTTGCTTGCGGCAACCGGCTGGACCGGTTTGGTCGCTGCCACCGGCAACGCCTTTTTGACCGCAGCCGGCTTGGTCCGAGTGGCGCTCGCGGGCTTCTTGGCGCCGTTGCTGCTTGGGAAGGCAGACGCGGTCTTTGGTGCAGGCACTGTCTTGCGGGCTTCTGTCTTCACAGCAACTTCTGGCGCTGGAGGCGCTGGCTGTGCCGCTGGCTTGGGCTGGTAGTCGAGGATGAAGCGCGTCAGTTCCGGATACACCTTTTCGCGCCAGCGGCGCCCGCTGAAAATGCCGTAGTGGCCAGCACCGAGCACCTCGATGTGGTGCTGTTTCTCGATGCCCGAGCACAGGTCGTGTGCGGCCTCCGACTGGCCTTTGCCTGAGATGTCGTCGAGCTCGCCCTCGACCGTCATCAAAGCGGTGTGGCGGATGTCGGCTGGGTTGACCCGCTCAAGCTTGCCGTCGGGGTTTTTCACGTCCCAGGTGCCGTGCATGAGCTTGAACTCTTGGAACACCGTCTCGATCGTTTCCAGGTAGTAGTGCGCATCCATGTCGAGCACCGCGTTGTATTCGTCGTAAAACTTGCGGTGGCTCTCGGCGCTGGAGCCGTCACCCTTGACCAGGTCCTGGAAGTAGTCGTAATGGCTGCTGGCGTGGCGGTTCGGGTTCATCGCGATAAAGCCGGTGTGCTGCAGAAAGCCCGGGTACACGCGGCGGCCGGCGCCCGGGAATTTGTCGGGCACACGGTAGATCACGTTGTTCTCGAACCAGCTGTGGCTGCGCTCTACCGCCAGATCGTTGACCGCGGTGGGCGATTTGCGCGCATCGATCGGGCCGCCCATCATGGTCATGGTCAGCGGGGTCAGTTCACCGCGCGTCGCCATGAGAGAGACCGCCGCCAACACAGGCACCGTAGGCTGACACACGCTCACCACGTGACAGTTGCCATAGGTTTTCTGCAGGTAGCGTATGAAGTCCTGCACGTAGTTCACGTAGTCGTCGAGGTGAAACTCACCCTCTGAGAGCGGCACCAGGCGCGCATTCTTCCAGTCGGTGATGTAAACCTTGTGGTCCTTGAGCATGGTGCGCACCGTGTCGCGCAACAGGGTGGCGTAGTGGCCTGAGAGCGGCGCCACGAGCAGCACCACGGGCTGCGACTTGAGCTTGCCCAGGGTGGCGGTGTCGTCGGAATAACGCTTGAAGCGGCGCAGCTCGCAAAACGGCTTGTCCATCTCAATGCGCTCGTGGATGGCCACCTCCACGCCGTCCACATCCACCGTGCGCACGCCGAATTCAGGCTTTTCGTAGTCCTTGCCAAGGCGGTGGATCAGGTCGTAGGCCGCCGAGACCCGCTGCGCCAGCGGAAACTGCGAAAGCGGCATGGCCGGGTTGCTGAACAGCTTGGACGCGACCTCAGCCAAGCCCGTGAAGGGCTCCATCATGGATCGCTGCGCTTCGTAGATCTGGTAGAGCATGGAGATATCGCCAATTGGTTATGTTGCAGTGCAATATATCAGCTAGTCAACTTTTTCGTTGTCCCGATTTCATCGGGTTTGCCCCTGTATTTGTCACGTTTTCATGACGCGTCGAAGCTGGCTGCTGTTTAAAACAACATAAAACAACAAAAAGCCCCCGCAAGCAGAGGCCTTTTTCGCCAGAAATGGGATTCAGGGCGTCAGATCACCTGTGCGATCGCGCGGCAGACATGGTCGATGTTTTTGCTGTTGAGCG
>JBBSDB010000120.1:0-10330 GCA_038249735.1 Burkholderiales bacterium
CCTCGCGGCGTTCGAACACCACGTGATCTTTGTGGCTGTGAAACATGATGCCCGCGTGGGCCAGATCACCCAGCACCTGGGCGTCCCGTGAGTGCGCCGCTGGCTCGTCATCGTGGTTGGCAAACACCGCCTGCACCTGCAGCTGCTGCGCCAATTCGGGCACCAGCCCCGCCGCGCGCCCATGCACCACGATCAGGCCGGCATCGGCCACGCCGTGGGCCTGGCCGAGCGCCCGCAGGTCGGCATCCAGCGCGCGCAGCGAGTGCCAGATGAAGTCAACCCGGCGGTCGGCTTGAAGGCCGCGCTCAAGCAGCGGGTCGAGGATGTCGGTGTCGAACGCGAACACGCACCACAGTTGCTTGCAGGCGCGCAGGGCGTGCGAGAGCGCCGCGTTGTCCTGCGCGCGCAGGTCGCGGCGAAACCACATCAGGCCTTTGTCGTAGGTGTTCATGCGGGTGTAAATCGGGAATGCGCCAGGGCAGCGGGGCGGGGAGTGCGGCATAAAATGCGCAAATGCCAGCAGATTTTGCACCCATCAACCTGACCAGCCATTTCCTGATCGCCATGCCCGGGTTGCGTGATGCGCTGTTCGGTCGCAGCGTGGTCTTCATGTGTGAGCACAGCGAGCGCGGCGCGCTGGGGCTGGTGATCAACAAACCCAGCGACATCCTGCTCTCGCGCCTGTTCGAGAAGGTCGATCTTCAGATGGGCCGCGACGACCTGGCGCAGACTCCTGTGTTTCAAGGTGGTCCGGTGCAAACCGAACGCGGTTTCGTGTTGCACGAAGCGATCGATGCCGGCGACGGCGAGTCGGTCTACGCCTCCACGCTGTCGATTCCGGGTGGGCTCGAGATGACGACCTCGAAAGACGTGCTGGAAGCCATGGCATCGGGCGCCGGGCCGCGCAAGGTGTTCGTGTCGCTGGGCTATGCCTCATGGGGCGAGGGCCAGCTCGAGTCCGAGATCACCGAAAACAGCTGGCTCACGGTACAGGCCGATCCGCAGGTGATTTTTGACACCCCGGTGGAAGAGCGCTACGACCGCGCGATGGCCTTGCTGGGCCTGCAATCCTGGATGCTCTCGCCCGACGCTGGTCACGCCTGAACTGTCTTCCATGGACTCAGCGGTACCCACAGCACCCCAGCCACCGTCTGCGGCCCCGGCCTCCTGCCAGACTTTCCTGGCCTTCGACTACGGTTCGAGGCGCACGGGCGTTGCCAGCGGCAACCGCATCACGCGAACCGCCACACCGCAGCCCACCATCGCTGCCGTTGGCGAAGTCCGGTTTGTGCAGATCGCCGACCGCTTGAAGACCTGGCAGCCCGATGCACTGGTGGTTGGCGTGCCGTTCCACCCCGATGGCGCGGCGCATGAGAACACCGCACGAGCGCGCAAGTTTGCTCGCCAGTTGCGCGGTCGACACAAGTTGCCGGTGTTCGAGGTGGATGAGCGTTACAGCACCACCGAAGCGCATGCGCTTGGCGCGAAAGACGCTGATGCGGCCTCCGCTTGCATCATCCTGGAACAGTTTTTGAGGAGTCTGCCTTGAACCGTGCCCACGCAACGCCGCCTGACGCGGAGTTGCTTTATGCCGATTTGCTGGTGCGCCTGCGCGACCTGCTGGCGCAAAGCGAATACCCGCTGCACCTCGCCGGTGTCCCTTCCGGCGGCGCTTGGCTGGCCGAGCGCTTGCAGCGCGATCTGGGGCTGCCGGGTGATGCGGGCGTGATTTCCTCTGGCCTGCACCGAGACGATTTCGCACGCCGTGGTCTGGCGGTGGGTTTGCATACCCACCTGCCGTTCGAGGTGAGTGGCGCCCATGTGTTGCTGGTTGACGATGTGCTGTACACCGGGCGCACGCTGCGCGCCGTGATCAACGAGCTTTTCGATTACGGCCGTCCGGCGAGCGTGAAGCTGGCGGTGTTGGTGGATCGGGGCGGGCGCGAGCTGCCGATCGAGGCCACCGTCTGCGCCGCCACGGTGAGCTTGCCCGATGGCCAGTTGCTGGAGCTCGCGCGCGACGAGCGCGGTACGTTGAGCTTCGTGCTCGAACCCAAGAAAGACTGACCCGTGGCTGGCAATCCCCAACTCAACAGCAACGGTGAGCTGATCCACCTGCTCTCCACCGAAGGCCTGTCGCGCGCCATCCTCACGAAAATTCTGGACACCGCTGCCAGTTTCGTGAGCGTGAGCGACCGCGAGGTGAAGAAGGTGCCGCTGCTGCGCGGCAAAAGCGTGTTCAACCTGTTCTTCGAGAACAGCACCCGCACCCGCACCACGTTCGAGATCGCGGCCACGCGGCTGTCGGCCGACGTCATCAACCTCGACATCGCGCGCAGCTCCACCGCCAAGGGCGAGTCGCTGGTGGATACCATTGCCAACCTGTCCGCGATGGCGGCCGACATCTTCGTGGTGCGCCACAGCGAGAGTGGCGCGCCCTACCTGATCGCGCAGCATGTGGCGCCGCACGTGCATGTGATCAACGCTGGCGACGGGCGCCACGCGCACCCCACTCAGGGGCTGCTCGACATGTACACCATCCGCCATTACAAAAAAGACTTCACCAACCTCTCGGTGGCCATCGTGGGCGACGTGTTGCACTCGCGCGTGGCGCGCTCCGACATTCATGCGCTGACCACGCTGGGCGTTCCCGATGTGCGCGTGGTCGGCCCGCGCACGCTGGTGCCCACCGACATGGGCCAGATGGGTGTGCGGGTTTGCCACACGCTGGAAGAAGGCATCAAAGACTGTGACGTGGTGATCACGCTGCGGCTGCAAAACGAGCGCATGAGCGGCGCGCTGCTGCCGTCCAGCCAGGAGTATTACAAGAGCTTCGGCCTCACGCCCGAGCGCCTGCACTGGGCCAAAAAGGACGCCATCGTGATGCACCCGGGCCCGATCAACCGCGGGGTGGAAATCGACTCGGCGGTGGTCGACGGACCGCAAAGCGTGATCCTGCCGCAGGTGACCTTTGGCATTGCTGTGCGCATGGCTGTGATGGGCATCGTGGCAGGAAACGAGGCATGAATATGGCCCCCTTGCATCGCGCGCCCATCGGGCGCGTTCTGCGGCTCCGCCGCTGCGCAGGCAGGCTTGGAGCCGCAGCCCTCAGCCCCCCAAGGGGGCGCGTTTCGCCTTGGGGCGGCCCGGCGGCGAAGCTTTGCCCCCACGCTCCGCCACTGCGCGGGTCGCTGCTTCCCAAGGGGGCGCGTCTCGCCTTGGGGCGGCCCGGCGGCGAAACCAGTCGTCTCAAAGTAAAGCCATGAAGATATTGATTCAAAACGGCCGCGTGATGGATCCGATGACGGGTCGCGACGAGATGACCGATGTGGCCATCGCAGCGGGCCGAATCATCGCCATTGGCCAGATCGCGCCCGATTTCCATCCCAACCGAACACTCAATGCATCGGGCTGCGTGGTCGCGCCGGGTCTGGTGGACCTCGCGGTGCGGTTGCGCGAGCCCGGCCAGGAACACGCCGCCATGCTGGAGAGCGAGATGGCAGCGGCGGTGGCTGGTGGCGTGACCTCGCTGGTCTGTCCGCCCGACACCGAGCCGGTGCTTGACGAGCCGGGCCTGGTGGACATGCTCAAGTTCCGCGCCGAGAAACTGCACCAGGCGCGCGTGTTCCCGATCGGCGCGCTCACGCGTGGGTTGAAGGGCGAGGTGTTGACCGAAATGGCCGAGCTCACCGAGTCGGGTTGCATTGGCTTCGGTCAGGCCGAGGTGCCGATCGTCAACACCCAGGTGTTGCAGCGCGCGCTGCAGTACGCGGCCACCTTCGGCTACACCGTCTGGCTGCGGCCGCAAGACTTCTACATGGGCAAGGGCGTGGCCGCCAGCGGCGCGCTGGCCACGCGCATGGGCCTCTCGGGTATTCCGGTGTTGGCCGAAACGATTGCCCTGCACACGCTGTTCGAGCTGATGCGCGCGGCCCAGGGCAAGGGCAAGGCCAACGAGGGCCGGGGCGCGCGGGTGCACCTGTGCCGTCTCAGCAGCGCCGCTGGTCTGGCGCTGGTGCGACAGGCCAAGGCCGAAGGGCTGCCGGTGAGCTGCGATGTGAGCGTGCACAACCTGCATCTGACCGATGTGGACATCGGCTACTACGACAGCCGCTTTCGCCTGCAGCCACCGCTGCGCCAGCAGCGCGACCGCGAAGCGCTGCGCGCCGGTCTGGCCGACGGCAGCATCGACGCGCTGGTTTCCGACCACAACCCGGTGTCAGCCGATGCCAAGATCCTGCCGTTTGCCGAGGCCGAGCCGGGCGCCACTGCGGTCGAGCTGCTGCTTGGGCTGGCCTGCAAGTGGGCGCAGCAGGACGGGCTGGGCCTGATGCAGGCGCTGGCTGTCGTCACCAGCGGCCCGCTGTCGGTGCTGGGCGAGAGCCTGGGCACGCTGCGGATGAGTGTGGGCCAGTTGGTGATTGGCGGGCAGGCCGATCTGTGCGTCTTCGATCCCAACGGCAGCTGGCGCCTGGATCCGGCCGCGCTGCGCAGCCAGGGCCGCCACACGCCGTTTGAAGGCCACGAGATGCCGGTGCGGGTGCGCGCCACGCTGGTGGGCGGGCAAATCGCCCACGAGCAGGCCCACGCCGCGTGAGTTCCCTGCGCCGCAGCCCGGTGGTGGCGCTGTGGCGCCTGCTCCGCGCGACCGCCCATGTGCTGCGCGGGTTGTGGACCATCCGCAGAAAATTCGGTCGGCTCACGCCAGACCAGTGCGCGCTGCTGGTGCGCGACTGGTCGCGCCAGATGCTGGACATCATGGGCGTGACGCTGGTGGTGCGCGGCGCGCCGCCAGCGCACGGCCCGGTGCTGCTGGTGGCCAACCACATTTCCTGGCTCGACATTCTGGTGATGGACGCAGCGCACCCGGCGCGTTTTGTCTCCAAAGCCGATGTCAAACACTGGCCGGTGCTCGGCGCGCTGATCACCGGCGCCGGCACGCTCTACATCGAACGCGCCTCGCGCCGCGATGCGATGCGGGTGGTGCACCACATGGCGGCTGCCCTGACTGCCGGTGACACGCTGGCCGTCTTCCCCGAAGGCACGACAGGCGCCGGGCGCGAGTTGCTGCCGTTTCACGCCAATCTGATCCAGGCCGCGATCTCCGTCCATGCGCCTGTGTTACCGGTGGCCTTGCAGTACCTCGATGGGGCGAGCGGCGCGGTCAGCGACGCGCCGCTGTTCCTGGGCGAGACCACTTTGCTGCAGTCGGTCTGGCGCAGCTTGCGCGCTGACGGCATG
This sequence comes from Burkholderiales bacterium, assembly GCA_038249735.1. Taxonomy (GTDB): domain Bacteria; phylum Pseudomonadota; class Gammaproteobacteria; order Burkholderiales; family Burkholderiaceae_C; genus Hydrogenophaga. The sequence continues at coordinate 5,242 of JBBSDB010000120.1, forward strand.
CAGGCCTGTGTGCAATTTGGCGAACCGCAGCTGGCCAACGATCGAGACCGGCGGGCCTGGGCTGCCGATTTGCAGCAGGCGGTGGCAGCGATGCTGGGAAACAGCGGCTTAGGCCGCTGAGTCCTGCCCGGCCGGGTCCCGATTCGCGAGCTGAGCCCGCAGCGTCTCCATCTCGTCGAGCAGTTGCAAGGCCAGGGCCGCGCCAGCCGGGTTCACGCCCAGATCGCGTTGCAGGCGCCAAGCCACGGTGACGCGGTGCACCTGTACCTCGCTGAAGCGCCAGGTGTCTGGACGCTGTCCCTCCGCCGGCTGCGCCGCACCTTCTTCCAGCAGGGCCATCACAAACTCGGTCTGAACCGCGCAGGCGCGGCACAGGCCGTCCAGGGTCAGCATCGGTTCGGTAGGCCCGGTGGCCTCGATGGGTTTCTGTGTGGTCATGCTGCACCTCCCAGTTCACGCCGTGGGTTGAACGACGCAAAGGCTTGCGCCATGTCTCGGTAAAGGGTTTTCTCGGCGTCGCTGTCTGCCGGGGGCACCGCAATCTTGAGCACAAAATAAAAGTCACCCGGCGTTTTCCCCGGAATGCCGCGCCCTTTGAGCCGCAGCTTGCGGCCCTCGGCCGAGCCAGCGGGCACCGTGAGTTCGACCGTTCCACTCGGTGTCGGCACCTCGATCACCGCGCCCAGCGCTGCCTCCCAAGGTGCCACCGGAAGATCCAGGTACACGTCATGTTTGTCCACGCGGTAGTGCTTGTGGAGCAGGAACTCGACCTCCAGGTAAAGGTCGCCGCGCTGGCCCTCGCCCATGCCTGGGCCGCCTTGCCCGGCCAGCCGGATGCGCTGCCCGGCGCGCACACCGCGCGGAATGGTGAATTCAATCGGGTGCTCGCGCAGCACCACATGGCCATCGGCATCCACCTGCGGCATTTGCAGCGTGACCCGGCGCGAGCCACCGTGGTACGCCTCTTCCAGGCTGATCTGGATTTTGGCGTGGCTGTCTTGCCCGTGGGCGTGATAGCCCTGGGTACCGGCCGCACCGGCTTGGCGGCGGGCAAATCCACGCCGAAAGAGGGACTCGAAAAAGTCGCTTTGCTCGCCGGTGTCCTGGCCACCAAAGCCTTGGCTGTCGGTCTCGTAGCCTGTGTTCCAGTCGGGTGGCGGCTGAAAGTCCTGGCCCTTCTTCCAGTTGGAACCGAGGCGGTCGTAGGCGGCCCGTTTTTCCGGGTCTTTCAACACTTCGTTGGCTTCGCCCAGTTCCTTGAAACGCTCCTCCGCGTCACTGGCCTTGCTGACGTCGGGGTGGTGTTTGCGCGCGAGCAGCCGGTAGGCGCGTTTGATCTCGTCTTGGGTCGCGCTGCGCGCCACGCCCATCACCTGGTAGTAATCCTTGTATTCCATGCACATCCTCCTGTGGATGGGTCACTTTACTCCGCAAGCCGGCAGGCTATTGCGCGCGATATTGTGTGCGAAATGGCCAGAAGTGCGGCGTGGGCTGCGCCGTGCAACGTTGTCGCTGCAAAGCGCCACTGACACAGGCGCACTCAGCCCTTGGCGGCTGCTGCTGCGGCGGCCGCGGCTTTTGCGCGTTCCATCATCAGCGCGGTGTTGATCTTGCGATCGGCGTTGACCTGTTGCACCGCTGGCCGCTCGCCCAGCCGAGCGAGATAGTCGCGCACCGGCAGGTCGGCCAGGCAATCGCGTCCGTAAATGATCTTGCTGGCGCTGCTCACCAGGGGCAGGTGCACCGCAGCGGCGCAGTCGGCCAGGGTGAACCGGTCGCCGGCGATGAAGGGTGAGAACTTCACCAACTGCGCGAAGGCGGCGACGTTCTTCTCCAGTTGCTGGCCGGTCTTCTCCTTGGCGCTGTCGCTCACCTTGCCGCCGAAAAAAGCTTCCGGGTACAGGTTGCGCGCCACCAGCTCCAGGTGCAGCTCGATGTAGCGCAGCAGCTCGCGCACCTTGGCCTTCTGAAACGCGTTCGCCGGCATCAGGGGCTGGGCGGGGAACTGGTCTTCGATGTATTCGAGCATCACGGTCGATTCGCTGATCGCGCCCTGCTCGGTCAAGAGGTAGGGCACCTTGCCCAGCGGGCTGGCGTTGCGGTCGGTCTCGCCGACCCAGGCCAGTTCTTCTTCGAACGCGACGCCCTTTTCCAGCAGCGCGAGTTTGACCTTGTTGTAGTAGTTGCTGGCAGCAAAGCCACAGAGGGTGAGCATGGGTAATTCCTGATGGTTGGGTTTGTGGAGCCTGCGATGTTAGGCGCCGCCCGCAGGCGTTGCCGGTCGCCCACTTGACGCCGGGCGGCAATGACTGCGCTGATAAACTGCCTTCATGCCGTTCACCTGCGTTCAGCGTCGATTCACCGCTTGGCTGGCCATGCTGGTCTTGGCCTTGGCGACGCTCGCGCCCGCGCTGGCGCAAGCGGTCGTGGTCTCGTCGGATCGAGGCGGCTGGGTTCAGGTGTGCAGCGCCAGCGGCATGTTCTGGGTCCAGGCCGACGGTGCCGGGCTCGGTGGCCCTTCGCCAGCCTCCGAGGGTTCGCCCATGGCCGACGTGGGGATGCAGTGCGCCTGGTGCCAGTTGCACAGCCCGGTGGCTGCTCTGCCCACGGCGCTGGCTTGGCTTGCCTTGGCTGCTGCCCCTGCGCAGTTGCCTGGTGACGCCATGGCCGCGCCACCGCCCGCGGACGTGTGGATCGCCGCACCGGCCCGCGCCCCCCCGCGCTTCGCCTGAACGCACCTTAGCCTGCCCATTGGCCCGCCCATTGCGGGTGCTGTCCATTTTTCCGTGTTTCAAAAGGCGCTGTGCCTCGCCCCATCCACCGACTTTGCCTGCCCGGCTGGCGTGTTTCGCCATGACCCGAGCCATGGGCCTGAGCGGCTCGTGCCCCTCCCATTTTTCGTTTCTTCTCCATCGGAATTCCCATGAAAAACCTCATCATCGCGTCCCTCATCGGCCTGTCTGCCACCGCTTGGGCGCAACCGACCACCGTGAAGGTGGAAGACGCCTGGGTGCGCGGAACCGTCGCCAGCCAGAAAGCCACTGGCGCTTTCATGCGCATCACACCCAGCGCCAACGCTCGCCTCGTCTCCGTCAGCTCGCCGGTGGCTGGCACGGTGGAAATCCACGAGATGGCGATGGAGAAAGACGTCATGAAGATGCGCCAGGTTCCCGGTTTGGCGCTGACCGCAGGCCAAGCCACCGAGCTCAAGCCCGGTGGCTATCACGTGATGTTGATGGGGCTCAAGGCCCCCGTTGTGGGTGGCGACACCGTGCCGCTCACGCTCACCTTTGAAGACGCTGCCAAACAGCGATTCACCCAAGAGGTGCAGGCACCGGTGCGCGCACTCGGTGCAGGTGCGGTGATGAAGCACGACATGAAGCCCGGCATGGATCACAAACACTGAAACTTGTCGCAACACATCTGGTGCGATGAGCCGAGCGGCTTGGGCCCGTGCTCAGTCGCTTCAGCGGGCTGGCGAGACCGCCGGGTGACGCGCCACACCCGGCACCGGCGGGCTGCTGGCGCCGCCCCCGCGCGCGAAGGTGACCACATGGTCGACCTCGGCGCGGATGCCGATCCACTCGCCCACCGCGTGGTTGTGGTGCGAGGGCACGTGGGTCATCAGCGTCTCCCCGCTGGCCAGGCGCAGTGTGTAGAGAAACTCGGAGCCACGGAATGCCTTGCGGACGATCTGCGCCTTCACCAGCGCGTGGTCGTCGTGCACGATGTCGTCGGCACGCAGCAACACGTCGCACAGCCCCGCCTCGTAGGCGCCGGGCAGCGGGCATTCATCCACGTCTTGCAGCGCGCCCAGCGCCGTCTGCACCGAGACCTCGCCGCCGCTGTCCTGGCGGATCTGCGCTGGGGCGAACACGCCGTGGCCGATGAACTCGGCCACAAAGCGCGTGGCCGGGCGGTGGTAGAGCGCGTAGGCCTCGTCCCATTGGTGCAAGTGGCCTTCGTGCATCACGCCGATCTGGTCGCCAATCGCGAAGGCCTCTAGCTGGTCGTGGGTGACGAAGAGGGCGGTGGTGCCCGCCTTCTTGATGATGCTGCGCACCTCGTGCGCCAGGCGTTCGCGCAGGTCCACGTCGAGGTTGGAAAACGGCTCGTCGAGCAACAGCAAACGCGGCTTGGGCGCCAGCGCGCGGGCCAGCGCCACGCGCTGCTGCTGGCCGCCAGAGAGCTCGTGCGGGTACCGCGTCTGCAGCCCATCCAGCCCCACCAGTTTCAGCACCTCGGCGACGCGTTGATCGCGCTCAGCGCGCGGCAGCTTGGCGATGCCAAAGGCCACATTGCGACCCACATCGAGGTGCGGGAACAGCGCGTAGTCCTGGAACACCATGCCGATGCGCCGTTGCTCGGCGGGCATGTGGTGCCGGGCATCGCTCACACACTCGCCGTCCAGCGCGATGCTGCCGGCGCTGGCGCGCTCCAGTCCGGCCACCGCGCGCAGCAGCGTGGTCTTGCCGCAACCCGATGGGCCTATCAACACGCCGATGTCCCCGGCGCGCAGGCTGAGCGACACGCCATCCACCGCCATACCGGTCTGGCCGGGGTAGCGCACGCTGAGCTGGGTGATGCTGAGGAACATGCGGTTTATTCTAGATGACTACAATTCTCATTTGTATTGTCACTGGAACTGCCGCTCGGCAAAGCGTCTCTCCTCCACTCCCCGGTATTCCTCACCCATGCTGCGCTGGCTGGCCCCTGTTTTGTTGCTGCTTTGCGCGCTGCTGTTGACGCTGCCGGTGCTCAGCATCGGTGCCTCGTGGTTGGAGTGGGACGCGGCTTCTCGCGACGTGCTGGGGCAGATGGCGCAAACCGTGTTGCCCGAGTACGCGCTCACCTCGCTCGTGCTGTGCGTGAGCGTGGCGGTTGGCGTGGCGCTGGTGGGCATGGGCACGGCCAGCGCGGTGACGTTGTTCGATTTTCCTGGCCGGCGGCTGTTCGAGTGGGCGCTGCTGCTGCCGCTGGCGATGCCGGCGTATGGGGTGGCTTACGCCTACCCCGACTTCCTGCCGTTCAGCGGCCCGCTGCAGGTGGGGCTGCGAGAAACTGTTGGCTGCCAGGGCCGGGTGTTCCC
>JBBSDB010000121.1:0-10319 GCA_038249735.1 Burkholderiales bacterium
ATGCGAAATAGATGATGCGTTGCAGCATTCGGAATGCTAAAATGTTGAAATCCCTGCAATTTATCGAGATTAGATGAGCCGCCCGCTTCGCAACATCGCCATCATTGCCCACGTTGACCACGGCAAAACCACCATGGTCGACCAGCTGCTGCGCCAGTCTGGCACCTTTGCCGACCACGAGAAAATCGTGGACACGGTGATGGACAACAACGCCATCGAGAAAGAGCGTGGCATCACGATTCTGGCCAAGAACTGTGCGGTGACCTGGAAGGGCACCCACATCAACATCGTCGACACCCCGGGCCACGCCGACTTCGGTGGCGAGGTGGAACGCGCCCTGTCCATGGTCGACAGCGTGGTGCTGCTGATCGATGCGCAGGAAGGCCCGATGCCGCAGACCCGCTTTGTGACCAAGAAGGCGCTGGCCCTGGGCCTGCGTCCCATCCTGGTGGTGAACAAGGTCGACAAACCCGGCGCGCGTCCCGATTTCGTGGTCAACGCGGCCTTTGATCTTTTTGACAAGCTCGGCGCAACCGACGAGCAGCTCGACTTCCCCATCGTCTACGCCTCGGGCATCAACGGCTGGACTTCGCTGGTTGAAGGCGAGCACGGCGAACAGTGGGGCCCGGACATGTCGGCCCTGTTCGACACCATCCTCAGCCATGTGCCAGCGCAAACCGGCGACCCAGAAGCGCCGCTGCAACTGCAGATCTCGGCGCTTGACTTCTCCACCTTTGTCGGTCGTATTGGCGTGGGCCGCATCAGCGCCGGCACGATCAAGCCGATGATGGACGTGATGGTGATGGAGGGCTTGGATGGCAAGGCTGTGAAGGGTCGCGTCAACCAGGTGCTGACGTTCCAAGGTCTGGAGCGGGTGCAGGTGAGTGAGGCGGGTCCTGGCGACATCGTGCTGATCAACGGCCTCACCGACATCGGCATCGGTGTGACGGTAACCGATCCACTCAATCCTGCGCCGCTGCCCATGCTCAAAGTGGACGAGCCCACGCTGACCATGAACTTCTGCGTGAACACCAGCCCGCTGGCTGGCCGCGAAGGCAAGTACGTGACCAGCCGCCAGATCTGGGATCGCCTGCAGAAAGAGCTGCAGCACAACGTGGCGTTGCGCGTCAACGAGACCAACGAAGAGGGCGTGTTCGAGGTGATGGGCCGGGGCGAACTGCACCTGACGATTCTGTTGGAGAACATGCGCCGCGAAGGCTATGAACTGGCGGTGTCGAAGCCGCGGGTGGTGTTCAAGACCGTGGACGGCGAGAAGCACGAGCCGATCGAGCTGGTGACCGCCGACATCGAAGAACAGCACCAGGGCGGCGTGATGCAGGCACTGGGCGAACGCAAAGGCGAGCTGGCCAACATGGAGCCCGATGGCCGCGGCCGTGTGCGCCTTGAGTACCGAATTCCCGCCCGTGGCTTGATTGGTTTTACCAACGAATTCATGAACCTGACCCGTGGCTCGGGCTTGATCTCCAATATCTTTGACAGCTATGAGGCCCACAAGGGCGACATCGGCAGCCGCAAGAACGGCGTGCTGATCTCGATGGACGATGGCGAGATCTTTACCTACGCGCTGGGCAAGCTCGACGATCGGGGCCGCATGTTTGTGCGCCCCAACGATCCCGTGTACGAAGGCATGATCGTTGGCATCCACAGCCGCGACAACGACCTGGTGGTCAACGCCACCCGCACCAAGCAGCTGACCAACTTTCGCGTCAGTGGCAAGGAGGACGCGATCAAGATCACGCCGCCGATCGACCTCACGCTGGAATACGGCGTCGAGTTCATCGAGGACGACGAGTTGGTTGAGATCACACCCAAGAGCGTTCGTCTGCGCAAGCGCTATCTGAAAGAGCACGACCGCAAGCGCGCGTCGCGCGACTGAGCGCCAGCGCAAGTCCACTTGCCGCCACGCCCAGCCCCATTGGCTGGCTGGCGACCGGAGCACCGATGAACGAACGTCCCCCGTTGAGCCACACGCAGGCGGTCGCGATGATGGTCGCGGCGGCTTGTCTGTGGTCGATTGCCGGCGTCGTCACGCGCCAGCTCGAATCGGCTCAACGCTTTGAAGTGACCTTCTGGCGCAGCGCGTTCACCGTGCTTTCGCTGCTGCTGATCCTGCCGCTGTGGCGAGCCGCCAACCGCCGAGCCGACCGCGCGATGAGCCAGCCAGCGTCCGTCGCCCTGCGGTCAAGGGTGGCTGGGTTCCTGAATCGCCATTGGGGGCTGTTGCCTGAGTCATCGGCGTTCTGGATCTCGGGCCTGTGTTGGAGTGTGATGTTCACCGCCTTCATGGTGGCACTCAGCTTCACCAGCGTGGCCAACGTGCTCATCATTCTGGCGGTGGGTCCCTTGCTGACCGCCCTCTTGTCGCGGGTGGTCACCGGCCAGCCGATGGCTTGGCGTGTTTGGATCACCATCGGAGTCGCCGGTGCCGGCATGGCCTACATGTACGGTGGCCAGATGCTGGCCCTGATGGATGGCGACAACACGCGTGCGAACGACCTGCTGATCGGTTCTCTGATCGCCCTGTGTGTGCCGGCTGCTGCGGCCGTCAACTGGACCGTGGTGCAGCGCAGCCAAAACCATGGCGCGCGCATTGACTTGGTGCCATCGGTGTTGATTGGCGGTGTGATCTCGGCGCTGGCAACTTGGCCCCTTGCTACCCCGTTTGCTGCCACCGGCAGCGACATCGGCTGGCTGGCGCTGCTGGGCTTGTTTCAGCTGGCGATTCCCTGCCTGTTGGCTGTGACTGCTGCACGGGTGCTGAAGGCGCCCGAAGTGTCGCTGCTGGCCTTGCTGGAGGTCGTGTTTGGCATTCTCTGGCCCTGGCTCTGGGCCAACGAGTCCCCAGGCAGCCAGGTGCTCACCGGCGGCAGCGTCGTGCTCAGCGCGCTCGTGATCAACGAATTGCTGGGCTGGCGCTCTCGCGCAGAGAGTCCACGCATCCAGGTTCTGACGGCCCGAGCGGCTCAGTCCACCGAAACCGATTCACCGGAGAAACCCGCATGACCACCGCCCCTCAAACCGAACGCTGGGTGATCGCAGAAGTCCGGGGGCGCGTCGGCTGCATCACGCTCAACCGTCCCCAGGCGCTCAACGCCTTGTCGCTGTCCATGATCCGGGACCTCACCGTCACGCTCCTGGCCTGGCGAGACAACCCGATGGTGCTGGCGGTGGCCGTCCGCGGCATGGGCAAAGAAGGTCCGTTTGGCGCCTTTTGCGCCGGTGGCGACATCCGGTTCTTTCACCAGGCGGCACTGTCCGGCGACGAAGCGCTGGAGGCATTCTTTACCGAGGAATACGCGCTCAACCACCTGATCCACACCTACGCCAAACCCTATATTGCGTTCATGGACGGCATCGTCATGGGCGGCGGCATGGGCATCAGCCAGGGGGCCAGCCTGCGGGTGGTGACCGAACGCAGCAAACTGGCCATGCCCGAGACCGCCATCGGCCTGTTTCCGGATGTTGGCGGGGGCTATTTTCTGAGCCGGTGCCCGGGGCATGTGGGCGAATACCTGGCGCTTACCGGTCGGGTGCTCGATGGCATGGCCGCGCTCGGTGTGGGACTGGCCGACGCCAAAATGGAAAGCGGGCGCTTGATCGGGCTTTGGGAGAGCCTCGGCCAGACGCCGTATGAGAGTGGCGAAGCGGTGCAGCGCTGGTGCGAGAACCACACGCAGAAGATGGCGCCGCGCGCCGATGTGTTGGGCGTGGGCGCCCGCGAGCGCATCGATCGGGTGTTTGCGCTGGACAGTGTGGGTGACATCGTGAGCGCGCTCGAAGCGGCGCATGGTGACGATTGGTGTCGCGACACGGCGGCCCTGCTGCGAAAGCGCTCGCCGCTGATGCTGCACGTGGTGCTCGAACAGATCCGCCGTGCCCGCGCCCTGGGCCTGGCCGACAACCTGCGCATGGAGCGAGACATGGTGTACCGCTGTTTCCACCTGCGCCCCGGCACTGCGGGTGAAACGGTGGAGGGCATCCGCGCCCTGGCGATCGACAAAGACCATGCCCCGCGCTGGCAACCCGCCACCATCGAGCAAGTGACGCCAGCGCAGGTGGACGCGTTCTTTGTCGGGCCATGGACAGAGGAAGAGCACCCTTTGCGTGCACTCGTTTAAGCACATGAGCGTTTCAGGTGAACGTGGTGGGCTCTGTCGTTATATGAAAAGCAATATGGGGTTGACATTCTATAGATGAAAGTTTATAGTCGGAGGCGAAGTTCAACCCAACCTCCTGTTGGTTGAGCGGCTGGTCACTTGTTTGCAGCAGCGTTCGTTTTCTCCAGGTCGTTGGATGTGTCCCCGCATTCACCGACGCTGTGTGTCGGTGTTTTCTCGATCAACGAAGGAGAAAACCCCATGAAAACCAATCCCTATTTCGTGCTTGCCACCCTCAGCGCCGCTGTGTTGCTGGGTGCTTGTGGCAAAAAAGAAGAGGGCCCTGTCGCCGCAGCACCCGCAGCGACTGAAGCCCCAGCTGTCGCTGCGGCCTGCGGCAAGGTCACCGTGGCCAACATGAACTGGCAGTCGGCCGAGGTGCTGGCCAACATCGACGACATCGTTCTCACCAAGGGCTACGGCTGCGACGTGGAGCTGGTGCCAGGCGACACCATGCCCACCCTGACCTCAATGATGGAAAAAGGCCAGCCCGACGTGGCCCCGGAAGCCTGGGTGAACGCGGTGCGCCAGCCGCTGGACGCTGCGGTGAAAGAAGGCAAGTTGCATTACGGCGCCCAGTCGCTCAAAGACGGTGGCTTGGAAGGCTGGTGGATTCCGAAGTTCGTGGCCGATGCCCACCCTGACATCAAAACCATCGATGACGCGCTCAAACGCCCCGATCTGTTTCCTTCGCTGGAAAACAAGGGCAAGGGTGTGGTGCACAACTGCCCGGCAGGCTGGAGCTGCCAAATCACCACCGGCAGCGCCTTCAAGGCTTGGGAGGCAGAGAAGAAAGGCTTTGTGCTGCTGGACACCGGGTCGGCCGCCGGGCTGGATGTATCGATTGCCAAAGCCAACGAACGCAAAGAAGGCTGGCTGGGCTACTACTGGGCACCGACCTCCATTCTTGGCAAGTACGAGATGGTGAAGCTCGACGCTGGCGTGCCCCACGATGCGGTTGCTTGGGAAGCGTGCAACGCCAAGACCGAATGCGACAAGCCGGTGAAAAACGACTGGGCCCGCTCCGAGGTCTACACCGTCATCACCGACTCCTTTCAAAAGGCGGGCGGCCCTGCGGTGGACTACCTGAACGCGCGCTCGTGGAGCAACGACACTGTCAATGCTTTGCTGTCTTGGATGAGCGACAACCAGGCCACTGGGGCCGATGGCGCGACACACTTTCTGAAGACCCAGCCGGAAATTTGGACCACATGGGTTTCGCCGGAAGTAGCGGAAAAAATCAAGGCCAGCCTCTGATCCGAGGCGTTTGAAAACGTCACAGCCGTGTTCTAAAAAAGCGCGGATTGCCATGGCGGCGGGAGTCTCTGAAACGAACACTTCAGAGATTTCACGCCGCCATTTTTGTGTCCAAACAAAGGATCCTCATGTCTTGGCTGACCGAATTTCCCGCCTTAGGCTCAGAGACCCTGAGCGCCATGCGGCGTGCCATTGATGGCTCATTCCGCACCTTTACCCGTGAGTACGGCGAGCCGCTGGAGCGGCTGTTTGATCCGTTGCGCGATTTTTTGCTGTTCTCAGAGCGCCTGCTCACCCAGTCGCCTTGGCCGCTGGTGATCGGCGTCATCGCGCTGATCGCCTGGCTGGCCTCCCGTTCGTGGAAGATCGTGGTCGGTACGGTTCTTACCCTGCTGGCCATCGGCTACTTCGGCATGTGGGACGACACCATGAAGACGGTCTCGATGATCTTCGTCTGCACCGTCGTCGCCCTGGCGGTGGGGCTGCCGATTGGCATCTTGATGAGCCGCTGGGACCACCTGCAGAAAGTCGTCAACCCAACGCTGGATGTGATGCAGACCATGCCCAGCTTCGTCTACTTGATTCCGGTGGTGATGTTGCTGGGCATTGGCCGCGTGCCCGGGCTGATCGCTGTGGTAATTTACGCGATTCCGCCGGTGATCCGTTTCACCAATCTGGGCATCCGCCTTGTGGACAAGGATCTGCTGGAGGCCGCCGATGCGTTCGGCTCGTCTGTCTGGCAGAAGATGACCAAGGTGCAGCTCCCCCTGGCCCTGCCCACCATCATGGCCGGCGTGAACCAGACCATCATGCTGTCGCTGGCGATGGTGGTGATCGCTTCCATGATCGGTGTGCAAGGCCTGGGACAACCGGTGCTCAAAGCCATCTCCAACCAGTACTTCACCATGGGTGTGCTCAATGGCTTGGCCATTGTGGGCATTGCCATCATTTTTGACCGCGTGTCGCAAGCCTATGGCAAGCGGCTGCAACGACATCTGGAGGTGGTCCATGGCTGAAACACCCGTCACCCATCGCACATTGGCCGACTCCTCGGCATCCACCGCATCGCCAGCAGCTGCGGCTCAAGCGACCGGCGCTGCGTCGTCCAGCGTCGGTATCTCGGTGCGCAAGCTCTACAAAATCTTCGGACCCACGCCGGAGAAATTCCTGGAGTCGGTGCAAAACGGCATGACCAAGCAGGAATTGCGTGACGTGCATGGCCACGTCTTGGGCCTGCGCGACATCAACATCGACATGCCCGCAGGCGGTATTCAGGTGGTGATGGGACTCTCAGGCTCCGGCAAGAGCACGCTGATCCGCCACATCAATCGCCTGATCGACCCGACCGCAGGCGAGTTGCTGGTGGGCGAGCAGGATGTGGTCAAGATGAACCACGCCGAGCTGCTCAAGTTTCGGCGTGAGCAGACGGCCATGGTGTTTCAAAAGTTCGCGCTGTTCCCGCACTACACCGTGCTGGAGAACGCCGAGTACGGTCTGGAAGCGCAGGGCATTGCCAGCAAGAAGCGCCGCGCGCGAGCCATTCAGTGGGTTGAGCGCGTCGGGCTCAAGGGCTCCGAGAGCAATTACCCGAATCAGCTCTCCGGCGGCATGCAGCAGCGCGTGGGTCTGGCGCGCGCGCTGACCAACGACGCGCCGATTCTGCTCATGGACGAGGCGTTTTCTGCGCTTGATCCGCTGATCCGCAGCGACATGCAAAGCGTGCTGCTGGATTTGCAGCAGGAGATTGGCAAAACCATTGTCTTCATCACCCACGATCTGGACGAAGCACTGCGTCTGGGCGACAGGATCGCGATTTTGCGCGACGGTGAAGTGGTGCAACAGGGCACCGGCCAGCAGATCGTGCTCAAGCCAGCCAACGACTACATCGAGAGCTTTGTGCGCGATGTCAACCGCGGCCGCGTGATCCGCTGCCGCACGCTCATGCAACCTGTCGCGCGGGTGGAGGGCCCCGATGTAGATCCGAGTCTGGTGATTGAGGAGGCCGCTCGCCTGCTCAGTGTAGAGAGCAAAGATGCCGCCAACGTGGTGACATCCAAGGGCAAACACCTGGGCGTGATCACCATGGCCGACATCATCGGTGCCATCGTGCCACCCACCGCCCAGCAGGTGGCTGAGCAACAAAACTGAGGAGGTCAGGCTGTTCGTCAGCCCAGCAAAGAGCCGGCTTGAGAAGGCCGGCTTTTTCTTGCACGGGTCGAAAACTGAGCCCTCATCAGGTCACCCGAATCAGCTTCTCGCCGGTAGCCTCGAAGGGACAGACCCTTCACCTGATCCAGATCTTCGTATCCTAACGGTACTCGTTCGAGAAAGTGAGAAAGGAAAGTGAAAAAGGGAGTGACTGACAGCCCTTGACCGGGCTCAGAACACTGAGCTAAAAAAGAAAATCAGAATAGGGTGACGAGCCTTGACCCCGGCACTGACTCCACAGTTAGGGCTGCTTGGTTCCCCACCTGACCCGGTTGGCCGCTTCACCATGCGGGAAGGCCCGTCACGTTCGATTGTAGGCCATCGGGCCCTCTGCAGTGACGGGCAGCCCGGAGGCGACGCTTAGAATCCAGTGCATGTCTTACGTCGTCCTGGCCCGCAAATACCGACCGCGCAATTTCGCGGAAATGGTGGGCCAGTCGCATGTCGTGCAGGCCTTGTCGAACGCCCTCACCAGCCGGCGGCTGCACCACGCGTATCTTTTTACCGGCACGCGCGGTGTGGGCAAGACAACGGTATCGCGCATCTTGGCCAAGTCGCTTAACTGCCTGGGCGCGGACGGGCAGGGCGGTATCACGGCCGAGCCGTGTGGCGTGTGCCAAGCCTGTACCGATATCGATGCCGGCCGCTTCGTGGATTACACCGAGCTCGACGCAGCCTCCAATCGGGGCGTGGACGAGGTGCAGTCGCTGCTGGAACAAGCGGTCTACAAGCCGGTGCAGGGGCGCTTCAAGGTCTTCATGATCGACGAAGTGCACATGCTGACCAACACCGCGTTCAACGCGATGTTGAAGACCTTAGAAGAGCCGCCCGAGTATCTGAAGTTTGTGCTGGCCACGACCGATCCGCAAAAGGTGCCGGTTACCGTTCTTTCGCGCTGCTTGCAGTTCAACCTGCGGCCCATGGCACCTGAGACGGTGCTGTCGCATTTGGTGCAGGTGTTGCAGGCCGAGGATGTAGCGGCCGAGGTGCAGGCGCTGCGCCTGATCGCGCGGGCCGCCCGCGGCTCCATGCGCGATGCGCTCTCACTCACCGACCAGGCCATTGCGTTTGGCAATGGGCAGTTGCAGGAAACGGCGGTGCGTCAGATGCTGGGTGCGGTCGACCGCTCGCATGTGTTGAGGCTCATCGATGCGCTCGCGCACGCCGATGGCGCCGCTCTTATGGAAACGATCGACACACTGCGAATCAACGGTCTCAACGCCGCTTCCACGCTTGAAGAAATGACTGGCTTGCTGCAGCGCATGGCGGTGCTTCAGGCAGTGCCCGGGCGCCCCGCTGAGAGCGACGACCCCGACGAGCCCGAGATCGCGCGCCTCGCCCAGATCCTGCCGGCCGACGAGACGCAACTGCTCTACAGCCTGTGCTTGCACGGTCGCGCCGAGCTTGGCCTGGCTCCCGACGAATACGCCGCGCTGTCCATGGTGTTGCTGCGGCTGCTGGCGTTCAAGCCCGCAGGTGCCCCAATGACAACGGCGGAAAAAAAAAACCTGAAATCCGGGCCTGAGAAGCCGCCGGCTGCCTCGGCCTCTGCGGCGCGAGCTCCAGCTCCGCTGCACGCTCCGGTTCCTTTGGTCACAACGCCCAGCCCGGTCACTGTCGCCGCGACTGCCGCCATGCCCGCTGTGCGCGCCAAGCCAGCCGCACCCAACCAGCCGGCTCACACCGCCGCCCCGGTGCCTTCTCCTGGTACTGGCGAGCCGTGGGTCAATGTGACCGAAGACCCCGACGCCGCACCATCGCCGCCGCCTTGGGAGGATGCCTCTGATACGGCGGCCACATCGCGCGCGCGCAAACCGGCTCCTGCCCGGGAGGTACATGCGCTGCCGGTGCGCGATCCTGGCTATTCCGAGCGGCTGGATCAGCGGCAAGACGCTCAGCAAGCGGTCGGCACGAACGAGATCACGCCCAATCCTGATGGCGATTTCTGGCTAGAGACGGTGCAGGCTCTGGTGCAGGCAGAGGCAATCGCTGCACTGGCGCGTGAGCTGGCTCTGCAATCGCAACTGGTGGCGCGGGATACCAGCCGATGGCTGTTGCGCGTGGAGCGCGAGTCGCTCATCCAAGGCGGTAGCTGCGAGCGGCTGCGCGCGGCCTTGCACGCTCATGGGCACGCTATCGAACTCGCCGTGGAAGTGGGCCCGGTGAGGGACTCGCCTGCGCGCCGCCTGGTGCTGATGTCCGAACGCCGCCAGCGGGAGGCCGAGCGGCTGATTCTGGACGATCCCTTTGTGCAAACCATGGTGCGCGACTTTGGCGGCAAAATCGTGCCAGGCACGCTGAAACCAGGCCCCCACGCTTCGCCGCTTCGCGGGTCGCTGCCCCCCGAGGGGGCTGAGCCGACATGGGGCGGCCCGGCGTCGGCTCGCTGATGGCACTTTTCACTTCTTTCACTTACAAGGATTTCCCATGTTCAACAAAGGACAACTCGCCGGTCTCATGAAGCAGGCGCAGGCGATGCAGGACAACTTGAAGAAGGCGCAGGACGAACTGGCTTTCATCGAGGTCACCGGTGAATCGGGCGCGGGCCTGGTGAAGGTGCTCATGACCTGCAAGCACGATGTGAAGCGCGTCACCATCGACCCCAGCCTGCTGGCCGACGACAAGGACATGCTGGAAGACCTGGTGGCCGCCGCCTTCAATGCCGCCGTGCGCAAG
>JBBSDB010000122.1:0-10319 GCA_038249735.1 Burkholderiales bacterium
ATCTGCAGGGTGCCGAAGGCGGCGTACAGCAGGCCAGTGGCGGCCAGCATGCAGCCGTCGGCCACCCGGCCAACGATGAATTTTTTGTGTGCGGCCACCTGGGCCGCAGGCCGCTCCGAGAAGAAGGTGAGCAACCGGTGCAGTGCGAAGCTGGTCGCCATCCAGGCCAGCGCGGTCAGCAGCAGGTGGTTGCTGGTGACCACCACCACCACCGCCGCCAGCGTGGCCAGCAACCAAGACACGTAACGCGCCTCGCCCTGCTCGGCAGCCAGGTAGGTTTGCGAGTAGCGCACGATGCACCAGCCCACGAAGCTCACCAGCAGCAGCACGGTGGCACCGATCGCGTCAATCCTCAAACCCCAGGCCTGCCCAGGCTGGGCAAACGCCAGCATCAGCGCGCTGGCCAGGCTGAGCAACAGGGTGGCCGAGCTGGCGCCGCGCGCCAAACCCCACGCCGGTGAGGTGCTGCGAGAAGCCGCCAGCGCGGCCAGAGCGAGGGTGGCGATCGGTGCGAGCAGCAGCAAGGCCTGACCGAGCGGGAGTGAGGGCAAAAGGGCTTGGGTCATGAGACGGCGGTTTGTTGTGAGCACCGGCGGGTGCGGGAAATGAACGCGCTGTGGATGGCGCAGTGCCCAGAAAAGTGGGATAGCGAGACTTTGCTCCCGTTCTTTGATTCCGTAAAATTCATTGTTGTTGACAAAGCGTTCTGTTTTAAGGAACCATTTATCCCTATGCAACGCCTCAATTACCACCACCTCCACTATTTCTGGGCGGTCGCCAAAGAGGGCAACCTCACGCGTGCAGCGGCGCGGCTGCATGTGTCGCAGTCGGCGCTCTCCACGCAGATCAAGCAGCTTGAAGAGCAGTTGGGCCAGGCGCTGTTCGAACGCCAGGGGCGCACGCTGGTGCTCACCGAAGCCGGACAACTTGCGCTGAGCTACGCCGAGTCCATCTTCACCTCGGGCGCCGAATTGATGGCTCTGCTGCGCGACGGGCGCCGCATGGAGCGCGAGGTGATGCGCATCGGCGCGGTCGCCACGCTGTCACGCAATTTCCAGGAGAACTTCCTCAGCCCTTTGCTGGCGCGCACCGACGTGGAGCTGGTGCTGCAATCGGGCAGCCTCACCGAGCTGCTGGCGCGCCTGCGGGTGCACACAGTGGATATCGTGCTGTCCAACCAGCGGGTGCACAGCAGTGCCGACGATCCCTGGCGTTGCCGGCGCATTGCGCGCCAGCCGATCAGCCTGGTGGGGCCACCGCGCAAAAGTCGGCGGGCGTTTCGCTTCCCGGACGATCTGGCGTCGGTGCCGTTGCTGCTGCCCGGGCAGGGCAGTGACATTCGCGCGGGTTTTGATCTGCTGAGCGACCAGCTCGGCATTCGCTACACGCTGCGCGCGGAGGTCGACGACATGGCCTTGCTGCGCCTGCTCGCGCGCGATTCGGGCGGGGTGGCGCTGCTGCCCACGGTGGTGGTGCAAGACGAGCTGAAAAGCGGCGCGCTGGTGGAATACGCGGTGGTGCCCGACCTGCACGAGAGTTTTTACGCGATCACCGTGGAGCGTCATTTCGAGCCACCCTGGCTCAAGGCGCTGCTCAAGCGGCCCGAGGCCGAGGTGTTGCGGCGCTCGTGATGGGCGTCAAGATGCTGCCGGCGCGTCCATCACTTTCGCGTAATGCCGCGGCGCAAAGCGCCCGGTCAGCACCGCCACCAGCGCAATGCAGGCCAGGTGCGCCAGCCAGCCCGTGGCAAAGCTGCCGCTGGTGCCGTGCAGCGCAGCCATCACCCAGGGCGCGGCGGCGGCCAGCATGAAGCCGCCGCCCTGCATCAGCGCGCTCAGCGCGCCGGCCTGCGCCGGGTCGGGCAGGTGGTCAAGCGCCACCACCATGCTGAGCGCAAACGAGCCGCCCAGCCCCGCGCCCAGTATCAGCATCCAGGTGCGCGGCGCCAGGTCGGGCCACAGCACCAGCGCGGCAAAACCGGCGGCCTGCAGGGCGAGCGAGAGCCACAGCCAGGGCCGGCGATCGCGCTGGCGGGCGGCCAGCAGCGGCAGCAGCAGCGCCATGGCGGCCTGTGCCACCGACAGCAGCGCCACCAGCGAGCCGCTGGCCGCCGCGCTCCAGCCGTGCGACTGGTAGAACGGTGCCAGCCACGCCACCACCGAGGCATAGCCGCCGTTGACCAATCCAAAGCAGAGCATCAGCAACCAGGTGCGCGGGCGGCGCAGCATCCAGCGCGTGGGGCTGGGGCCGCTTGGCGAGGCATTTGTCTGTGAGGTGCGGGGCAGCGCGCGCCAGGCCAGCAGCAGCGCGGCCAACACCGGCAGCGCCCACCAGGCCAGTGCACCGCGCCAGGCGCCGTCCTGCGCAGCCAGCGGCGTGAGCAGCGCACCCAGCGCGCCGCCGCCCATCAGCGCGGCCGAATACAGGCCCATGACGGGCGCCACCTGGCCCGGAAACTGGTGTTTGATGACGCCCGGAAACACCGCTTGAACAAAGGCCACACCCAGACCGCACACGGCGGCGGTGGCTATCAGCGCAGCGCCGCCCGGTGCCCAGGCGCGAAACGCGGAACCAGCGGCCAGCACGGCAAGCGCGCCCAACAGCACCCGACGTGCCCCCAGGCGCTGTTGCAGCGCCGGACCGAACAACGCCCCCAGGCCCATCAGCAGCATCGGCAGCAAGGTGAGCCATGCCATGCCCCGCAAGTCCAGCCCTGTGGCGGCAATGATGTCGTTTGTCAGTGGGCCAATCGCTGACAGAAACGGGCGCAGGTTCAGCGCTGTCAGCACCACCACCGCCAGCCACAGGCCTCGGCGCGCGGGTGCGCCGGCAGTGGGCGTGGCGGTGGCAGGCGAGGCGGAACCCATGCGGTCGGTCAGCCTGTCAGCTGGCGTTGGTGGACGCGTCGCCGTACAGCTGCGCCGCCGTGACCCCGGTGTCGATGCGGATGATCGGCATCGGCGTGGGCTTGGGCTCCATGCCCAGAGCGGCGTAGGTCGGGTCGCTGGACATGCCGAAAGGCGCAGCTTCTGCGTTGTCAAAGGCGTAATAGATCGCTTTGATACCGCAGGCCACCATGGCGGCCAGGCACATCGGACAGGGGTAACCACTGGCATAGACCACGCAGCCGTCCAGGCGCGTCTGGCCCAGGGCGGCGCCGGCAGCGCGCAATGCCTGTATTTCTGCGTGGCTGGTGGGGTCGCAGTTTTGCTTCACCTCGTTCACCCCGATGGCAACGTGCTCACCACCCTGGGTCAGCACAGCGCCGAAGGGGTGCGCGCCTTGGGCGCGGTTGTTTTGCGCCAGCTGCACGGCTTCACGCATGAAGGAAACATGGTCGGGCATGGCAATCATTCCTTGAAAAAGAAACAACGAAACACGGGCAAAAGCGAGATTCAGCGCCCGCCCGCCGCGCGCAGCAGTGCGGCCATGGCTGGCTGGCCGCGCCTGCAGTTTGCCAAGGTCTTGCTGCTCGACAGCGGCATGCAGGGCAGTGCGGGCTTGCTGAGCGGCCGCTGGTGCAGCACACAGCACGGCAGTGGCAACAGCAGCAGTGGCGCAGGCAATGGAGGACGGAGTGCGCATGGTTGGGGAATAAAAACGGCGGAGACGGGGCTGCAACAGGGTAGCAAAGCCGCGATGCCGCAGGCCTTCGTGTCGGTATGTGGGCCAGCCTGGCAGCCTGGGGCAACCGCAGTTGCGGGCACGGGCTTGCGACGCTGGCGATGGCCGGTTCTGCGCGCCACAGTGCCGAGCCAAAGCGGTCTTGTCTGGCAAGCGCGCTGCTGGCAGCCTGATGGTGGTTCGGGTTCCAACACGTTTGCTTGTTGGATGGAGAAACCCCATGCCCTTGCCAGCACCCCGACCCATTCCCCTTATTCAACCGCCGCCACCACCGACGCTGCCCCCGTCGTCTTTGATGCTGCCAGCACGCCCTGTTCGCGACGTTTGAAAGATACGGTGAAGTGCTGCGTCGAGCCCACCCTGGGTCAAGGCGTTGCTCAAGCCGCCCGAGGCCGAGACATTCGGCGCGGACGATCTGCGTCAGGCCTTGCGAGCAGCTGGTGCCCGCGTCGGGCCGCCGCTGTGCGTTCCGTGCACATGGCCGGTGGTGATCGAAGGCGGCAACTCGCCGCTGGCCATGGTGTCGAGCTGGTTCAGGATGCCGCAATGCTCGGCGTCCTGCACGTTGCGGCAGGTGTCGCGCAGCTCGCGCAGTTGCTTCTCCAGCGCCCGCAGCTCGCGCACCCGTTGCGCCACATGGCCGATGTGTTCGTCGAGCAGCGCATTGACCTCGCCACAGTCGGCACTGGGCGCGTCCTTGAAGCGCAACAACACGCGGATCTCGTCCAGCGTCATGTCCAGCCCGCGGCAATGTCGGATGAACGAGAGCCGTTGGCCATGTTCCGCGCTGTAGTGGCGGTAGTTGCTCTCAGAGCGCGCCGGCTCGGGCAGCAGGCCCTCGCGCTCGTAGTGACGGATGGTGTCGATGGGCACACCGGTGGTGCTGGACAACTCGCCGATTTTCATGGGGCCATGGTACGCGCCGCAACGCTTTGCCGCGCCAAGCGCCTGCGGGCGACGTGAGCTTTCCTCAGATCAGGTAGGCCAAGCCAAACCCCAAGACCATTGCCAGACCAATGCCCAGCTTCACCACCGCCGCCAGCAGAAAGCTCAGGCCGGCCGCCAGCCCGGCGCGGGTGGCTTGCGCGGGGTTGCGCCGCGCCACCCACTCGCCGGCCATGGCCCCTTCAATCGGCCCGATCAATAGCCCGGGCAGCCCGCCGAAAATACCCAGCAACGCCCCGGCGCCGGCGCCCGCCATGGCTTGCCCGCTCGCGCCCACATGCTTCACACCCATCACCGCCGCGAGGTAGTCCACGCCCCAGGCTGCAGCCGCCATCAGCGCCAGCACCAGCAATACCGGTATGCCCACCTGAGCGTAATCGCCCAACCACGCGGCGAGCCACAGCCCGCCCAGCAGCAAGGGTGTGCCTGGCAGCAGGGGCAGCACCAGCCCAGCCAGACCGAACAGCACCGCAGCCGCAGCGAGGATCCAGAGCGCAATCTCCATGCGAGAGCCTTGGGGAGTCGCTGAAGGGTCAGGCGGTGGGCTGCAGCCGCAGCGGCAGGCGCGCGCCATTGGCCCCGGCTGGTTGCTTGCGAGACTGGACGGCGGCCGTCCGTGCGCTCTGTGCCAGGCGCGAGCGCCGGCTGATCAGGCGCTGGCGCAGGACGGTGGCAGCGGCTTCGATCGAGCTTTGCCAAGAGCGCGCGGTGGCGGTCACCGCCACCGGCTCCTGTCCGACCACGGCCACCTCCACCAGACAGCGCTTGTCCACGCCGCCCTCGAGGCCGTTGATGTCTTCCAGCCGCACGCGCACCTGCACCACCACGCCATGCATGCGTCGCAGCGCGCGGCGCATGCGCTCCAGGCAGCGCTTCCGCCACAAGCTGCCTTCGGGATCGGGGGAACGAAATTGCATGTCCATGTGAGCTCCATTTGGAGGTTGAGGTGTGGGCAATGTCCGCGACGGGACGTTCGTGAAAAAGCAGCCGTTCTCGAATGAACGCATCGACAAATGAAGATTTTCAATTCGAGCAGGTTGCCAACTTTCTGGATACCGGGGCTGCAAGTGCTCCCGATTTTTCGATGCGGCTTTTCGCCACAGCCTGCTTGGTGAGCCCTGTTCTGCGCCCTAAGGTGCAAAAAGCAAGTGTTTCGTTTGTGCAACTGGCCTGATCTGCCATGAGGTCCGTTGCGCAGTGGGCAGACCGTCCCTTTGCGGGGACTTTTCAGGAGACGATTCATGCAGAACCACGCCATCAACAGCCCGCAAGCAGCCGCCTGCATCGTTGCGCTCACCTTGGTGGCCGATGGTGAGATCGGCGAGGCCGAGCTGCAGCGCCTCGACGATCTCAAAGTGCACGAGCAGCTCAACTTGTCGCAAGAGGCGCCGCATCTGGTCATGAAGGACTTCTGCCAAGACCTGCTGCGAAGCCCGCAGCTGAACTGGTCTGACGTCTGCCCGCTTGACGAGCGCGAACTCGCCAGCCTCATGGGGCAAATCACGCAGCCAGCGTTGCGCCTGCGGGTGTTGCATCTTTGCCTGCAGCTGGCCGAAGCCGACGGGCATGTGGCCGAGGGCGAGGCGATCGTGCTCAACGCGGCGGTCGAGCACTGGGGGCTGCAGCGCCAGATGCTGCGCCCGGTCAACGAGTGGCCGATGGCGCGGGCTGCCTGACCGGTCCACAAACGCGCCGCCGGCTCTTCACCCATGGCTGGGGTACAGTGCGGGCCTGCCCCAGCCCGTCGGCCTCGCCATGCTGAAGTACCTCACCGTCCCCGTCACCGCCTTTGCCCAAAACTGCTCCATCGTCTGGTGCGACGAGACCATGGATGCCGCCATCATCGACCCCGGCGGTGACCTGGATCGATTGCTGGTTGAGGTCAAGCGCCTCGGCCTCACGCTCAAAGCCATCTGGCTTACTCACGCCCACATCGACCACGCAGGCGGTACAGCCGAACTGGCCGAGCACTTGCGCCTGCCCATCATCGGCCCGCACCCCGGCGACCAGTTCTGGATCGACGGCCTGCCGCAGCAGAGCGCCATGTTCGGCTTCCCACCCGCCGGGCATTTCACACCCACCCGCTGGCTCGCCGATGGCGACACGGTGCAGATCGGGCATTGCACGCTGAATGTGCGCCACTGCCCGGGCCACACGCCGGGGCATGTGGTGTTCCATTCAGCCGAAGCGAAACGCGCCTTTGTGGGTGATGTGCTGTTCGCCGGCAGCATCGGCCGCACCGATTTCCCCCAGGGCAACCACGCACAATTGACCAGCAGCATTCGCGAGCGCCTGTGGCCGATGGGCGATGACACGGTGTTCATTCCTGGTCATGGCCCGGAGAGCACGTTTGGGGAGGAGCGCCGTTCGAATCCCCACGTGCGGGACCGCTGAAGCCAGTCGATGGGGGTGGGCTTAACCTCGCCGCGCTTGCTCGTACAGCCCTTGCACCTTGGGCACATTGGCCTGCAGTTGGCGAATGCGATCCGGGCCGGTGGGGTGGGTGGAGAGAAAGGCCGGTCCACCGTTGCTGTTGGCCTGCGCCATTTTCTGCCACAGGCTCACGCTGGCCGCAGGTTGAAACGCGGAGCGGGCGGCCAGCTCCAGGCCCACGAGATCGGCCTCGGTTTCGTCGTCGCGGCTGAAGCGAAGGCTGAGCAATTGGGTGCCCAGGTTGGCTGCCACGTTGCCCAGATCGCCCAGCCCAAACAACTGCGAAAGAACGCTCAGCCCCATGCCGGTCGCTTGCGTTTTGGCCAAGCGCTCGCGTGCGTGCTCGCGCAGGGCGTGGGCCATCTCGTGGCCCATGATCATGGCCGACTCGTCGTCTGTCAGCTTGAGTTTGTCAAGAATGCCGGTGTAGAACGCGATCTTGCCGCCGGGCATGCAAAACGCGTTGATCTGCGTGCTGTTGATCAGGTTGACTTCCCAGCGCCAGCTGCGCGCGCGGTCGTTCCAGGCTGTTGCATGGGGGGTCAGCCGGTTGGCCATGGCGCGCAGGCGTCGCAGTTGCGGATTGCCGTCTCCCATGAGCACGCCCTTGCTGCGCGCCTCGGCCATCATCTGTTCATACTGCTGCGCGGCGGCTTTTTCCAGTTCGGCTGCCGGCACCAACTGGCGCACGGACGACGATCGGCCCACATCGACCTGTGCGGAGGCAGGGAGGGCCGCCACGGTTGCCGACGCGGCGCCGGCGAGCAGGAAAGCGCGCCGAGCCGACCACATACCCTCACGTGGCGCGGCTGTTGAGGCGGACTTAATTTTGAAATCGCAGAGCAAACACATGCATCAATAATAGAGAAAGCCGCGCACTGCTGCACGTCCTCACCGTTTCATGTCACCCGAGAACCCCCCCATTCCCCACCCAAGCGCCACGCCGCCAGGCGCAGCACCGCCACAGCAACCCAGTTGGGGCGACACGCTGCGCGTCTACCTGGAGCCGGCCAGTCTGCGCATGCTGGCGCTGGGTTTTTCCGCTGGCCTGCCGCTGCTGCTGGTGCTGGGCACGCTCAGTTTCCGGCTGCGCGAAGCGGGGCTGGACCGCGCCACCATCGGCTACCTGAGCTGGGTGGGTCTGGCCTACGGCTTCAAGTGGTGCTGGGCGCCGCTGGTGGACCGGTTGCCGATTCCGCTGATCACCCGCGCCATGGGCCGTCGCCGCAGCTGGCTGCTGCTGTCGCAGTTCGCCATCATGGCGGCGCTGGTGGGCATGGCGCTGGCCGATCCGCGCAGCCAGCTCACGCTGGTGGTGTGGTGCGCGCTGGCGGTGGCATTTGCCTCGGCCACACAAGACATCGCACTCGATGCGTTTCGTATCGAATCGGCCGACGCCAACCACCAGGGCGCGCTGGCCGCGACCTACCAGACCGGTTACCGCGTGGCGATGATCTGGGCCGGCGCCGGCGTGTTGTGGCTGGCTGCGCGCGCCGAGGTGGCGCCTTCGGTGGGGGCCGTGGGTGCAGCGCCCGGCGTGTTGTACCAGCAGGCGGCCTGGACCACCGCGTATCTGGTGATGTCGGCCAGCATGCTGGTGGGCGTGCTCACGGTGCTGTTCACCCGCGAGCCGATGCGCATCGAACTGCCCCCGGCGCGCAACGCGGCCGAGTGGCTGAAGAGCGCGCTGGTCGAGCCGTTTGTCGATTTTCTGAAGCGCTACGGCAAGCAAGCGCTGCTGATCCTGGCGCTGATCGGTACCTACCGCATCAGCGATATCGTGATGGGCATCATGGCCAACCCGTTTTATGTGGACATGGGTTACACCAAAGACGAGGTGGCCGCGGTCACCAAGGTCTACGGCATCATCATGACTCTGGTCGGCGCGTTCATCGGCGGCGCGCTCTCCATGCGCCTGGGCGTGATGCGGGTGCTGATGCTGGGCGCGTTGTTGTCGGCGGCAAGCAACCTGTTGTTTGCCTGGCTGGCCGGCCATGGTCACGACGTGACCGCACTGATCGCGGTGATCTCGGCCGACAACCTGAGCGCTGGCGTGGCCTCGGCCGCGTTCATTGCCTACCTCTCCAGTCTGACCAATGTGCAGTACTCGGCTACACAGTACGCGCTGTTCAGCTCCATGATGCTGCTCGCCCCCAAATGGCTGGCCGGCTTCTCGGGCGTGTTTGTCGACGCCTACGACTACGCCACCTTCTTCACCGCCACCGCCTTCCTGGGGCTGCCGGTGTTGCTGCTGGTGTGGCTGGCGACGCGCGTGGCGCCGCCGCCATCCAGCAGGAGTTCGAGCGATCCAGACACCTGACTTCACCGAACCACACGCGCCCGACACACAGCATTCACATGCACCCTCCATGGTGTCAAGTCGACCTGCCCCACACGGAAAAACATGAGCACGACCCCCTCCCTGTTGATGATCGAAGACGACAGCCGTCTGGCACAGATGGTGGTGGACTACCTCGGCCAGTCGGGCTATGCGGTGACCCATGCGGCCGATGGCGAAGCGGGTCTGGAGCAGTTACCGCTGGTGATGCCGGAGCTGGTGATGCTCGACCTGATGATGCCCGGCATTGACGGGTTGGAGGTGTGCCGGCGCATCCGCGCGCTGCCCGGCAACCTGGGCCGGGTGCCGGTGATCATGCTGACCGCCAAGGGCGATCCGATGGACCGAATCATCGGCCTGGAGATCGGTGCCGACGATTACCTGCCCAAGCCCTTCGAGCCGCGCGAGCTGCTGGCGCGCATTCGCGCGGTGCTGCGCCGGCGCGGCGACGCGGGCCCCACGTCGGTCACCCGCAGCACGCCGGTGCTGCGTTTCGGCTCGCTGGAGATCGATCGCGACGCCCGCACGGTGCAGGTGGACGAGAAGCTGTGCGAACTCACCTCTTACCAGTTCGATCTGCTGGTGGCCATGGCTGAGCGGGCTGGCCGGGTACTCACCCGCGACCAGATCATGGAAGCGGTCCGCGGGCGCGAACTGGACGCTTTTGACCGCAGCATCGATGTGCACATTGGGCGCATCCGCAACGCCATCGAGGAAGACAGCAAGGAGCCCAAACGCATCCTCACGGTGCGGGGCGTGGGGTATGTGTTTGCCAAACAGTGATCCCCGGCGCGCCACATGAAAGGCCTGCTCGGTCAGCGCTTGTACCTGCGCATCTGGCTGGCGATCGTGGTGGCGGTGGGTTTGCTGGCGCTGGCGGTGGGGGGGTTGTGGCAGATGGCACTGGATGGGCAGCGTGAGCAGGCGATCAACCGGACCGCGCGCGAGATTGTGCTGCGCAACAGTGCGGGCGAGGTGG
>JBBSDB010000123.1:0-10288 GCA_038249735.1 Burkholderiales bacterium
ATGGCTTCGTCAAACGCGTTGGTGTGCAAGCTGTTGCAGTTGTCGTAGATCGCGATCAACGCCTGCAGCGTGGTACGGATGTCGTTGAACTGGATCTCTTGCGCGTGCAAGCTGCGCCCGCTGGTCTGCACGTGGTACTTGAGCTTTTGCGAGCGCTCATTGGCGCCGTACTTTTCCTTCATCGCCACCGCCCAGATGCGGCGCGCCACGCGGCCGAGCACGGTGTATTCCGGGTCCATGCCGTTGCTGAAGAAGAACGAGAGGTTGGGCGCGAAGTCGTCGATGTGCATCCCGCGCGCGAGATACGCCTCTACGAAGGTGAAGCCGTTGGAGAGCGTGAAAGCGAGCTGGCTGATTGGGTTGGCGCCAGCCTCGGCGATGTGGTAGCCGCTGATGCTCACCGAGTAGAAATTGCGCACGTCGTGGTGCACAAAATACTCGGCGATGTCGCCCATGACTTTGAGCGAAAACTCGGTGGAGAAGATGCAGGTGTTCTGGCCCTGGTCTTCCTTCAGGATGTCGGCCTGCACCGTGCCGCGCACGTTGGCTTGCACCCACTCCTTGATCTTGGCGGCTTCGGTGTCGGTGGGATCGCGGCCATTGTCCGCTTTGAATTTTTCAAGGTTTTGATCGATCGCGGTGTTCATGAACATCGCCAGGATCGTCGGCGCCGGGCCGTTGATCGTCATCGAGACCGAGGTGGCCGGGGCGCACAAATCGAACCCGCCGTAAAGCACCTTCATGTCGTCCAGCGTGGCGATGCTCACACCCGAGTTGCCGACCTTGCCGTAGATGTCGGGGCGCGGATCGGGGTCGTTGCCGTAGAGCGTGACCGAGTCGAAGGCGGTCGAAAGGCGCTTGGCTGGCAT
This sequence comes from Burkholderiales bacterium, assembly GCA_038249735.1. Taxonomy (GTDB): domain Bacteria; phylum Pseudomonadota; class Gammaproteobacteria; order Burkholderiales; family Burkholderiaceae_C; genus Hydrogenophaga. Next base: position 870 of record JBBSDB010000123.1, read on the forward strand.
GCCTTCGCTCAGCAATTTGAAGCGCGTGTTGGTGCGAAATGCGTCGCCCTCGCCGGCGAACATGCGGGTCGGGTCTTCGCCTTCGCGCTTGAAGGCAAAGGTGCCTGCGGTGTAGGGGTAGCTGCCCGGCGCGTTGTCGAGCATGAGCCACTTGAGGATCTCTCCGTGGTCCTCGTAGGTGGGCAACGCCACCTTGCGGATCACCGTGCCCGAGAGACTTTTGCTGGTGAGCGCGGTGCGGATTTCCTTGTCGCGGATCTTCACCACGTACTCGTCGCCCGCGTAGGCTTTTTGCATGTCGGGCCACTGCAACAGCAGCTTGCGCGCGTCGGCGTCTTGTTGCAGTTCGCGTTCCTGGGCCAGGTCGATGGCGGCTTCGGCGGCCTTGGTGCGTGTCGGTTTGTCGACCGCGAGCATGCGCGCGGCTTCGCGCAGTTGCTGGATTTCGCGCGCCAACCGCGCCTGGGCGCGGGAGCGCTTCTTGTAGCCGCGGACCGTGTCGGTGATCTCGGCCAGGTAGCGGGTGCGCGCTGGCGGCACGATGGGCGTCTGGTTGGTGCTGTGGCGCACATTCGCCACCGGCAGTTTGCCCTCGGTCAGCGGCAGGCCGAGCTCAATCAGGCGGCGCTTGAGCGCCTGGTACAGCGCGGTCACACCGTCGTCGTTGAAGCGCGCGGCCATGGTGCCGAACACCGGCATGGTGTCGGGCATCACGGTGAATGCCTCGCGGTTGCGCTGTACCTGTTTGGCCACGTCGCGCAGCGCATCGAGCGCGCCTTTGCGGTCGAATTTGTTGATCGCCACGAACTCGGCGAAATCGAGCATGTCGATCTTCTCCAGCTGGCTGGCAGCGCCGAACTCGGGCGTCATCACATACATGGGCACGTCGACGTAAGGCACGATGGCCGCGTCGCCCTGGCCGATGCCCGACGTCTCGACCACGATGAGGTCGAAGCCCGCCACCTTGCAAGCGGCCAGCACATCGGGCAGGGCGGCGCTGATTTCGCTGCTCGTGTCCCTCGTAGCCAATGAGCGCATATAGACGCGGGGGCCTTGCTGCCAGGGGTTGATCGCGTTCATGCGGATGCGGTCGCCCAGCAGCGCGCCACCGCTCTTGCGGCGCGACGGATCGATGGAGATCACCGCGATGCGCAGCGCGTCGTTCTGGTCCAGCCGCACGCGGCGGATGATTTCGTCGGTCAGCGACGACTTGCCCGCGCCGCCGGTGCCGGTGATGCCGATCACCGGGGTTTTGATCTGGGCCGCCTGGCTGCGCAGCGTCTCCAGCAGTTCAGCTTGTGCGCCACCGTTTTCCACCGCAGTGATCAACTGCGCCAACGCCCGCCAGCTCATCTCGGTGTGGCCTTGAATCGCGCTCAGGTTTTTCGGCGCGTTGCCGCTGATGTCTTTGTCGCAGCGCATCACCATCTCGCCGATCATGCCGGCCAGGCCCATGCGCTGGCCGTCTTGCGGGCTGTAGATGCGCGCCACGCCATGCGCCTGCAGCTCGTTGATTTCGGACGGAACGATCACGCCGCCGCCACCGCCAAACACCTGAATGTGCTCACCACCGCGCTCGCGCAGCAGATCGACCATGTACTTGAAATATTCCACGTGACCGCCCTGGTAGGAGCTGATCGCGATGCCCTGGGCGTCTTCCTGCAGCGCGGCGGTGACCACCTCGTCCACCGACCGGTTGTGGCCCAGGTGGACCACTTCGGCGCCCATGCCTTGCAAGATGCGCCGCATGATGTTGATCGCGGCGTCGTGCCCGTCGAACAGGCTGGCGGCGGTGACGAAGCGCACCTTGTTCGTCGGGCGGTAGCTGGCCAGGGCTTGGTAGTCGGCGGAGAGTTGTGTCATGGCGAGGTCCTTGCGAGATGAATGGATTTACTCGACGCGCAAGCCCGCGTGGGCCGGGTCTTGCGGGGGAAAGCGCAGGTTCAGCGCCTTGAGGCTGTCGCGCACCAGGGTGCCGATCATCAGATTGCGGTGAGTTTTGGAGTCGGCCGGCACCACCGTCCAGGGTGCCCAAGCGGTGTGGGTGGCGGCCAGCGCCGCGTCGTTGGCGGCCCGGTAAGCGTCCCACTGCCTTCGCACGGTCAGGTCGCCCGGGCTGAACTTCCAGTGTTTGGCTGGGTCGTCCAGGCGCTGCTGCAGGCGATCGCGCTGTTCGTCCTTGCTGATGTGCAGCAGGCATTTCAGGATGACGGTACCCGACTCCGCCAGCAAGCGCTCGAAGGCGTTGATCTGAGCGTAGCGCTGGCGGGTCTGCTCGGGCGTGATCTGGCCGTTGACCACCGGCACCAAGACATCTTCGTAGTGGCTGCGGTTGAATACCATGATCTCGCCCGCGCCGGGCATCCGCTGGTGGATGCGCCAGAGAAAATCGTGTGCACGCTCGACCTCGCTCGGCGCTTTCCAGCCCACCGTGTGAACCCCCAGCGGGCTGGTGCGAGCGAACACACCGCGCACCGCGCCGTCTTTGCCAGCCGTGTCCGTGCCCTGCAACACCAGCAGCAGCTTGTAACGTCTGTCGGCAAAAAACAGGTTTTGTAGCGCGTCAATCTCCATTGACAGTTGTTCCACCGCCGCCTTGTCGTCGCTTTTCTGGCCTTTGGAAAATGGCTTGGCGCTCGGATCCCAGTCGGACAGCGAGGCTTTGTTTTCCCCCCATTGCCAATGGCTCCACAGGCTGCCCTTGCCGGCCTGGATGGCGGCGAGCGGAAACGGCAATGCGATGGCGTCGGATCGGGTCATGCTTGTCTCGTGGCGGTTCGCTGATGCGATTCTTTTCGTTTTCGTCAAATTGACGTTTACGTAAACGTCAATGGTAACCCGGTTCGTTGCGTTGTGGGGTCTGGGCGCGGACCGCCGGCGTGTCCACCGTCACTGGCGTCTGGGCATTGGGCGCTGCAAAATGGAACCATGCGCCCATGGGTGGCGGAGCGTGCTGTGTCGAGCAGCTGTTCTGGGCGACCTTCAGTCCTGCGCGTCCGATCGCCATCAAGCCCGTTCGCTCTCTTTTTCATGCCGCACCGGTGCGGCCACACAACCCATGAAACCGATCCAGCTGTTCGATCCCGCTTCCAGCACCTGCACCTACCTGCTGTTCGACCAGGTCAGCCGCGAGGCGCTCATCATCGACCCGGTCGACGAACAAATCGAGCGCGACCTCTCGGTCTTGCGCGAGTACGGCTTGAAGCTGGTGTGGGCGGTGGAAACCCACGCCCATGCCGACCACATCACCAGTGCCGGCCAGCTGGCCGAGCTCGCTGGCGCCAAAACCGCGGCGCCGGCGGGTTGCGGCATTGGAACAGCCGGCGTGCAATTGAGCGATGGCGACACGCTGCGTTTTGGCGGCGAGACCTTGCTTGCCCTTCACACGCCTGGGCATACCGCTGGCAGCATGAGCTTTGTCTGGCGCGAACATGTGTTCACCGGCGACACCCTGCTGATCAACGGCTGCGGCCGCACCGACTTCCAGTCAGGCAGCGCCAGCGATCTATACGCCAGCATCACACGCGTGCTGTTCGCGCTCCCAGCCGCCACCACCGTCTGGCCTGGCCACGACTACCACGAGCGCCGCCATTCCAGCATTGGCGAAGAAAAAGCTGGCAATGCGCGCATCGCCGGCAAAAGCGAGGCCGAGTTTGTGGCCATCATGGATGCGCTGAACCTGCCGCGCCCCAAGCGCATCGACGAAGCGGTACCGGCCAACCTGAGTTCTGGCCTGCGGCACGACCTGGACGGCGCCCTGCTGATGCAGCCGCGCCCGGTGCAGGCCGGCTTGGCTGGCTCTTATGCGGGCGATGTCTCGCCGCTGCTGGCCTGGCGCTGGGTGCAGGCGGGCGAGGCGGTGCTGGTGGATGTGCGCACCGACGCCGAGCGCGAGTGGGTCGGTTTTGTGCCTGGCGCGGTGCCGGTCGCCTGGAAGCAGTGGCCGGGCATGGCGCTCAATCCGCAGTTCGATCAGGCGGTGCAGCAGGCTGCTGGGGAAGGCAAAAAACTGGTGCTGTTGTGCCGCAGCGGCGTGCGCTCGATCGCTGCCGCCCAGCGCGCCACGCAGCTGGGTCTGGAGGCCTACAACATCCTCGAAGGCTTCGAAGGCGATCCGAATCCAAAGGCACACCGGGGCCAGACCGGCGGCTGGCGCCACCATGGCTTGCCCTGGCGGCAGCACTGAGGCAGCAGGAGCGCGCGGGCTTCGGCGCAGCGGCAGAAACCATGGCCCTTCTGGCTGCAGGGGCGCCTTATCGGCGGGCGCGAGGGAAAACGAAGTCTAAAGAGTGATATCCCCTGCTAAAGCTGACAGGGTGCGTGCGATTTTTCACGAATTCTTTTTTTCAATGGAGTTTTGCCTCTTTGAAGGAAAACACCATGAAGGTTCAGGAATGTTTGCCGAGTCGGGACGCCGTTGATCCCGCCATGTCGGCGCATCTTGCGGCGCGCATTCAGCGCGAATTCACCAGCCGCTGGGACACACTGTGGAGCGGCACCTCGCTGCTGCACGGCCGTGATGCCGGCCCGGGTGCGGTGCGCCTCAATGGCAACGACTACCTGAGCCTCACCGGCCACCCGGACATCGTGCGCGCGCAGACCGAGTCCCTCAAGAGCGACGCCGAGTTCACCATCCAGTCCAGCGTGTTCATCCTCGATACGCACCCGGCGCGCCAGCTCGAACTGAAGCTGGCCGAGATGCTGGGCAAAGAAGACGGGCTGATCTGCCAGTCGGGCTACTCGGCCAACCTGGGCTTGTTGCAGTCGATCGCCGATGAGCAGACCGTGATCTACCTCGACAGCCTGGCGCACACCTCGCTCTGGGAAGGCGCGCGCCGAGCGGGTGCCAGCGCCCACCCGTTCCGACACAACGATCCGGGCCATCTGGATCGCCTGATCTCGCGCCATGGCCCCGGCATCGTGGTGGTGGACTCGGTCTACAGCACCACCGGCGCGATCTGCCCGCTGGAGCAGATGGTGGAGGTGGTCGAAAAACACGGCTGCATGATTCTGGTGGACGAGTCGCATTCGCTGGGCACCCATGGGCCGCACGGCGCTGGCCTGTGCGCGGCACTGGGGCTGAGCCACCGGGTGCACTTCATCACCGCCAGTCTGGCCAAGGCCTTTGCCGGGCGCGCCGGGTTTCTCACCGTGCCAGCCAGCATGCGCAACTACGTGCTGAGCACCAGCTACCCCAACATGTTCAGTTCCTGCCTGCTGCCCCACGAGGTGGCCGCGCTGGGTGCCACGCTGGAGGTGATCCGGCAGAGCGATGCCGAGCGCGAACGCTTGCAGGCGCACACACGGCGTGTGCGCGAGCGTCTGAGCGACATGGGTTACCCGATCCACCAGGGCACCGAGCAGATCATTGCGCTGGAGGCAGGCTCGGAGCCCGACACCATGGTGCTGCGCGACCAGTTGGAGGTGCGCGAGGTGTTCGGCGCGGTGTTCTGCGCGCCGGCCACCAGCCGCAACCGCACCATGGTGCGGCTCACGCTGCACGCCTCGCTGACCGACGCCGAGATGGACCATCTGGAGTTGGTGGCGCGCGAGATTGCACCGATCGTGAAACCGTGGGACTGGCCGATCGCGCGCAAGGCGCGGGTTGGCGCTGCTCAATCGTCGTGAATGGCCCGTCCGCCCTGGGATTCGAGGAAGTGCCGGTAGGGGCAAATTGGGGCGGGCAGATCGGCGGTGTCCAGCGTGAACAGGGCGGCGCACAGGGTGCCGTCGTCACCCATGGGCATGGCTGGGGCGGTACGCACCGGCCCGCGCAGACTCAGTTGTTGATGCAGTTCGATGGCCGCCAGCCGCTTGCCCGATTCCACCGCCCGCACCGTCTCCAGCCCCAGGCCAGCCGAGCCGACAAGCTCTGCCAGATCGCCGAGGCTCGCCAGCGGCTCCAGCTGCAGCCAATGACAGCGCCCTTCGGTGTCCATGCCCAGCAGGCCAAACGGCTGATCGAGCACCACGTATTCCACCCAGTGCTTTTCAGTGAAGGCCTGCAGCGCCTGGGCGACCGAGGGGATCTGCAGGATCGACTGCTGCGCTGAGCGCAGGGTGGCGCGCCACAGGGTGTTGACCCGCGGGTGCGCCGCCTGCCCCAGCTTGCGCAGCGCGCCCATCAGCAGCCGGGTGATGTCTCGCGCCTGCTTGGGCACGAACTGGTCAATCAGCCCCTGGTTGAACGCCTGCACCGCCACCTGCTCGTCGGCCTGGCCGGTGAGCAGCACGCGTGAGCCTGGCCAGTCGATCAGTGTCTCCAGCACCTGCAGCCCGTTGGTGCCGGGCATGGCGTAGTCGATCACACAGGTCTTGGCGAGTTGGTGGCGCTGCGGGTGGTCGGCCCAATAGCGCAGCATCTGCGGCAGCAGTGGCTGGCCTTGGCGCCAGCGGTCGATCATGTGCAACTGGGCCGCGGCATCTGCCTCCCAGCGTGCCGGCTCACCCTGCATGCGCCGGCCAAATGCTGCCGGCCGCGAAAACAGCTCGACCTGCCAATGCGCAGGCATCACCATGCCCAGCATGTCGAGGTACTCCGCGTCGTCATCGAGAAACAGGACGCTGCCGGGCCGGTGGAACAGGGAGAGGGTGAGGGACATGTGAAGCAGGGGATTCAGGCGGGGCGCTGCACCTCAGCGGAAGCCAGGTTGTGCAGCGGCAGATCGATCATGAACACGGCGCCCATGGCGGGCTCGGAATGCACGCTGATGCTGCCGTGCGCGGCCTCGACCACGTTCTTGCAAAAGGTCAGGCCCAGGCCGTGCCCCACGCCCGACTGGGTGGAGAAGAAGGGTTCGAAGATGCGGGCCTGCTGCTCACGGCCGATGCCGACACCATCGTCGGACACCGCGATGCGGCCTCTGCCATGGTGCAAGCCCACATCAAGCCGCAGGTCGCCCGGCTTGGGCGCGTTGCTGGCCGAGGCCAGTGAATGCAGCGCATTCTTGAGCAGGTTGGTCAGCACCTGCACGAACAAGGCACGTGAGCCGAGGAAAGAAAAATCGTTCTGAACGTGCAACCTCACGCAGTCGCGCTCGCGGGAGGACCGGTAGGGGTAGTTGTCGATCACCTCTTTGACCAGTTCAACCGCCTCGATCTGCGTCTGCTCGCGCGGCAGGCGCATCAGCTGGGCGTTGGATATCTGGGTATCGATCTGCCGGTTCATGCTGCGCACCAAAGTTTGCAGCCTGGTGGCGAGGTCGTCGATCTTGCGCCCCCTGTTTTCTGGTATGTCGTTGCGTGCCAGGGTGCGCAACACGTCGCCCATCAGGTTCACGGTGGCCAGTGGTGTGCGCAGCTCATGGGCCATCACTGCCATGGTGCTCAAGGCATTGACCAGCCGGGTGCGGCGCAGGTTGGCGCTGGAAGCACCGAGCAGGATCGAAGAGGCCCAGGCAAACCCGAGCACCACCAGATGGTCGAGGCCCAGCGAGCCATCGGGTACCGCCAGTGGTGTCGGACTGGCCACCAGATAGCTGAGCAGGATCCCGCCCGCCATCCCCACGCTGGCGATTCGCCAGTCGGTCAGGTGGTAGTAAACGACGATCATGCAGGCGACGCTGGCGAGCCAGACGGCATTGCCTTGGTTCATCCAGTACATCCAGAAAAAGTAGAGCGGCAGTTGCAACCAGCAGCACAGGCTGAAGACCCAGAGGGTGAGTCGCGCATTGAGGTCGCGATTCACCGTTGGCAGCAGCAGGGAAATGCCCATCGAGGCGATCAGCAAACGGATCGCCACATTTTCGTAAGGTTGAGGGATCAGCATGCCCCAGAGGTAGGCGAAGAGTCCGTGGCCGACGATTGTGAACGCGCCGAGCCACTGCAACCTTTCGCGTGAAGGGTGCAAAATCGGTTCCAGCGGCGCGTGGACAATCTCTTCCAGCAACCACCTCGCCAGGCGTTTTTTTGCGCTGTGGAACCCCAACCGGTCCAAAGGCACCATGTTCTCCTTCCAACGACTTGCTCCTCCTCGCTTGGCTGAAGGCCGCGGCAAGGCTCCTATTGTCACAGTGCCCCGGTGTAACGACCATGACGTTGCCTGTCAACTTTGACAGTCTGGGCGTTGACGCCCTCATGGCCGACTGGGTGGGTGCGCTGAGCGACCAGGGCGTCGAGTCGGTGGTTGTGCTCGGACCCAATTTTTTGGGCGGGCGCGACGATCGAGAGGTGCTGGCGGTCCACCCGCCCCGGCTGCTGGGCGCCGCCCAGGCACTGGCCGACAGCCCCGACTTTGGCGCCAGCTGGCGCGACAGCGACGCCCCGCTGGTGGCTTGGCAAGACATCTCCAAAGCCGCCTTCGAACAGGCCGGCCGCTGGCGTCGCCTCTGGCTGGCTCACGGACAGCAGACGCTGGTGCGGGTGGCGTTCAGCCTGCCGGCCGGGCGCGCTTTTGAGTGCTTCATCTTCAGCCCGCGCATGTTTGCCGACCGTGCCGAGGCCGCAGCCCTGGCCTGGTCGGCTTACAACATCTGGCCCATGTTGCGCCGCGCGATCGCCGAGCAGCGGGTCAGCCTGAGTCCGCGCGAGCAGCAAAGCCTGAATTTTGCGTTTGAAGGCCTGACCGCGCGCGAGAGCGCCGCCCGCATGGACTGCTCTGAGCGCACGGTCAACTACCACCTGGCCAATGCGATGACCAAGCTGCAGACCGACAACAAGCTCTCGGCGGTGCAGCGCGCCTGCTGGGTGGGCCTGATCTGAACTGCTTGCCTGCCCTGCGTCAGGAAGCCCCCGGGCGCGTGGCGATAATGCGGCCATGACATTTCTGGCCTTGGACGTTGGGAACACCCGCCTGAAGTGGGCTCTGTACGACGCGCCCACGCCTGGCGCCAAGCTGCTGGCCCAGGGCGCGCAGTTTCTGGAAAACATCGAATCCCTGGCAGAGGGCGACTGGGCCGCCCTGCCGGTGCCAAGTTGGGTGGTGGGCTGTGTGGTTGCGGGCGACGCGGTCAAGCGCCGCGTTCAGGAGCAGCTGGAGCTGTGGGACGCGGTGCCGCAATGGGTGGTGTCGAGCCGGCAGGAGGCGGGTCTGACCAATGGCTACGACCACCCGGCAAGGCTGGGCTCCGACCGCTGGCTCGCCATGATCGGCGCCCGCCACCGCGTGCTGGCGCAGGGAGCGCCGAAGCCCTGCGTGGTGGTGATGGTCGGAACCGCCGTGACGGTGGAGGCGGTGGACGCCGAAGGGCGGTTCCTCGGCGGCATCATCCTGCCTGGACACGGCATCATGCTGCGCGCGCTGGAATCGGGCACCGCTGGCCTGCATGTGCCCACGGGCGAGGTGCGTGACTTCCCCACCAACACCAGCGACGCGCTCACCAGCGGCGGCACCTTTGCCATTGCCGGCGCGGTGCAGCGCATGGTGGACAACCTGCGCCGCCACTGCGGCGACGAGCCGGTGGTCTTCATGACCGGCGGCG
>JBBSDB010000124.1:0-10285 GCA_038249735.1 Burkholderiales bacterium
GGCCGACTATTTCTCCACCCTGGGCGAGAGCCCCTGACCGATCCAGAACCCCATGGAAATCACGCGTTTTGAAGAGCTGCTGGCCGCCGCGCGCGCGCAAGCCCAACCGCAGCGCCTGCTGTTCGTGTTCGCCGCGGTCGAATTGCCCGACGACGCCACACCGCAGGAGCGCGCTGGATTTGAGAGCGGCGAGGGCGGTGCGCTGGTGCCCCAGATGTGCGTGGACAAAGCGCCCGACGAGCTCAACACCTTCGCCGATCTGGTGGCGGAAGCGGCGCAATTCGGCAAGCCCTGGGGCATCGTGTTCGCCGCCGCCATGTCGGGCCGCGAGGGTGCGGTGCCCACCAGCGCCGACGCCGATCAGCCGCTGGAATTGATGATCGCCGCCATTCAGGGCGGCCGTTTTGACGGCTACATTCCGTTTGACCCGCAAGGGCAGGCGGTCCAGATCGGTTGAGCACCATGGCCACCACCATTTCCATTGGCCAGATCGGCATGCCCGGCCACCGCGCGCCCGGCGTCGGTTTCGAGGCACCGTTCGAGATGCTGGAGGCCTGCCACGAGCGGGTGGAGCGCATGCTGGGGCTGATTCAGCGGCTGCAAAAGCACCTGCAGGAAGTGGGGTGCGACGACAGCGCCCGCCAGGCCGCACGCGACGTGATGCGCTACTTCGATCTGGCAGCGCCGCGCCACCACGAAGACGAAGAGCGCCATGTGTTCCCGCCCCTGATGGCGGGGCCAGACGCCGCGGTCAAGGCGCTGGTGCTGCGGCTGATTCAGGACCATCGGCAAATGGAGCTGGCCTGGACCGACGCGCGCGCCGTGCTGCAGGCGGTGGCCGATCACGGCGACCCCGCCTGGCCCGGCCTGACCGTGTGGCACCAGGTCAAGCTCAACGACTTCGCGCGTTTGTACCGCCAGCACCTGGACGACGAGGAAAAGGTGGCCTACCCGGCCGCGCGCGGCCTGCTCGGGCCGGGTGCACTGGCCGCGATGGGTGAAGACATGATGCAGCGCCGCGGCGTGATGCCCGTGGCGCCTGATGACACGCCGGACACGCCGGACACGCCAGCTGCCTGAGTCTGGCGCGGCGTGTCGCGCTCAGGTTTCAGCCGGACCCACGGTCAGCGCCACCTCGGCCACACCGGCCACCCGCCCCGTGATGCGGTCACCGGCCACCACCGGCCCAACGCCCTCGGGCGTGCCGGTGAAGATCAGGTCGCCGGGTTGCAGGTGGTAGAACAGCGAGAGGTCGGCGACGATTTCGCGGATGTTCCAAATCAGCTTGCTCACATCGGAAGACTGCCTGGTGTGCCCGTTGACTTCGAGCGCGATGGCGCCGCCCGCGATCACCGTTGCGGCCATCGGCACGATCTCGCTGCACACCGAACCCTGCTCGATGTCCTTGCCCAGATCCCAGGGCCGGCCCTTGTCGCGCGCCAGCAGCTGCAGGTCGCGCCGGGTCATGTCCAGCCCGGCGGCGTAGCCGCCGATGTGCTGGTGAGCGTCTTCCTGCTTCACACGGAAACCGGCCTTGCCAATCGCCACCACCAGCTCCATTTCGAAGTGGTAGTTGGTGGTCGCTGGCGGGTAGGGCGCGGTGGCGCCGCTGATCACCAGCGACGACGGCGACTTGGTGAAGTAGAACGGTCGCTCGACCGATTTGTCCACCGGCTTGCCCATCTCGACCGCGTGTGCGTGGTAGTTGCGACCCACGCAGAAAATGCGGTGGATGGGGAAGCGCTCTCGCTGGCCACGGATGGGCAGGGACTGAACGGCGGGCGGGGTGAAGAGGTACTGGGTCATGGGCAAGGAGGCAGAGGGATGGGCGGGCCGAGCGAGGTGCGGTGCGGCGCGGAGGTGGGCTATCTGGTTTCGTACACGCCCAGCTTGCGGTGCAGTGGCGACTCGTCGGCGATGAACACGAAAGCCGCCTGCTCGGCCGAGCGGTTGCTCAGGCTCACCGGCTCGTAGCCCGGTGTGCAACAGGTGTCGGCCTCGACCATGCCAAAGTGCTTGCCGCAGGCCGCCAGGTCCACGCCACCCTCGATCAGGTGGAACACCTGGGCCGGTGAGCGGGCGGGCAGCGTCAGTGTCTGGCCGGGGCGCAGCATCAGCGCGTAAAAGCCCAAAATGTTTTGCGCGTCACCGCCGGTCTCCGGGTTCACATAGGTCACCTGCACACACGCCAGATCGGGCTGGTCTTGCGCCATGTCGAGCAAGGCCGAGCGCGTGTCGGCCCAGGGGTAGCGCAGCAGCGGGTAGCGCTTGTCGCTTCGCGCGAAGACGGTGGTGGGCACCACGCCAGCACGGCTCCAGGCGCGGTCGCCGCGCCCGGGCTTGACCGTCTGGCGCTCGCCGTTGATGTGGTAGCTCGCTTCCAGGTAATGGACCAGCGGCAGGTCCAGCACGTCGAGCCACACCACCGGCTCTGTGCCCTCGTGGCCGTGCTCGTGCCACAGGCCGGTGGGGGTGAGGATCAGGTCGCCGCGGCTCATCGGGCATTTTTCGCCATCGACCGTGGTGCAAGCGCCCGTGCCCTCCACGATCATGCGCACCGCGTTGGGCGTGTGGCGGTGGCTGGGTGCCCACTCGCCGGGCAGCAGCAGCTGCATGCCCAGGTAAATGGCTGGGCTGGCCTTCATGTTGTCCAGCCCGTGCCCCGGGTTGGCCAGCACCAGCACGCGCCGCTCGGCCTTTTCGATCGGCGTGAGTTCACCGGCTTGCAGCAGCAGCGGCCGGATCGCCGCGTAAGGCCAGTGCACCGCCTGCGTGGCACGCGCCGGCACACCCGGCGGCAACAGGGCGCGCAGGCTGGGCCACAGCGGCACCAGGTTGCGCTCGGTGAGCTGGTGGCGGTAGTCGGGTGGCAGGTCTTCGAGTCGGCCGAGATCGTTCATGGGGGTGTCGTGGTGATGGGGTGCGCGGGGGCGGTGTGGGGTTGGTCAATCGCACAGGCAGTTGTCCACGCGCCAGGCATACAGCCACGCCATCGCGTCGTAGAAGCGCTCTGGACTGCGGCCGCGCCACAGGTCGTTGCGCACCAGCCGCTCCACCCCTTGCGCGTGATACAGCCGCCCCATTTCGCGCGAGCTGAGCACGATGCGGGCGGTGCGGGTGACGCGGCTGCGCTGGTAGCGATCGAGCGCCGGCGCCCAGGCGTTGCCGTGCACGCGCAAGGCCTCGCCCAGCGTCACCGCGTCTTCCATCGCCATGCAGGCGCCTTGCGCCAGGTACTGCGTGGTCGGGTGGGCTGCGTCCCCCAAGAGCGCGGCGCGGCCAAACACCCAGGTGCCGATGGGTTCGCGATCGGCGGTGGCCCAGCGCTTCCAGCTTCTGGGCAGCTCGATCAGCTGGCGCGCTTGGGGGCAGATGCCCTGGAAGTAGCTCTCGACCTCGGCCTTGCTGCCCTCGCGCACGCCCCATTCCTCGGCCTCTCGGCTGTGGAAGGTGACCACCACGTTGTATTGCTCGCCGCCGCGCAGCGGGTAATGCACCAGGTGGCAGTTCGGCCCGACCCAGATGCTGGCCGCGTTCCACTGGAGGCTCGTGGGGAACTCGGCCTTGTCGACCACCGCGCGGTAAACCACATGCCCGGTGACGCGCGCCTGGTCGCCCACGTGCTGCTGGCGCACCGCCGATTTCACGCCGTCGGCGCCGATCAGCGCCTGGCCCCGGTGTTCCCTGCCGTGCTGGTCGTACACCGCCACCGAGTGGGCGTCTTGCGCCACGCGCTCGATGCGGGTGCTGGTCTGCAGCTCGACCCGGCCGGTCTCTTGCGCGCCTTCCAGCAAGGCATGGTGAACGTCCACCCGGTGGATCACCGCATAGGGGTTGCCAAAGCGCGCTCGAAACGCTTCGCCGGTGGGAATCAGGCCCACCTGTTGGCCGTCGATCGCGTCGTGCATCACCATGTGGTCGGTGTAGACCGCGCGGCTGCGCGCCTTCTCGCCCACACCGAGGGCATCGAAGGCGTTGAACGCGTTCGGCCCGAGCTGGATGCCAGCGCCAATCTCGCCGATCTCCGGCGCCTGCTCGAACACCCGGACCGAAAAACCCCGGCGCACCAGGGCCAGCGCGGCAGCCAGCCCGCCGATGCCGCCGCCGGCGATCAGCACGGGGAGATCCGAGTTGGCTTGTGGCATGGTCAAGAGGTTCAGATAATCAGTATGCTGACGATGAGTGTAGTGCTAGCATGCTTTTTGTCAAACCCGTCTCAACACGCCGGCGCCACGGCCTCTCATTCACAGCCATGAAAAAGCCGCCGACCGCTGTTGTCAGGATCGATGATCAGCCGGGTCATGCGATCCGGCGGCTGCACCAGATTTCGGTGGGCACCTTCATTCAGGAAGCCGGCGAACAGGGTGTGACACCGGTACAGTACGCGGCGCTGCAGACCGTGAGCAACCAGCCCGGTATCGACCAGCGCACGCTGGCCCGCGCCATCGCACTGGACACCTCCACCACCGGCGGCGTGGTCGACCGGCTGGAGGCGCGCGCGCTGCTGGAGCGACGCCAGGCGGCCGAAGATCGGCGCGTGCGACAGCTGTTTCTGACCGTCGCGGGTGAGCAGGCGCTGGCCGATGTGTTGCCCGCCATGCTGCGCACCCAGGCCCGCATCCTGGCGCCGCTCACCGAGCGCCAGCGCGCCGAGTTCATGCGGTTGTTGTGGCGCCTGGTCGATCAGAACAACGACCTGAGCCGCGCGCCCAGCGAGGCCAGCGAGCGCTGAGGGCAACCGCCAATGTCCCGCCGACTGCCCCTGCCGCGCGGCTGCGTCACACTTCCCGCCATGAAAAACTTTCTGACCTGTCTTGTATTGACCGGCATCGCGCTCGGCGCCTCGGCCCAGACCCTGTGGCGCAATGCGCCGATGAACGCGAGCCCGGCCGAGATTCGCGCGCTGATGCCTGAGGTGCAAGACACCTCGCCCACCCAGCGTGCGCTGGACCGCAGCGCGCTGCTGCAGATTCCGAGCACACCCATTGCCGACGAAGACTTTGCGGTCACCTACCATTTCGAGGCCGAGCGGCTGCAGCGCATTCAGCTGCAGGCCAAGCCCCCTACCCGTGAGCGCACACAAGCGCTGCTGCAAGCCATGCAGGTGTCACTGCGTGCGCGCTATGGTCTGCCGATCAGCACCAAGGCACGGCAAGACGCAGACGCGGTGCCCGGCTCGGTCGACCTCAAATGGGCCTTTCGCCGCATGACGGTACAACTCCAGATGCTCGATGGCGCCACGGTGCATCTGATCTACAGCACCAATATCCCGAGCCGGCCAGCGGCCCTGTGAGCGCGGGGACAGGCAGGACCACCCGCGCTGGGTTGGTTGGTAACGCCTTGGTAACTTGTTTCATGGACAATTGAAACCAAATTACATAAGCCGGGCATTCCGCCCTGGCAAAACGGATCCCACGAGACAACCGCCATGACCCAGCGCGCCACCAAAATTGTTGCCACCCTCGGCCCTGCCTCCAGCGACCCCCACCTGCTGGAGGCGATGATCCGCGCTGGTGTCAACGTCGTTCGGCTCAATTTTTCCCACGGTGTGGCGCAAGACCACATCGACCGCGCCCGGCTGGTGCGCGAAGCCGCGCAGCGCGCGGGGTGTGAGGTGGGCATCATGGCCGACCTGCAAGGGCCGAAGATCCGCGTCGGGAAGTTTGCCGATGGCAAGGTGATGCTGGAGCCAGGCGAGAAATTCGTGCTCGATGCCTCGCGCACCGAAGCCGGCGACCTGAGCGGGGTTGGCCTGGACTACAAGGAACTGCCGCGCGACGTGAAGGCCGGCGACACGCTGCTGCTCAACGACGGCCTGATCGTGCTCACCATCGACAAGGTGGTCGGCCCGGCGGTGCACACCACGGTGAAGCTCGGCGGCGAACTGTCCAACAACAAGGGCATCAACAAGCAGGGCGGTGGCCTGACCGCGCCGGCGCTGACCGCCAAGGACATGGACGACATCAAGACCGCGATGGGCCTGCGTGCCGACTACGTGGCGGTGAGCTTTCCCAAGAACGCGACCGACATGGAACTGGCGCGCCAGCTGTGCAACGTGGCCGGCGCCGAGATCGGCCACAAGCCGGCGCTGATCGCCAAGATTGAGCGCGCCGAGGCGATCCCCGAGCTGGCCAACATCCTCAAGGTGTCCGACGGCATCATGGTGGCGCGCGGCGACCTCGCGGTGGAGGTGGGCAACGCATCGGTGCCCGGCCTGCAAAAGCACATGATCAAGCTGGCGCGCCAGATGGACAAGGTGGTGATCACCGCCACCCAGATGATGGAGTCCATGATCGTCAACCCGGTGCCCACCCGCGCCGAGGTGAGCGATGTGGCCAACGCGGTGCTTGACGGCACCGACGCGGTGATGCTCAGTGCCGAAACCGCCGCTGGCAAGTACCCGCTGGAGACGGTGGAGCAAATGGCCGCCATCTGTCTGGAAGCCGAAAAAACCGATTACGACCCGCTGGAAGACGACTTCCACGGCCAGACTTTCAAGCGAATCGACCACGCGATCGCCATGGGCGCGCTGTTCACCGCCCACCACCTGCAAGCCAAGGCGATCGTCGCGCTCACCGAATCGGGTTCGACCGCCCTCTGGATGAGCCGCCACAACGTGCGCATGCCGATCTACGCGGTGACCGCCAGCCAGGCGGCGCAGCGCCGAATGACGCTTTACCGCAACGTGCGCCCGCTGCTGATGGACACCAGCGCCGACCGCGACACCGCCCTGGCCGACGCCGAGGCGCACCTCAAGGCGCGCGGCATTGTGCAGACCGGCGATGTGTACGCGATCACGGTCGGCGAGCCGATGGGCTCGCCGGGCGGCACGAATACTTTGAAGATGTGCCGCGCGGTGTGACCTTAAAATCCTTGGTTACCGACTGGTTACCAACCGATTTTTTGGGGGAATTTCATGGCTCTCGTTTCCATGCGCGAACTGCTCGACCACGCTGCGGCCAACGGCTACGGCATTCCGGCGTTCAACGTCAACAACCTGGAGCAGGTGCAGGCCATCATGGCGGCAGCCGACGAGGTCGGTGCGCCGGTCATCCTGCAAGCCAGCGCCGGTGCCCGCAAGTACGCGGGTGAGGCTTTCATCAAGCACCTGATCCAGGCCGCTTGTGAGGCCTATCCGCACATTCCGCTGGTGATGCACCAGGACCATGGCACCAGCCCGCAGATCTGCCAGGGCGCGATCGATCTGGGCTTTGGCTCGGTGATGATGGATGGCTCGCTGATGGAAGACGGCAAGACCCCGGCCAGCTTCGAATACAACATGGAAGTCACGCGCAAAGTGGTGGAGATGGCGCACAAAGTGGGCGTCACGGTGGAGGGCGAGCTGGGCTGCCTGGGCAACCTGGAAACCGGCGAGGCGGGTGAGGAAGACGGCGTGGGCGCCGAGGGCAAGCTCGACCACAGCCAGATGCTGACCGACCCCGAGGAGGCCGCCACCTTTGTCAAGGCCACCCAGCTCGACGCGCTGGCGATCGCGATCGGTACCAGCCACGGCGCCTACAAGTTCAGCCGCAAGCCCACCGGCGACATCCTGGCCATCAGCCGCGTGAAAGAAATTCACGCCCGCATTCCCAACACCCACCTGGTGATGCATGGCTCCAGCAGCGTGCCGCAAGACCTGCTGGACATCATCAACCAGTACGGCGGCAAGATGAAGCAGACCTACGGCGTGCCGGTCGAAGAAATCCAGGAAGCTATTCGGCATGGCGTGCGCAAGATCAACATCGACACCGACGTGCGCATGGCAATGACCGGTGCGGTGCGCAAGTTCCTGGCCGAGAACCCCGAGAAGTTCGATGCCCGCGAATGGCTCAAGCCCGCGCGCGAGGCCGCCAAGCAGGTGGCCAAACAGCGCTACCTGCAGTTCGGCTGCGAAGGCCAGGGCAGCAAGATCCAGGGCGATACCTTGAGCGTGATGGCTGGCCGCTACGCCAAGGGCGAGCTGGCGCAGCAGGTCGTCTGACCCTCCCCTTCCGTCCGCTGTCCCGCTGCAGGTACCGCCTGCGATAATTCATCGGACTGGTTTAAAGCCCGTTGACTGTTCGTCAAACGGGCTTTTTCTTGCCCGACACTTGTCCAGCGACCGCCGATCATGACCACCACCGCCCTGCACACCTCCACCCTCGCCTCGCTCCCCCTGCTCGCGCGCGGCAAGGTGCGCGACAACTACGCGGTGGGCACCGACCGCATCCTCATGGTCGCCAGCGACCGCATCAGCGCGTTCGACGTGATCATGGGTGAACCAATTCCCGGCAAGGGCGCGCTGCTGACCCAGCTCTCGCTGTTCTGGTTCGACCAGCTCGGCCCCAATGGCCTGAATATCTGCCCGATCCACCTCACTGGCGAGGTGCCCGAGAGCGTGGTGAGCGAGGCCGAGGCGCCCCAGGTGCGCGACCGTTCGATGCTCGTGCAGCGGCTGAAACCGATTCCGGTGGAAGCGGTGGTGCGCGGCTACCTGGCTGGCAGCGGCTGGAAGGAATACCAAGAAAGCCGCTCGGTCTGCGGCGTGCCGCTGGCCGAAGGCCTGCAGAACGCTTCTCAGCTGCCCGAGCCGATCTACACGCCAGCGGCCAAGGCCGAGATGGGCGAGCACGACGAGAACATCACCTTTGAGCAAACGGTGGCGATGGTCGGCGCCGATGTGGCGGCGCAGATCCGCGACTACGCACTCAAGCTGTACCAGGCGGCGGCAGCGATCGCGCTCGCCAAGGGCATCATCATTGCCGACACCAAGTTCGAATTCGGCCTGGACGGCGCAGGGCGCGTGGTGCTGATGGACGAGGTGCTCACCCCCGACAGCTCGCGCTACTGGCCGCTGGAGAGCTATGTGGTGGGCGAGAACCCGCCGAGTTACGACAAGCAGTTTCTGCGCGACTGGCTGGAAGCCGCGCGCATCAACGGCAAGCCCTGGGACAAGTCACCCCCCGCGCCGCGCCTGCCCAAAGCCGTGATCGAGAAGACGGCGGCGAAATACCAGGAAGCGCTCACGCGCCTGATGGGCTGACGGCTTTCAGCTGAGCACCACGCTCGACAAACGCCGGCGGTAGGTGGCCACCGTCGGGTCTTCTGGCGGCACCTGGCCGTCGGCCACCTTGGGCTTGGGCGGGTCGATGACATCGAGGATGGCGATGTAGGTCTTGCGGGCCAGGTCTTCGTTCCAGGTTTTGTCGCGCATCAGGATGTCGAGCAACTCGTCCATGGCATCGGTCCAGCGGTTGTGCGCCATGTGCTGCTGGGCCAGCGCAAAGCGGGCTTCGAAATCGCGCTTGTTGGCGGCGATGCGCGCTTGCAGCTCGGTGGCCTGGGTGGACGCGTCCACCTGCGCGTCGCGGGCATTCATCCAGCGCTGCAGCGAGTCGAGCCGGCGCACGCCCACCGCCTTGGCGATCACCGGCGCAAACGCGACCTTCGCGTCGTCGTCGCGGTCCAGTTGCAGCAGCAACTTCACCAGATCGAAGCGCGCGTCGTCATTGTTGCCATCGGTAGCCACCGCGTGTTGCAGCTTTTCGAGCGCGCCCTCTGTGTCGCCCGCGGCCAGGGCGTCGAGTGCGTCCGCTTCTTCCTCGGCGGCAGCCAGCTCTTCAGCGGCAGGCAGGTGCTTGTCGAGGAAGGTCTTGATCTGGCCCTCGGGCAGCGCGCCCATGAAACCGTCAACCGGCTGGCCGTTTTGCAGCAGCACGCAGGTGGGAATGCTGCGCACGCCAAACGCCTGGGCCAGCTGCTGTTCCTGATCGGAATCGATCTTCACCAGCTTGAAGCGGCCTGCGTACTCGGTCTCCAGCTTTTCCAGAAGGGGCCCGATCACCTTGCACGGGCCGCACCATGGCGCCCAGAAATCGACCAGCACGGGGGTTTGCATCGAGGCCTCGATGACCTCGGCTTCGAAATTGGCGACGGTGACGTTGATCATGGCAATGAAGGGTGGCGCTGAGCGCAAAACGTAAAATCGCCACTTTACCGGACACGGGCCAGCGCGCTCGGTCTGGCCTCCCCAGCGGGCCCGCGAGCGCCCGGCACAAGGTCTTCCAATGAACCCCCCCCCCCCGCGCGCCCCCCCCCCCCCCCCCCCCCCCCCCGACACCATGCAGCACGCTGTGCAGATCCTGCAAGATTTCGGCGTTGCGTTTGAGGCCAGCGTGGTCTCGGCGCACCGCAGGCCCGACGACATGTTTGCCTATGCGCAAACAGCAGAGAGCCGGGGCCTGCAGGCGATCATTGCCGGCGCTGGTGGCGCAGCGCATCTGCCGGGCATGCTGGCGGCCAAGAC
>JBBSDB010000125.1:0-10242 GCA_038249735.1 Burkholderiales bacterium
CGCAGCAAAAGCCGCCTTGACGCTGTGCATGTCATCACCGCCGGCGGGAGCCGTTGGTTGACACAACCTAATCGACCAGCGTGGCGTAGGCCAGATTGCGAAACAGGTTGCGCACATGGTCGCGCTGGTTCGGCGCCTGGGTCATGAGGATGCCGAAGAAGTCTTCGGCGGGATCGACGAAGAAGGTGGTGCCAGCAATGCCGCCCCAGTGGTAAGTGCCGACCGAACCGGGCATGGCAGAAACACCGGCGTGGGTGCGCACCGCGAAGCCGAGTCCGAAACCGTGGCCGGGTGGCAGCAGGCTGTCGTGGCTCGGGATGGCGCCCAGGTGGTCGGCGGTCATGAAGTCCACCGTGTGTGAGCCCAGCAGGCGCACGCCATCGAGCTGACCGCGGTTGAGCAGGCACTGCAGAAAGCGCGCGTAGTCGCGGGTGGTCGACATGAGGCCGCCGCCGCCTGCTTCCATGGCCGGCACCTCGCGCGGGTCGAGCACGCGCATCGGGATGCCGCCATCGGGGTCGTGGGCAAACGGCTCCGCGATGCGCGCGTGGCTGGCCTCGGGCACGCTGAACGCGGTGTCTTTCATGCCGAGCGGTGCGAAGATGGTTTGCGCCAGGTGTTCGCCCAGCGTCTGACCGCTGACCACCTCCAGCAGACGCCCGAGCACATCGGTGGCTCGGCTGTAGGCCCACTGGCTGCCCGGCTTGTGAAACAGGGGCAGGGCTGCCAGCGTCTCGCTGAACGCGGCGTTGCTGCGGCCACGCGACCCGATTTGCGCCCGGGCGTACAAGCGCTGCACATGGGCGCTGCCGAGGAATTCGTAGGTGAGGCCAGCGGTGTGACGCAACAGGTCTTGCACGGTGGCGGGCTGCGCCACCGGCGCCAGCGCCACCTCGGTGCCACGCTCCACCGCCACGGACGGGTTGGCGAACTCAGGCAGGTACTTGGCCACGGGGTCGGTCAGCAGCAAGCGGCCCTGCTCGACCAGCATCATCGCCGCGACAGACACCACCGGCTTGGTCATGGAATAGATGCGGAATACCGCGTCAAGGGTCATCGGCAGGCCTTTGCCCGGGTCGAGCTGGCCGATGGCCTGGTGCAGCGCGACCTGCCCGCGGCGCGCGAGCAGCACCACGGCGCCCGGGATGTAGCCGCGGTCGACCTCGGCTTGCAGCACGTCGATCAGGCGCTGCGTGCGATCGGGGCAGAGGCCGAGATCGGCGGGCTCGGCGAGGGGCAGGTGCTTGCGTGCGCTCATGGGGGCTATCCCCTGGCTCAGCCGCCGTAGCGCTGACGCGCCAGCGCTGCGCCCTTGCCCAGCGCCTCCAGTTTGGCCATGGCCACTTCGCGACTCATGGGCGCCAGGCCACAGTTGGTGCAGGCGATCAGGCGCTCTCGGGGCACGTACTTCAAAGCCATGCCGATGGTGTCGGCCACCTGCTCGGGTGTCTCAATTTCAGGGTTGGCCACATCGATCACGCCCACCATCACGTCTTTGCCTTCGAGCAGCTGCATCAGCTCGGGTGGCACATGCGAGTGGAAACACTCCAGGCTCACCTGCTGGATGCTGCTCTTGGCCAGCGCCGGAAACACCTGCTCGTATTGCCGCCACTGGTCGCCCAGCGTCTCTTTCCACTTCGTGTTGGCTTCGATGCCATAGCCGTAGCAAATGTGCACTGCCGTTGTGCAGGTGAGACCCTGCGCGGCACGCTCCAGCGCGGCCACGCCCCAGTCGGCCGCTTCCGCCATGTAGACGTTGAACGCCGGCTCATCGAACTGAATGATGTCCACGCCATCGGCCTGCAGCGCCAGCGCTTCCTGGTTCAGCAGCTCGGCAAACGCCATCGCCAGTTTCACCTTGTCGCCGTAGTAGCGGTCGGCCACGGTGTCGACGATGGTCATGGGCCCGGGCAGCGTGAACTTGAGCTTGCGCTTGGTGTGCTTGCGGGCCAGCTGGGCTTCGAAGGCGTGTACCCGGCCCTTGAGCCTCAAAGGCGCCACCACCTGGGGCACCATCGCGTCGTAGCGGTTGTTGCGAATGCCCATCGTCACCTTGTTGACGAAGTCGATGCCCTCGACCTGCTCCACAAAGCCGTGCACGAAGTGCTGGCGTGCCTGCTCGCCGTCACCGATCACGTCCAGCCCCGCGTCTTCCTGCGCCTTGATCCAGAGCAGGGTGGCGTCGGCCTTGGCCTGCTGAAGTTCGGGGCCTTGAGCCTTCCATTGCGGCCAGAGTTTTTCGGTCTCGGCCAGCCAAGATGGCTTGGGCAGGCTGCCTGCGATGGCGGTGCTGAACATGCGGTCTCCTTTTGAATCGGTGGCGCAGATGTTACCGACGATGCAGTGGCCGGCTGTGACGCGTGGGCGTCCCCGCTGGCCAGTCGGGCGCCGCAGGGCAGCTACCAGGCAGGCTTGTCCATGACGCTTTCCCTCAATCCCAGGCGCGCTGCTGTGGTGGCCAGGGCTTGTTCACACCGCCCAGCTTTCGCCCAACGCCTCGGCCTGCTGCAACACCAGCTCCACCGCCGCCTCGGCGATATCAGGCGGGTACTTGTATTTGCGCAAAATCCGCCTGACCATCAACCGCAAGCTGGCGCGCACGCTCTCGCGCTGCGACCAGTCCACCGAGATGTTTTTGCGCAGGTTTTCGGTCAGCTCGTGGGCGATCTTTTTGAGGGTTTCATCGGTCAGCTCGCGCACGGCAGATTCGTTGTTCGCCAGCGCGTCGTAGAAGCGCACCTCGTCTTCGCTCAGGCCCAGCTGCTCGCCGCGGTTCGCCGCTTCCTGGAACTTCCGGGCCATGTCGACCAGCTCTTCCATCACCTGGGCGGTCTCGATGCTGCGGTTCTGGTACCGGGTGATCACGCCGCTCAGCAGATCGGAGAATTTGCGCTGTTGCACCACGTTGCTGGCGAACTTGCTTCTGATCTCGCCTTCCAGCAGCCGCTCCAGCAGCTCCACCGCCAGATTGCGTTCGGGCAGGTTGCGTACCTGCGCCAGAAACGCCTCGTCGAGCAGGCCAATGTTGGGCTTCTCCAGTCCCACGGCGTCGAAGATGTCGACCACGCTGTCGCTCACCACCGCCTGGCTGATGATCTGGCGAATGGCCATGTCGCGCTGCTCGTTCGTCTGCTTCTGCTGACTGATCTCGCGCTTGGTCAGGATCACCTTGACCGCCTGCAAGAAGGCGACCTCGTCGCGCAGGGCCTTGGCCTCGTCCAGCGTGCAGCACAGCGTGAACGCCTTGCTCATGGCCAGTGCCACGTCAGCGAATCGCCGCTTGCCATCGCGCTGGTTGGTCTTGCTGTCGGTCGTGAGCCCCAGCACATGGTTGGCGGCGCCCGCCAGGGTCTTGTGGCCGCCCGTCTTGAAGCTTGAACAGTCAAAGCCATGCAGCATGGCGCGCAGCACGTCCATCTTCTCCAAGACCACCGACAGCGCCTCGTGCGCGTCCACCGTGGGTTTGCCGCGCCCCTTGCTGGCGGTGTATTCCTTCATCGCGGCTTTCAGCTCGTTGCCGATGCCGATGTAGTCCACCACCAGGCCGCCCTGCTTGTCCCTGAACACGCGGTTCACCCGCGCGATCGCCTGCATCAGGCTGTGGCCTTTCATGGGCTTGTCCACGTACATGGTGTGCACGCAAGGCGCATCGAAACCGGTGAGCCACATGTCGCGAACGATCACCAGCTTGAGCGGATCGGCCGGGTCTTTGAAGCGCTTCTCCAGCCGCTTTTTCACCTGGCCGCTGTGGATGTGCGGGCGCAGCAGCGCCTTGTCGCTGGCGCTGCCAGTCATCACGATCTTGATCGCGCCGCGCTCGGGGTCGCCGTCGTGCCAGTCGGGGCGCAGGCGCACGATCTCGTTGTAGAGATGCACGCAGATGTCGCGGCTCATCGCCACCACCATCGCCTTGCCGCCAAAACCGTCCAAATGATTCGCCTTGTTGCGTTCCTCGAAATGCGCCACCAGATCGGCCGCCACGCTGGCCACGCGCGGCTCGGCCCCCACCACCTTCTCCAGCGCAGCCCAGCGGCTTTTCAGCTGTGCCTGAGTGCTTTCCTCTTCGTCCTCGGCCAGCTCGTCCACCTCGTCGTCCAGAGCGGTCAGATCGGCTTCTTTCAGCTTGAGCTTCGCCAGCCGGCTCTCGTAATAGATCGCCACCGTGGCGCCGTCTTCTTTGGCCTGCTGCATGTCGTAGACATGGATGTAGTCGCCAAACACAGCGCGGGTGTCGCGGTCGGTGCTGCTCACCGGCGTGCCGGTGAAGGCGACGAAAGTAGCGCTGGGCAATGCGTCGCGCAGGTGCTGCGCGTAACCGGCCACATACGCCGCCTGGTAGCCGGTCTGGTACCCAGGCGGCGCGAAGTCGGCGGTGCCGGCCTGCACCGCGTGCGTGCCGTCGCCGGTGGTGAGCGCGCCCATGCTGGCCGGGCGGGTCTTGCGGGTTTTGAGTTTGGCCTCGAAGCCGTACTGCGTGCGGTGCGCCTCGTCGGCAATCACCACGATGTTGCGCCGCTCCGAGAGCACCGGAAACATGTCTTCGTCAACGCCGGGCATGAACTTCTGGATGGTCGCAAACACAATGCCGCCCGATGGCCGGTTGCCCAGCAGTTGCCGCAGCTCCTGCCGCGTGGTGGCCTGCACCGGTTGCTCGCGCAGCAGGTCTTGCGCCAGGCTGAACACGCCAAACAGCTGGCCGTCCAGATCGTTGCGGTCGGTGATCACCACGATGGTCGGGTTCTCCATCGCGGGCTCTTGCATCACCCGGGCCGCGAAGCAGGTCATGGTGATGCTCTTGCCGCTGCCCTGCGTGTGCCAGACCACACCGCCCTTGCCGCGCAACGCTGCCGCGCTGTTGGGCCGGGAAGCAGCCACCACCTGCTCGATGGCCGCGCGCACCGCATGGAACTGGTGGTAGCCCGCGATCTTTTTCACCAGCGTGCCGTCGTCTTCAAACAGCGCGAAGTAGCGCAGGTAGTCCAGCAGGTAGTGAGGGGACAGCACGCCGCGCACCAGCGTTTCCAGCTCGCTGAACTCACCCAGCGGGTCCAGCGTGATGCCGTCAATCGTGCGCCACTGCATGAAGCGCTCGGCGTTGCTTGAGAGCGAGCCCAGCCGGGCCTCGCTGCCGTCAGAGATCACCTGCAGCGCGTTGTACTCAAACGCGTCGGGAATCTGCGCTTTGTAAGTTTCGATCTGGTCAAACGCTTTCCAGATGTCGGCGTTTTTGTCGGCCGGGTTCTTCAGCTCGATCAGCGCCAGCGGCAAGCCGTTGATGAAGAGCACGATGTCGGGCCGGCGGGTGTGGTGCGGGCCTTTGATGGTGAACTGGCTCACCGCCCAGAACCCGTTGCGATGCGGCTCTGCCCAGTCGATCAGGCGCAGGAAGTCGCCCCGGGTTTCGCCGTGCAGCTGGTACTGCACCGGCACGCCGTTCACCAGCAGCTTGTGAAACGCGCGGTTGGCCGAGAGCAGCGCGGGAACGCCCAGGTCTTGCACCTGGCGCAGCGCGTCTTCTCGCGCCGCCAGCGGCACCATGGGGTTCAGCCGCTGGATCGCTTCACGCAACTGGGTCGCCAACACCACTTGGCCGTAGTTCACCCGCTGCGGGTCAACGCCGTCGTGGGCAATGTCGGGACCGTATCGGTGCGTGTAACCCAGCTCGGTGAGCCAGCCCAGGGTTTCCTGCTCCAGTTGGTCTTCGGTCATGGCGCGCCCCGGTGCTGCGCCAGCAAGATGCCGTTGAGCGCCACATTCACGTAGTAGTTGCTGCGCCCGATCTTTTGCTTGTTCAGGAAGCCGCCATCGACCAGCGCTTCCAGGTATTTGGTCGCTGTCAGGCGCGACACCTGCAGATCGCGCTGAATGAAATCGATCTTGGTGTACGGGTGCATGAACAGGTGGTTGATCAGGTCCTGGCTGTAGAACCTGTGGCCGCTTCGAATGCGGTGCTTGTAGTCAAACAGCGCGGCCTTGATCGCTTGCACCGTGGCCACTGTTTGCTGCGCGGTGATCTCCACCGCCTCCAGCATGTACAACACCCAGTCTTCCCAGGTGTCTTGCTCGCGCACGGTCTGCAGCAGGCGGTAGTACTCGGCCTTGTGCTGCACGATGTGGCTGCTCAGGTAGAGCACCGGGATTTCCAGCAAGCCCTCTTTCACCAGATACAACACGTTCAGGATGCGGCCGGTGCGGCCATTGCCGTCGTAGAAGGGGTGGATGCTTTCGAACTGGTGGTGGATCAGCGCCATCTTGATCAATGGGTCGGCCGGGAACAGCGATTCGTCGTTGACGAAACGCTCCAGAGCGCTCATCAGCGCCACGATGTCGGCCGGGTCTTGTGGCGGCGTGTAAACCGTGCGTCCGCCGCCGTCTTTGAGCGCCGTGCCCGGCAGCTTGCGAAAGCCGGCGTTGTTGCGTTCCAGCTCGGCCTGAATGCCAACGATCTGGTTCGCCGTGAGCAGGCCGGTGGTACGCACCTGATCAAAACCGAAACGCAGCGCCTGGCGGTAGCGCAGCACCTCTTTGGCCGCCGGGTTGGCAAAGGCTTCGGGGTGCACGTCGTCCTTGAACAGCTCGTCGTGCGTGGTGATGATGTTCTCAATCTCCGAGCTGTCTTTCGCTTCCTGCAGGCCAAGCGTGTTGATCAGAATGCCCTGGTTGGGCATGGACGCCGCCAAACCCTTGAGCTCGGCCAGTCGCCGGCTGCTGCTGGCCAGCCGCTTCAGAATGGCGGGGGTGTCGAACCGGCCGGGATCCAGCTGTTCCAGTGGTGCGAGGCTTGGCATGGTCGGCTTCCCGGGTTGGGTGATGCGCATGGGAAAAGCGATTTTCTGCGCATGTTACCGCCGACGTGTATAAAAAATGGGAATTTCTATACGCGTAACGGATCGGTATGCAAGCAAATTTGAATATCCCGAGCCGCGCACCCGATTCAAAGCCTCCTTCTCGGCGCCTCCAAGCCTACCGCCGGGTAAGGGCTCGGGCTTCATGGCTTCGGAGATCACCTTGATGTCGAGAACAATCATTCCAGCCCCATCGACCCGGCGGGCGTGCCGTCTCACGTTTATTCAAACGCCTCCACACCGGCGTTGGTCAGGCCCACTTCCTGGCCCAGCGCGGCAAGCGCATCGCCGAAGGCAGCAGACCGGAACGGGCGCGGCCCCAGCTTGGGCTAAAAATGCCGCTCAGCGTCCTGCCGTTGATGCAGGACGCGAATCACGTCCAGATGGTCGGAATGGTCCAAAAAATAGACCACGTGCGAGCCGCACAGGTACTTCATGAATGCCGGCAAAACATCGACGGGACGGCCCTGCTTTGTGCCCGCTGCCAGTCCCGCGAAGGCAGCCACAAGGCTGTGGTGATAGGTGTCTGCCTGTTCCAACGACCAGTGCTTCAGCGTATAGAACCAGATTTCCTCAAGGTCGGCCTCGGCCAGTGGAGACAGTCGGTACGGCTTACCCATGCCGCCCGTGCATTCGGTTCAAGAACGCACGGCTGTCAAACACGTGTGGCTCACCAGAATGAAGGCCAGCATTCAGCGCATCTTGCAGCGCCTTCACCTTCGCTTCGTGCTCTTCAAGCAGCCGCAAACCAGCCCGAACAACATCGCTGGCTGTGCCATAGCGCCCGCCCTGTACTTGAGCATCGATGAAGCTCGCGAAGTGCGGCCCGAGGGACACGGATGTATTTCGGCTCATAAACGATCTCCTGTTCAAAAGCCAACTGTACCAATCGTTGGTACATCCTGCGCGTGGGGGTGCGGCGAAACCGCCTTTCTCCCACTGGCGAAGTCGGGGCGGTGTGGACAAGCATCGCTGTGAACCGATATGAAGCCGCGTCTGGGCTGACACAGCGAGCGCCAGCAGCCATCAAAACAAGCGTGTGCATGGGTATGGTCGACCTCACAGAGCGGCTTCCGTGGTGGCCTGGACTTCGGGCAGACGCAGCTGACCGGAGATCAGGCGGGGCAGCAGGGTGTCGCGGAGGGTGGCAAGGGTTTGGGCTTGCTGGGCGTTTTCGACCAGGCGCGAGAACAAAGCGTCTGCCGCCTCCTGGAACTGGCTCACGATTGAAGCAGGCGGGACAACCACGGGAATCGGGCGAAACGCCTTCTTACTGATCTCCATGAATGTCGATCCGTTGGCACGACTTTTAATGGTGTCCATGTTTTGCTGGCACCAGAACAGCATGAACAGCGGAGTCAGCTCACTGCCCGGTGGGAAGGCGATGTAGCCTTGATTGATTGCAACGGGCACGTGGGATATCGCGAGGTATCCGATGGGTGCTCGCGACGACATGAGCAGCGTTCCTGCTGGTAGCAAGCCAGATCCGATCTTGGCCAGGCCCAGTGGGCTGATCCGCCGCTCGGCTGCGAGTAGCACGGGAGAGTTCAGTCCCGACAGGTCTTTCGGCGTGGTCCAGTGATGCACTGCGGGTTCCCAGTAGGCCGGATTCTTGGTGTCTGGTGTCGCACCTCCTACAGCCTCAACCACGTCGCCGACCTCCCGCACCGCCCACCCCTTCGGCACCAACCCCAACGCCGATTCCCCGAAGCTGTCGGGAAACAGCGCTGCGGTGGCCTCAATCATGCCTTCGGGGGTGCGGCCTTCGCTCTTGGCGCGAACGGGGTCGAAATCGACGAACCAGGACTTGAACAGGGCCTGGGCGATGGCTTCAAGCGTGGCGTTGGTCGCGCGCAGTAGGGTGATGCGGTCATCGATGCCGCGCAGAATGCCCAGGACCTTGTCTTGTTCCTCAAGGGTTGGAATGGCCACAAGCATTGTCTTCGCGGCGCCTACGTTGAAGTGCTGCTGAACAGCGCCGACAGTATGTGACGCAATGTGGTGAGACGCCGCAGAGTTGACCCAGTAACAAAGAAAGTGCGGTCGTATCTCCTCACCACAGCGAACCACTACCAAGTACGAGCAATTCGCCTCGGGTAGCCAATCGGGAATGACAGCGCAGGTTCCGGGCTTACCAGTTCGGACAATTGCAACGTCACCAGGGCGCAGGGAGGACTTCTGAATGCGCTGATGAAACTCTAGTGTGATGAACTTTAGGTCGTTTGAATTGACGCCAAATTGCTCGATGTTCAAGGACCGCAGGAAAGGAATACCAAGATCCACGTACTCAGTTGCCATGGGCCCGACATAGCCAACCGTCACTTCCCTGGCAATTTTTTGCAGCTCCTTAAGAGGCCACTCAGAACTCATACCCCAGCCCCCCCAACTTCTGCCGGATCAGCGCGTCCAGCTCCGCGCCCTTGGCCATCTGCTCGCCCAGCTGCTCGGTGAGCTTTTGCATCTTGTCGGCAAATCCTTCATCGTCGTCTTCCACCGCTTCGGCTCCCACATACCGGCCGGGAGTGAGCACATGGCCATGCTGGGCGATTTCGGCCAGGGGCACGCTGCGGCAGTAGCCGGCAATGTCTTCATAGGCGGCTGCGTCGGCCTCGCCGCGCCAGGCTGACACGGTGCCGGCGATGCGCTCGATCACCTCGTCGGTGAGCTCGGTCTGCACGCGGCTGATCATCTGGCCGAGCTTGCGGGCGTCGATGAACAACACTTGGCCTTTGCGGTTGGCGGGTTTTTGCTTCACCAGGAACCACAGGCAGGCGGGAATCTGGGTGTTGAAGAACAACTGGCCAGGCAGCGCGATCATGACTTCGACCACATCGGCGTCCACCATGGCGGCGCGGATCTGGCCCTCGTTGTTCTGGCTGGAGCTCATGGAGCCATTGGCCAGCACGATGCCGGCGCGGCCGGTGGGTTTCAGGTGGTGCAGCATGTGTTGCAGCCACGCATAGTTGGCGTTGCCCTGCGGCGGGTCGCCGTGCACCCAGCGCGGGTCGCCTTCCAGGCTGCCGTGCCACCAGTCGGAAATATTGAAGGGTGGGTTGGCCAAGATGAAGTCGGCCCGCAGATCGGGGTGTTGGTCGCGGGTGAAGGTGTCGCCGGGTTCTTTGCCCAGGTTGAAATCGATGCCACGAATGGAGAGATTCATGGCGGCGAGGCGCCAGGTGGTGGGGTTGGCTTCCTGGCCGTAAATGGACACGTCGCCGATCTTGCCGCCGTGGGCTTCAATGAATTTCTCGCTCTGCACAAACATGCCGCCCGACCCGCAACAAGGGTCGTACACCTGGCCGCTGTGCGGGCTGAGCACAGCGACCAGGGTTTTGACGATGCTCGCTGGCGTGTAGAACTGCCCGCCGCGCTTGCCCTCGGCGCTGGCGAACATGCC
>JBBSDB010000126.1:0-10218 GCA_038249735.1 Burkholderiales bacterium
CCGCGAAAGCGCCAGGCCAGCGTGCCCTGGGCCAGCACCAGCGCAGCATAGGTCGTCATCTTGCCGTCGCGGCCAAAGTAGGCCAGCCCTGCCAATACCACCGCCACACCCACCAGCACCAGCCAGCCCAGCTGGCGAGCGGGCTTGCCGGCCGATTTCCGCTGTCCGCGCCGCAGCATCAGCCCAAGCCAGAGCAAGGTGGCCAGCCCCAGCGCGGGCGCCAGCAGACCCATCAGGTGGAACATTGAGGCAAAAAATGTCATTGGCTGGATGTGGCTGCTGGGTAGGCCCATCGATTTTATAATCTGTGCATGTCTGTCTGGGCGCTCGGCATCAATCACCAAACGGCTCCGCTTGATCTGCGGGGCCGTTTTGCGTTCGCGCTCGACCAGATCCAGCCCACTTTGCACGGCTATCGGCAGAGCCTGCCGCGCCAGCCCGAGGCCACTTTGCTCTCCACCTGCAACCGCACCGAGCTGTACGCAGCCGGTGACCAGGCGGCGGTGGAGCCCACGCTGGAGTGGTTGGCCCAGACCGGTGGCGTCAGCGTGCATGTGCTGCGCGATCACGCCTACATCCTGCGCGAGAACGACGCCGCACGCCACGCCTTCCGGGTCGCCAGCGGCCTGGACAGCATGGTGCTGGGCGAGGCGCAGATCCTGGGTCAGATGAAAGACGCCGTGCGGGCAGCCGAGCAAGCCGGCGCGCTGGGGGCCACGCTGCACCAGATGTTTCAGCGTTCGTTTGCGGTCGCCAAGCAGGTGCGCAGCTCCACCGAGATCGGCGCCCATTCGATCAGCATGACCGCCGCCGCCGTGCGTCTGGCCTCCCAACTGTTTGAAGACCTGAAAGACATCCGGGTGCTGTTCGTGGGCGCTGGCGAGATGATCGAACTGGCCGCCACCCACTTCGCAGCCAAGACGCCAAAAAGCATGTCGATTGCCAACCGCACGCTGGAGCGTGGCGCGACACTGGCCAGCCGGTTCGGCGCCGAGGCGATGCGGCTGGCCGAAATACCAGACCGCCTGCACGAGTTCGACGCGGTGGTGAGCTGCACCGCCAGCACGTTGCCCATCATCGGCCTGGGCGCGGTCGAGCGGGCGCTGAAAAAACGGCGCTACCGGCCGATGTTCATGGTCGATCTGGCGGTGCCACGCGATATTGAAGCCGAGGTCAAGGGATTGTCTGACGTGTATCTCTACACGGTGGACGACCTGGCCAACGTGGTGCAGACCGGCAAGGACAGCCGCCAGGCTGCGGTGGCGCAGGCCGAGGCCATCGTCGACGCTGGCGTGCTCAGCTTCATGAACTGGCTGGAGCAGCGCGACCCTGCCACCGGCCTGGTGCCGCTGATCCAGCAGATCAACGCCCAGGCCGACGCCTGGCGCACCGCCGAGATGGTGCGGGCGCGCAAGCTGCTCGCCAGGGGCGAGCCGGTGGAGGCGGTGCTCGAGGCGCTGTCGCGCGGGTTGACGCAAAAAATGCTGCACGGCACCTTGGCCGAGCTCCGCTCCACCGACGCCGAGTCGCGGGCCGCCACCGCCCACACCGTCTCGCGCCTGTTTCTGCGCGACAAATCCTAGGGAGCTGGCCAGGCTGGGCGTTCGGTGCTGCCTGCACCGGGCGTGATGGCCCTCGCGCTCTTCGCTCCTTCGTCACCCGCACGCCACTCTTCAATGAAGCCCTTCGTTCGCGACACCCTGCTGCGCCAGCGCGCCCGCCTGCACGAACTCGACGCGCTGCTCGCGGCGCCCGATGTGGTGGACAACATGGAGCGCTTTCGCGCGCTCAGCCGCGAGCACGCCGAGACCGGCAGTCTGGTCGAGGTGTTCAACCGCTACCTGCAGCGCGAAACCGATCGGGTCAGCGCTCAGGAGCTGCTGCAAGACACAGAGATGGCAGCGATGGCGCAGGAGGAGATCGATCAGGCGCAGTCCGAGCTGGAGACGCTGGACGCCAAGCTGCAGCAACTGCTGTTGCCCAAAGACCCGGACGACGAACGCAACGCCTTTGTGGAGGTTCGGGCCGGCACCGGCGGCGACGAGTCGGCGCTGTTTGCCGGTGACTTGGCGCGCATGATCACCCGTTTTGCTGAGAACCAGCGCTGGACGGTGGAAGTGGTCAGCGAATCGCCCAGCGAACTCGGCGGCTATAAAGAAGTGGTGCTGCGGGTCGTGGGCAAAGGCGCCTACGGCCAGCTGCGTTTCGAGTCGGGCGGGCACCGGGTGCAGCGAGTGCCCGTGACCGAAACCCAGGGCCGGGTGCACACCAGCGCGGCCACCGTGGCGGTGATGCCCGAACCTGACGAAACCGAGGCGGTGAAGCTCAACCCGAGTGAACTGCGCATCGATACTTACCGCGCCAGCGGCGCCGGCGGCCAGCACATCAACAAGACCGACTCCGCCGTGCGCGTCACCCACCTGCCCACCGGCATCACCGCCGAATGCCAGGACGGCCGCAGCCAGCACAGCAACAAGGCCAAGGCGCTGCAGGTGCTCACCGCGCGCCTGCAAGAGAAAGACCGCAGCGAACGCGCGGCCAAAGAAGCAGCCACCCGCAAGGGCCTGATCGGCAGCGGCGACCGCAGCGACCGCATCCGCACCTACAACTTCCCGCAGGGCCGCCTGACCGACCACCGCATCAACCTCACGCTCTACAAGCTGCTGCAGGTGATGGAAGGCGATCTGGGCGACGTGATCCACGCGCTGCAGGTGGCGCGCGGCACCGAGCTGCTGGCTGAGCTGGAGCACAAGTTGTGAACATGCCGCAGACGCTGGCCGAGGCACTGCGCCAAGCAGAGACGCAAGGCCTAAGCCATGGACTCACCCGGCTGGACGCCCAGCGGCTGCTGCTGCACGCGCTCTCGCGCGATTCGAACGACCGCGCCTGGCTGCTGGCACACGACACCGATTCGATTGCCGTGCCCGCTGCCGAGCGCTTCCATGCGCAACTGGCCCGGCATGCCAGCAGTGAACCGATGGGTTACCTGATCGGTGAACAGGCGTTTTTTGGGCTGACTTTGCGAGTTGACCCACGGGTGCTGGTGCCGCGGCCCGACACCGAAACCTTGGTGCAGTGGGCGCTTGAGCTGCTCGACACCCTGCCGCGGCCCTGCACGTTGCTCGATCTGGGCACCGGCAGCGGTGCAATCGCGCTGGCGCTGAAGTCGCAACGCCCCACCGTGACGGTCAAGGCCTGTGACGCCAGCGGGGCCGCGTTGGCCGTGGCGCGCGGCAATGCCGAGCGGCTGGGCCTGGCCATCACCCTGCACGCCGGCGACTGGTTCGATGCGGTCCCGGGCATGCGCTTTCACCTGATCGCCAGCAACCCACCCTACATCGCCGAGGGCGACACGCACCTGAGCGCGCTGCGCCATGAGCCCATCAGCGCCCTGACCGCCGGGCCCGATGGCCTGGACGATATTCGCCACCTGGTGGAGGGCGCGCCCCAGTGCCTTTACCCCGGCGGCTGGCTGCTGCTGGAGCATGGCCACGACCAAGCCGACCCGGTGCGCGCGCTGCTCCGGGCGCGCGGCTTCGAATCGGTGTCCAGCCAAAATGACCTTGCGGGCATTGCTCGTTGCACTGGTGGGCGCTGGCCTCTGCGACGATAATTGACCGTTTCCGCGGGTCTTTCCCGCCACCCCATCAACAAGGAAGATCCCACCATGAGCGACGCCCAAACCCAGATTGACCAGTTGGTCAAATCCAACGACATCGTGCTTTTCATGAAAGGCAACGCGAGTTTCCCCATGTGCGGCTTCTCGGGCCGCGCGATCCAGATTCTGAAAGCCTGCGGCGTCGATCCCAAAACGGTGAAAACGGTCAACGTGCTGGAAGACGAAGGTGTTCGCCATGGCATCAAGGAATACAGCAACTGGCCCACCATTCCGCAGCTTTATGTCAAGGGCGAGTTCGTCGGTGGCTCCGACATCATGATGGAGATGTACGAGTCGGGTGAGCTGCAGCAGGTGATCAACGGCCAAGCCTGAACCCCTTTCGCGCACCGTGAGCCGCCTTCGGGCGGCTTTTTTGTGCCTTCGGGGTGCTTGGGGCTGCGCGGTTTTTCACGGAACGGCCCATCCTTTGGGATACCGGCGTTTTCACCGGCTTTTCCACCCTTGAGACCAGCCACCCCTTGTGCTTGAATGAAAGCGTTCTTGAACCTCTCAGGAGAACCGCATGAGCAGCTCACGCAGCCTGGTCGCTTCCCCATCCCTGGGTCTGCCCATCGCCCAGATGCGCAGCGTGTTCAGCGCCGACGATGTCGAGCGCAAGCTGGCCAAGCTGCTGGCCAGTGGCAACGAGCGCGAACACGAGGTGCTGCGCAACACCTGGCAGCGCATGCTCGAGCGAGGCCCGGAGCGCTTCGCGGTCAAGCCCTCGGGCGTGCCCGACATGGCACCGCTCTACGACCTGCTGCCCAATTTCGGTGAAGTGCTTGACGACGTCAAGCGCCATGTGGCACTCAGCCAGGACAGCCGCGACAGTCTGGAGGTCACGCCCATCCTGCTGCTCGGCCCTCCCGGCGTGGGCAAGACCCACTTCGCGCGCCAGATCGCCGACCTGCTGGGCACCAGCATGAGCCTGATCTCAATGAGTTCGATGACGGCTGGCTGGCTGCTCTCCGGCTCATCGTCGCAATGGAAAGGGTCAAAGCCCGGCAAGGTGTTCGAGGCGCTGGTGGACGGGCAGTACGCCAACCCGGTGATCGTGATCGACGAGATTGACAAGGCCAGCGCCGACGCCCAATACGACCCGCTGGGCTCGCTCTACAGCCTGCTGGAGCACGATACCGCGCAAAGCTTCGTGGACGAGTTCGCCGAGGTGCCGATCGATGCGAGCCAGGTGATCTGGATCACCACCGCCAACGATGAGCGCGCGATTCCCGAGCCGATCCTCAACCGCATGAACGTGTTCGAGATCAGCGCGCCCACGCCTGAGGCCGCGCGCAGAATAGCGGCCCACCTCTACCGCAGTATCCGCAATGAACACGATTGGGGCCAGCGCTTCGAGCCCGAGCCCGCCCCCGATGTGCTGGACCCACTGGCCTCCCTGGCACCGCGCGAGATGCGACGCGCGCTGGTGACCGCGTTTGGCAACGCCCGGCTGGACAACCGCTACCGCATCGAACCCGATGACCTGCCTCGCGCAGGCAGCAGCAAGGCGCGCATCGGGTTTTTGCAGTGAGCCAAACCAGACGCATCACGCGTCTGGATGCACCCAATTTTTTTGTGCGGCGTAGACCGCGTTCGGGTACTCGGCGCGGCCCCGGCTGCCGTTGTAGCGGCCGAGCGCCATGAAATGGTCGCCTCGCTCGCGGTCCAGATAGTGGCGCAGGATGACGCAGCCAAAGCGCAGATTGGTCTGCATATTGAACAGTTTGCCCGCATCACCGTCGCCGATCACGCGCGACCAGAACGGCATGATCTGCATGTAGCCGCGCGCACCCACCCGCGAGAGGGCGAATTTGCGAAACGCGCTCTCGACCTGAATCAGTCCCATCACCATGGTGGTGTCGAGCCCGGCGCGCCGGGTCTCGTACCAGACGGTCTGCAGAAACTCGATTCGGGTCTGATAGTCAGACTTGCGGCGTTTCAGGCGATCACTCATGGCGCCGACCCAGCGCAAGTGCGCAAGCCGCTTTTCCAAATCACGGAATTCCGGCACGGGTGGCGCGCTGTTCGCAATCGCCGCACTCAGCACCGAGCGCACCGAATCGGCCAGCGGCTCCTCAAGCTGCCCGCCCGAATGGGCAGTCCCCGGCCAGCCCAACAAAGCCAATCCCCCGGCACCCAGCGCTCCGATGGCGCCTCGGCGGTCGACCGATCCGGGGGCAAAATCAATCTGGAACCCGGAGCTCACCGTGTCTGTCTTCATGCCGCCAATCGGCCTTTCAGGAAGTCGAGCGCGTCGGACACCGCCACTTGGGTGGCTGTGGCATCGCGTCGGTGCTGGTACTCGAGCTGCCCGTTCTTGAGCCCTTTGTCGCCAATCGTCACGCGGTGCGGCACGCCAATAAGCTCCCAGTCGGCGAACATGGCGCCGGGGCGCTCGCCGCGGTCGTCCAGCAGCACATCCACACCAGCGGCGAGCAAGTCGCCGTACAGGCTCTCAGCGGCAGCCTTCACTTCGGCGCTGCGGTCCATGCCAATCGGGCAAATCACCAGCGTGAACGGCGCGATCGCATCGGGCCAGATGATGCCGCGCTCGTCGTGGTTTTGCTCAATCGCTGCGGCGGGCAGGCGGGTGATGCCGATGCCGTAGCAGCCCATCTCGAACGGCGCGGGCTTACCGTTCTCGGCCAGAAACGTGGCATTCATCGCCTGGCTGTACTTGGTGCCGAGGTAGAACACATGGCCCACCTCGATACCGCGCTCGATGGCAAGGCGGCCCTTGCCGTCGGGCGAGGCGTCGCCCTCCACCACGTTGCGGATATCGGCCACCAGATCGGGCTCGGGCAGGTCACGGCCCCAGTTCACCCCGGTGAAGTGGAAGTCGGCCTCGTTGGCACCACAAATCCAGTCGGCCATGGCCGCCACCTCGCGGTCGGCCACCAGCTTGACCGGCTGCTTCAAGCCAATCGGTCCGAGGTAGCCAGGCTTGCTGCCGAAATGCGCCTCGATTTCAGGCACGGTGGCAAAGCGGAAGCCAGCATCCAGTCCCGGCACCTTGCTCACCTTGACTTCGTTCATGTCGTGGTCGCCGCGCAGCAGCAGCAGCCACACCTGGCTCTTGACGACTTCCCCGGCTTCGTTGAGCTCCTCAGTGGCCAGCACCAACGATTTCACAGTGGTCGCCAGCGGCACGCTTAGCAGCGCGGCCACATCGGCGCAGGTGCTCTTGCCCGGCGTTGGCGTCTTCACCATGGCGCTACTCGGTGCCAGGCGTGGCCCAGCGGGCGCCAATGCCTCGGCTTTTTCCATGTTGGCCGCGTAATCGCTGCCCGGGCAGTAAACGATCGCGTCTTCGCCGGTCGCCGCGATCACCTGGAATTCCTCGCTCAGGTCCCCGCCGATGGCGCCGCTGTCGGCCGCCACCGCGCGGTAGCGCAGGCCGAAGCGGTCGAAAATGCGTCGGTAGGCGGCGGCCATCACCTCGTAACTCGCCTTGGCCGTTGCTTCGTCGCGGTCGAAGCTGTAGGCGTCTTTCATGATGAACTCGCGCCCGCGCATCAGGCCAAAGCGCGGCCGGCGCTCGTCGCGAAACTTGGTCTGAATCTGGTAAAAATTCTTGGGCAGCTGCTTGTAGCTGCGCAACTCCTGACGGGCAATGTCGGTCACCACCTCCTCGCTGGTGGGCTGCACGATGAAGTCGCGCCCATGCCGGTCCTGAATGCGCAGCAGTTCCGGGCCCATCTTCTCGAAGCGACCCGTCTCTTGCCAGAACTCGGCCGGTTGCACCACCGGCATGCTGAGCTCGACCGCTCCCGCGTGGTTCATTTCCTCACGCACGATCCGCTCCACCTTTTGGATCACCCGCAGGCCCATGGGCATGTAGGTGTAGATGCCCGCGCCCAGCTTTTTGATCATGCCGGCCCGCGTCATGAGCCGGTGGCTCGCCACTTCGGCGTCGGCAGGAGCTTCCTTGAGGGTGGAAATGAAGAACTGGGAGGCTTTCATGCAAGGTGGGGCCACGCAGGCCGGGCGGTGGGGTGAATGAAGCTTGAGAGGGCGGTGGACCGGAAGTCCACCAGAGGCGCCGCGAGTCGGTGTTTACCCGGTTATTGAGCCGGTGACCACGGGTTGCGAGGCGCAATCTGTTATGCGCGATGCATAATCCAGACAGTTTAAAAATTTGAGGTTGATTATGCTTGACAGGGAAGGCTTCAGGCCCAATGTCGGCATCATTCTGCTCAACCAGCGAAATCAGGTGTTTTGGGGCAAACGTATCCGTTCCCACTCCTGGCAGTTTCCGCAAGGCGGCATCGATAGGGGCGAAACGCCCGAACAGGCGATGTACCGCGAGCTGCACGAGGAGGTGGGACTTATGCCCGAGCACGTGAGCATTGTGGCCCGCACGCGGGACTGGTTGCGGTATGAAGTGCCCGACCGTTTCATCCGCCGCGACGCACGCGGCCACTACAAGGGCCAGAAACAGATCTGGTATCTGTTGCGGCTGACCGCTGGCGATTGGCAACTCAATCTGCGCGCAACGGCCCACCCCGAGTTCGACGCCTGGCGTTGGCACGACTACTGGGTGCCGCTGGACGTGGTGGTCGAATTCAAGCGCGGCGTCTACGAGCTGGCGCTGACCGAACTGGAGCGCTACTTGCCCCGCACCGACGGACGAGGGAGTTATTTGGGTGGCAGTGGCAGGGCTCGAGGCTGGGGAGACACCCCAGGTTCGCCCAGCCACACCAGCCCCATGCACCACATGGAGTTGCCACCGGGCGCCAGTTTCGACCCCCATCCGCCGGGATGGTCTGCGCAGGTCGACGCATCCAAGTAGCTGCCTGCTGAGCAGGCTCAGCTTCGGGTCAACACCAGGTTGTCGCGGTGAATCATTTCTGTCTCGGCCATGAAGCCGAGCAGGCGCTCGAAATCACCAGACGATTTGCGACACAGCAGGCGTGCCTCGGAGCTCGCGTAATTGGCCAGCCCGCGCGCCACCTCCTTGCCTGTGAGGCTGCGCACCGCGATCACATCGCCGCGCGAAAAATCGCCCTCCACCGCTGTCATGCCGATCGGCAGCAGGCTCTTGCCTTCGCCTACGATCTTGACCACCGCGCCGTCGTCCACCACCACCGCGCCGCGCAACTGCAAGTGATCGGCCATCCAGCGTTTGCGGGCCTGGTGTTTGGGCGTGTGCGCCAGCAGGCTGGTGCCAATGGCCTCACCGGCGCACAGGCGCAGCAAGACATGGGGTTCACGCCCCCAGGCGATCACGGTGGACGCACCTGAGCCAGCAGCGCGCTTCGCCGCCAGAATCTTGGTGAGCATGCCACCGGTGCCAATCCCTGAACCAGCGCCACCGGCCATCATCTCCAGCTGTGGGTCTCCCGCCTGGGCCTGGTGCACGAACTCGGCTGTCGGGTCGCGGCGGGGATCAGCGGTGTACAGGCCTTTCTGGTCGGTCAGGATGACCAGCACATCGGCCTCCACCAGGTTGGCCACCAGGGCCCCCAGCGTGTCGTTATCGCCAAATTTGATCTCGTCGTTGACCACCGTGTCGTTTTCGTTGATCACCGGCACCACGCCCAATTTGAGCAAGGTGAGCAACGTTGAGCGGGCATTGAGGTAGCGCTCGCGGTCGGCCAGATCGGCGTGGGTCAACAACACCTGGGCGCTGCCAACGCCACATTCGCGCAGCTTGCTCTCGTACATCTGCACCAAGCCCATTTGCCCAACGGCAGCGGCAGCCTGCAGTTCGTTGACCGCTTTGGGCCGCACCTGCCAGCCCAGGCGCTTCATACCTTCGGCAATCGCGCCGCTGCTCACCATGATCAGCTCGCGCCCTTGCTTCACCAGCGTGGCCAGCTCCTGGCTCCACTGGCCGATCGCCTGCTCGTCCAGCCCACGGCCTTCGTTGGTCACCAGGCTGGAGCCCACCTTGACCACAATGCGCCGAGCGTTTTTCAACGCAGGGGTATGGCCCGATGGGGGCGTGGCACCGGTCAGCATATCGCTCATGCGAGAACAGATCTGCAGGGGAAGAAAGTCACTGCCGCCAGGGCTCAGACGCCGGGCGAAGCAGCATCGTCTGCGAAGCGCGGATCCACCACCTCATCGGGTTGGTGCGACCGGAACTCTTTGGCCAGGTACTCGTAGACCGACTGCACCAGGCGCTCACAGCCCTCCCGCGTCAGGGCCGAGATTTCGAACACTGGCCCCTTGAAGCGCAGCCGCTTGACAATGTCCTTCACGCGCGCCTCCCGCTCCTCAGTGGGCACCATGTCCAGCTTGTTCAGCACCAGCCAGCGCGGCTTCTCATAGAGCTTTTGATCGAACTTCTTGAGTTCGATCACGATCGCCTTGGCCTGCGCCACGGGATCCACGCTCTCATCGAACGGCGCTGCGTCCACCATGTGCAGCAACACACGGGTGCGCTGCAGGTGGCGCAAGAACTGATGGCCCAGACCTGCGCCTTCCGAAGCGCCTTCGATCAAGCCCGGTACATCAGCCACCACAAAGCTTTTTTCTGGGGCCACGCGCACCACGCCCAGATTGGGGTGCAAGGTGGTGAAGGGATAATCCGCGATCTTGGGGCGCGCGTTGGA
>JBBSDB010000127.1:0-10190 GCA_038249735.1 Burkholderiales bacterium
CGAGATGTCCCAGCCCAGTGAGGCGGTGGAACCGGCTTTGCCGGGCCGCACCGCGCCGTCCCGCTGGGAGGTGACGGCGACGCGGGCGCGAGGGGGACTCATGGCAACGCGACCGCTTCCAGCATCGCTCTGACTTGCTCGACCGATCCCCGCCCTGCATCGGCCACTGGAATCAGGCGGTGTGCGGTCGTCTGCGGCAGGATGGCAGCGATGTCGTCGGGCGCCACATAGTCGCGTCCGCTCAGAAAGGCCTGTGCCTTGGCCGCGCGCACCACCGCCAGCGTGGCGCGCGGTGAGAGCCCTTGTGCGAACCAGCGGCCCGAGCGGGTGGCGGCCACCAGGTCTTGCAAATAGTCCAGCACCGGCTCGGCGGTGTGCACCGTGGCCACCTGCTGCTGCAACTGGGCCAGCGACCCGGGCGATAGCACCGGCGCCAGGTGGTCGACCATCTGACGCCGGTCAACGCCCTGCAACAGCTCGCGCTCGGCCGCGCGATCCGGGTAGCCGAGCGAGATCCGCATGTGGAAGCGGTCCAGCTGCGATTCGGGCAGCGCGTAGGTGCCGAGCTGGTCGTGCGGGTTTTGGGTGGCGATGACGAAGAATGGCTGGGGCAGGGCGCGCGTCTCGCCCTCCACCGTGACCTGCTTTTCTTCCATCGCTTCGAGCAGCGCGCTCTGGGTCTTGGGGCTGGCGCGGTTGATCTCGTCGGCCAGCAGCACCTGAGCAAACACCGGGCCTGGGTGAAACACAAAGCCTTCGCGTCCGCGCTCGTACACCGAGACGCCGACCAAGTCGCTGGGCATCAGGTCGGCGGTGAACTGCACCCGTGCAAAATCCAGGCCGAAGGAGCGTGATAGGGCGTGTGCGAGGGTGGTTTTGCCCACGCCGGGCACGTCCTCGATCAACAGATGGCCACCCGCCAACAGGCAGGCCACGCAGTCGCTCACCTGGGCGTTTTTTCCCACAATGACCGTGTTAAGCTGATTCAAAAGCTGACGAATATGGGTGTCTGCGAGCATGCCGCGAACCTTACTGGAATTTGTTTGATGGGCCTGGCCACCGGTTATTTCACCCACCCCGATTGCTGGCGTCACGAGATGGGCGCCGGGCACCCCGAGTGTCCGCAGCGGCTCGACGCGATCCAGGACCGGCTGCTGGCCAGCGGACTGGACGCGGTGCTGGAGCGGCGCGAAGCCACGCCGGCCGCGCTGGCCGACCTGGAACTCGCGCATGGTCGCATGCACCTGGCCGCCTTGCGCGGGCTGTCCGACGGACTCCGCGATGAGGTGACGGCCGGTGGCCCCAGCCACGCCCAGATCGATCCCGATACCTGCATCAACGTCCATTCCTGGGACGCAATTCTGGTGGCTGCGGGCGCCGCCATCGACGCCACCGACGCGGTGATGGCCGGCGAGCTGGCCAACGCCTTCTGTGCGGTGCGCCCGCCCGGTCACCACGCCACCCGCAACCAGGCGATGGGTTTTTGCTTTGTCAACAACGTGGCGGTGGCCGCCAAGTACGCGCTGGAGCGCCATGGTCTCAAGCGGGTTGCCATCATTGACTTCGATGTGCACCACGGCAATGGCACCGAAGACATCGTGCTGGGCGACGAGCGGATCCTCATGTGCAGCTTCTACCAGCACCCGTTTTACCCGGCCTGGGATCACGCCAGCGCGCCCAACCTGGTCAACCTGCCGGTGCCGGCGTACACCCGTGGCATGGCGGTACGCGAACTGGTCGACATGGCGTGGCTGCCGCGGCTCGAACAACACCGGCCAGAGATGGTGTTCATGAGCGCCGGTTTCGACGCTCACCGTGAGGACGACCTGGGCCAGATGGCGCTGGTCGAGCAAGACTACGCTTGGATCACCGAGCGCATCAAAGACGTGGCCCAGCGCCATGCGCAGGGCCGCATCGTGAGTTGTCTGGAGGGCGGCTACGCGCTCGGCGCGCTGGCGCGCAGCGTGGAGGCCCATCTCAGGGTACTGGCCAATGTCTGAAACCACCGATCCCATCGTGTTGCACACAGCAGATGCACGCGGCGTGCACACGCTCACGCTGAACGCGCCGCGCAGCTTCAACGTGTTGTCCGAAGCCATGCTGGCCGCGCTGCAGGCTGCGTTGGAACAGATTGCGGCTGACCCGCAGGCGCGGGTGGTGGTGATTGCGGCCGAGGGCCGGGCCTTTTGCGCCGGTCACGACCTGAAAGAAATGCGTGCACACCCTGAACTTCCCTATTACCAGGCTTTGTTTTCCCGCTGCTCGAAGCTGATGCTGGCGATCCGCGCGCTGGAGCTGCCGGTGATCGCGCGGGTGCACGCGCTGGCCACGGCGGCGGGCTGCCAACTGGTGGCACAGTGCGATCTGGCGGTGGCGGCAGAGGGCGCGAGTTTTGGCGTTAACGGCATCGATGTGGGCTTGTTTTGCGCCACGCCCGGTGTGGCACTCTCGCGCAACATCCTGCCCAAGCAGGCGATGGAAATGCTGCTCACCGGCGATTTCATCGACGCCAGTGAGGCGAAAGCACGTGGTCTGGTGAACCGAGTGGTGCCAGCCGACGCGCTGGACACCGAGGTGGCCGCGCTGGTCGATCGCATCCTCCAAAAGCCGCGTGAAGCGATCGCGATGGGCAAGACGCTCTTCTACCGCCAGTTGGAGACCGGTCTGGCCGCCGCGTATCAGATGGCTGGCCAGACCATGGCCTGCAACATGGCAGCCGAGGTGGCGCAGGAAGGCGTACAGGCCTTCATCGACAAACGCCCGCCCGCCTGGCGCTCATGACTTCGTTGCCTCCCACGGGATCGCCCCTCACGGCAGTGCCAACCACCGCCAGCCCGCCTTCGCCCCTTAAAGCCATGACCGACAACGCCTCGACCAGCGCCGGCGTGATGAACACGCCACCGCCCATTGACGACTTGGGCCTTTGGCTTGAAAGCTTCATGCATCCCACGGTTCTGATCGAACTGGCTGCCCTGATTACCTGCGTGCTGATCGCCTGGGGCCTCTGCGCCTTGTTGCGTCGTGCTCTGGGAATGCGCGACGAGCGCCGCTCCGTCCTGTTCGGGCGCCGCCTGTTTGACGGCCTGCTGTTCCCGCTGTTGCTGCTGCTGCTGGGTTATCTGGCGCGTGCGCTGCTGATGAACTTTCTGCCGGTCGCCACCTTCAAGGTGGTGATTCCGGTGCTGATCGCGCTGGTGGTGATCCGTCTCGCTGTGAAGGTGTTGCAGCTGGCGTTTGCTTCAGCGCCCTGGGTGCGGGTGATGGAGCGCTCGATCTCGTGGCTGGCCTGGATCGCGATGGTGCTGTGGGTCAGCGGCCTGTTGCCGGTGGTGCTGGCTGAGCTCGATCAGATCACCTGGAAGATTGGCGGGTCGCAGATCAGCGTGCGCACCTTGCTGGAAGGTGCGGTGACAGCGGTGGCGGTGCTGATTCTTTCGCTCTGGATTTCGGCCGCGATCGAAACACGCTTGTTGCGCTCGGCGGTGGGCGGCGATCTCTCCTTGCGCAAGGCGGTCAGCAACGCCACCCGTGCCATGTTGATGTTTGTCGGCCTGATCATCGCGCTGTCGGCGGTGGGCATCGACCTCACCGCGCTCTCGGTGCTCGGTGGCTCGATCGGCGTGGGCATCGGCTTCGGCCTGCAAAAACTGGCGTCGAACTATGTGAGCGGGTTTGTGATCTTGGCCGAGCGCAGCATGCGCATCGGCGACAACGTGCGAGTGGACAATTTCGAGGGCCGCATCACCGACATCAATGCGCGCTACACCGTGATCCGCTCGCTGACAGGCCGCGAGTCCATCGTGCCCAACGAGCTGCTGATCATCAACCGGGTCGAAAATTTGTCGCTGGCCGACCCCAAGGTCTGGCAGTCCACCGTGGTCTCGGTCGCTTACGAGAGCGATGTGGATCAGGTGATGGCGTTGCTGGAGCAGGCCGCGCTGTCGCAGGAACGCGTGTTGAAAGACCCTGGCCCGGCTGTCGCACTCTCGGCCTTTGGCGTGGATGGTTTGGAATTCACACTCGGCTACTGGATCGCCGATCCCGAAAACGGCCAGCTCAATATTCGCTCTCTGGTCAACCGGGCCATCCTGCAATCGCTGCGGGACAACGACATTCAAATCCCATTCCCGCAGCGCGTGCTGCACATGAAGGCGCCTCTGCCAGCTTCAGACCCTCGCGCTAGTTCATGAAGCTGGGCAGCCAGAGCGAGATGGCGGGGAAGGCGATCAAGATACCCAGACGCACGATGTCTGCCGTCACGAACGGCCAAATGCCGCGGTAGATCGTGTTCAGCGGGACGTTGGGCAAGAGCGAGCTGAGGACAAACAGATTCAGCCCCACCGGCGGCGAGATCATGCCGATTTCCACAATGGTCACGATCAGAATGCCAAACCACACCGGGTCGAATCCCAGCCCCACGATGACAGGGAAAAACACCGGGATGGTCAGCAGCACGATGGACAGCTCTTCCATCACCATGCCCAACACGATGTAGATGCCCATCATCACCACCACCACCATGATGGGATGGGGACTGAACTGCAATATGAAGTCGCGCAGGTCGCCCGGCATGGTGGTGAAATTGATGAAGCTGGTGAAGATCATCGCGCCAATCAAGATGGCGAACAGCATCGCAGTGGTGCGCGTGCTCTCCATCAGTATCTCCAGCAGCAGCTTGGGGGTGAGTGTGCGCCGCGCCAGTGCAAACACAAACGCACCTGCCGCACCCACGCCAGCGCCCTCGGTGGCGGTGAACACGCCACCGTAAATGCCGCCGATCACCA
This sequence comes from Burkholderiales bacterium, assembly GCA_038249735.1. Classification (GTDB taxonomy): domain Bacteria; phylum Pseudomonadota; class Gammaproteobacteria; order Burkholderiales; family Burkholderiaceae_C; genus Hydrogenophaga. The sequence continues at coordinate 4,785 of JBBSDB010000127.1, forward strand.
GCGCAAACAGCATGGCCACGCCCCAGATTCCCTTGACAGCCGTCAGGCGCTGGCCCCAGGTGGTGCGCTCTGCTGGCGGGCCGGCGGCCGGATCGCGCCAGGTCACATAGACCACCGCCAGGCAAAGGCAAGTGATGGCCACCAGGCCGGGCAGAATGCCGGCGATGAACAGACGGCCGATGTCGGTCTCGGTGATCACGCCATAAATCACCAGGATGGTGGACGGTGGGATGAGGATGCCCAGCGTGCCGCCCGAGGCGATGGCGCCGGTGGCCAGCGTGTCTTTGTAGCCGTGGGCCTTCATTTGCGGATAGGCCACCCGTGACATGGTGGCGGCGGTGGCGATCGACGAACCACAGATGGACCCGAAGCCGCCCGAGGCAATGATGCTGGCCATGGCCAAGCCACCCGGGCGGTGACCGACGAAGGCGTTGGCGGCACTGAACAGCTCGCGTGCCATGCCGGCGCGAGCCACGAAGTTGCCCATCAACACAAACAGGGGTATCACCGACAGCGTGTAGTGAAAGCCGGTCTCAAACACCACCTGGCTGGTGCTGGCAAATGCGGGCTGCCAACCCCTCATCAGCCCCAGGCCGACGATGCCCGCGATCGACATGGCGACTGCCAGCGGCACCCGCAAAAAGGCGAGAGCAAAAACCCCCAGAAAACCCAGAGCTGCCTCGATCATGACGCGGCTCCCGGCTCTTGAGCGCCCAATTGGTCAGGCGCCGGTCGTACAAACACAAACAGCAGGTGCACCGCCGCCACAGTAGCGAGCAGGCCCGCCATCAGCCAAGCCACCGGCGCGAGCGGAATCTGCAGGTACACGGTGGTGTCGCTGTACTCGGCAAACCGGTCGGCGCGCATCAGCATCAGCCGGCCCAGAAAGCCAAAAACGCCCGCGCAAACCAGATGGACGATGCTGGTCTGGATGCCTTTGAGCCAGACGGGGATGAAGGCGTCGAGCGAGTCGAACACCACATGCTCACCGCGCCACGACACCAGCGGCAGGGCGCCGAAGATCACGATCACCATCAGCACCTCGGTCAGCTCCAAGCTGCCGGGAATGGAGTTGTCGAAGAACTTGCGGCCGATCACGTCCAGCAAGGTCAGCCACATGATGGAAAACAGCGCCACGGCCGCCATCAGACCGGTGGACCAGCGCAGCAGTTTTTCCAGGGTTTTGAGCATGGGAATGGGGCGGACCGGGTCAAGAAAAAACCGGCGGACTACCGTGAAACGGCAGTCCCGCCGGTGGACAGGCGATGTGGATGGCGCCGCGCTTACTTCACCTTGGCGATTTCAGCGCGGAACTCGGCCAGCACCGCCTTGGGGTTTTTCAGCCCCTTGACCTGAGCACCCGCAGCCCATTTGGTCTCCAGGTAGTCTTGTTTGTCGCCAACAGCTTTCTGGAAGGCTTTGTCGGCCATCACCCGCTGCACACCTTGGGTTTTCTGATTCTCGCGGCTGGCGGCGTCCAGCTTGTCCCAGCCCTCACCGAACAGACGCGCGGCTGGCTCACCCGAGAGCTTGTCGACCACCGCCTTGTCTTGCGCCGACAGCCCGTTGTATTTGCCTTGGTTCATCATGAACACAAAGCTCGTGTTGTAGAGGCCACCGGGGAAGGTGGTCGCGTGCTTGATCATGCTCAGCTTGAACGAGGTGACCGATTCGTCGGGGAAAAAGGTGCCGTCCATCACACCGGTGGACAGCAGCTCGAACGACTCGGGTGCTGCCTTCAGTGTGGTGTTCCAGCCCATGGCCTTGGAGAGCTCATTGATGTTGCCGCCACCGACGCGGAACTTCAGCGAGGCCGCATCGGCCGCCGACAGCACCGGCTTCTTGGCGTTGAAGATGATGCCTGGGCCATGCGTGAACACGCCCAGCACCTTCACGCCTTTGTGTTCGCCCAGCGGTGCGAAGTACTTGTTGTAGATGCGCTGGTAGGCGACCGAGGTTTCGGTGGCGCTGTTGCCCAGAAACGGGAACTCGGCCACCTGCGTCATCACAAAACGGCCCGGCGTGTAGCCGTCCACTGTGTAAGAGATGTCTGCCAGCCCGTCGCGAACCGCATCGAATGTGCCTGGGGCGGCGACCACTCCCTTGGGCAGGATGTTGCACTTCATGCGCCCGCTGCTCTCGGCCTCCAGCCGATCGCACCAGGTTTTTTGCGACACGCTGGCGGTATGCGTGGGCGGCAGCCAGGTCGAGACGGTGAACACGGTCTGAGCCGATGCGCCCATCATGAAGGTGGTGGCGCCGATGGCGAGCAGGGCAGGGGTGAATTTCATGGGGTCTTGATCTCCGGGTTGGGATGGGTGGGCGAGTGAAGCGCAGGGCTTTTGCGAGCCAGCGTTATCAGGCGGACCATTTTTCACTATAGCGAGGCCATTTCGTGCGCGCCTCCAGACTTACCCGAATTAACCGACCGATCGGTTGGTCAATTTAGGCCTTCGGCGCAGCGGGGCAGCCACCTTGCACCGCAGGGCCTCTTCCGTGCGGTCGGCGGGACACCGAAAGCCTTGCCCTATAATTAAAAAGCACGAGCGTTCTATTTATTGTTGCCCTTGTACAGTGGCCGCCCAGACGCCGCATCGGCAAGCCGCCGAGAGGGCGGGCATACAATGTTTGAATTGACGTGCACGTCAACCAGACAGCCCTTTTTCTGTTTCACAACATCAGGAGCCACCGATCATGAAGGTCCTCGTCCCCGTCAAACGCGTTGTCGACTACAACGTCAAAGTCCGCGTGAAGAGCGATGGCAGCGGTGTGGACATCGCCAACGTCAAGATGAGCATGAACCCGTTTGACGAAATCGCGGTGGAAGAGGCGGTCCGTCTGAAAGAAAAGGGCGTGGTCACCGAGGTGATCGCGGTCTCTTGCGGCGATGCCAAGTGCACCGAGACCCTGCGCACCGCGATGGCGATTGGTGCCGACCGCGCCATCCTGGTGGAAACCAGCGAAGAGCTGCAGCCGCTGGCCGTGGCCAAGCTGCTCAAGGCGCTGGTGGACAAAGAACAGCCGGGCCTGATCATTCTGGGCAAGCAGGCGATCGATGACGATTGCAACCAGACCGGCCAGATGCTCGCCGCACTGGCCGACCTGCCGCAGGCCACCTTCGCCAACAAGGTCGAAGTGGCCGATGGCAAGGCGCATGTGACCCGGGAGGTCGACGGCGGCTTGGAAACCCTGGCGATCACATTGCCCGCCGTCATCACCACCGACCTGCGCCTGAACGAGCCGCGCTATGTGACGCTGCCCAACATCATGAAGGCGAAGAAGAAGCCGCTGGAAACCTTCAAGCCCGAAGACCTGGGCGTGGATGTCAAGCCCCGCCTCAAAACCCTCAAGGTCAGCGAGCCGCCCAAGCGTGGCGCCGGCATCATGGTGCCCGATGTGGCAGCACTGGTTGAAAAACTCAAGAATGAAGCGAAGGTGATCTGACCCCCCCCCGCCGCGCTTGCAGCGCGTCACCCCCCTGGGGGCGAAGCTGGCGGCCCGGCGAAGCCGGTTCCGCAGCTTCCTGCAACAAGACACGCGAACCTCAAGCAATCTCTCCTTCGACAGGATTTGAATCATGACTTCTCTCGTCATTGCCGAACACAACAACGCCTCCATCAAGGGCGCGACCTTCAACACCGTGACCGCAGCTGCGGCTTGCGGTGGCGATGTGCACGTGCTGGTGGCTGGCCACAACGCAGGTGAGGCGGCCAAGGCCGCTGCCGCCATCGCGGGTGTGAGCAAGGTGATCCATGCCGATGCCGCTTATCTGGAGCACGGCCTGGCCGAGAGCATGGCCGCCCAGGTGCTGGCCATCGCATCGAACTACAGCCACATCCTGTTTCCAGCCACCGCCAGCGGCAAGAACATCGCGCCGCGCGTGGCCGCCAAGCTGGATGTGGCGCAGATCAGTGACATCACCAAGGTCGAGTCGCCCGACACGTTCGAGCGCCCGATTTACGCCGGCAACGCGATGGCCACGGTGCAGAGCAGCGATGCCACCAAGGTGATCACCGTGCGCACCACCGGCTTCGACCCGGCGGCGTCAACTGGCGGCAGTGCTGCGGTGGAAACCGCAGAAGCGGTGGCCGACAACGGCAAGACCGCCTTCCTGGGCAGCGAGATCGCCAAGAGCGACCGCCCCGAGCTCACCGCCGCCAAGATCATCGTCTCGGGTGGTCGGGCGCTGGGCTCCAGCGAGAAGTTCGACGAAATCATGACGCCGCTGGCCGACAAGCTCGGTGCGGCCCTGGGCGCCAGCCGCGCCGCAGTGGACGCGGGCTACGCGCCCAACGACTGGCAGGTCGGCCAGACCGGCAAGATCGTCGCGCCCCAGCTCTACATTGCGGCCGGCATCAGCGGCGCCATCCAGCATTTGGCCGGCATGAAGGATTCCAAGGTGATCGTGGCGATCAACAAGGATCCCGAGGCGCCCATATTTGGCGTTGCTGACTACGGACTGGAAGCCGATCTGTTCGTGGCTGTGCCCGAGCTGATCAAGGCGCTGTAAGCCAGCCACCTCCCCGACAGGGCATCGCTTTCGATGCCCTTTTTTCTATTCTTTTCCTGCCAATCAAGAGACTCCCCATGAGCTACACCGCACCGCTGAAAGACATGCTGTTCAACATCGAGCACCTGGCGCGCATCGACCAGGTGGCTGCCATGCCTGGCTTTGAAGACGCTGGTCTGGAGACGGCGCAGGCGGTTCTTGAGGAGTGCGCCAAACTCAACGAAGGCGTGCTCGCACCGTTGAACTGGGAAGGAGACAAGAACCCCTCGACCTTCAAGGCCGGCGTGGTCACCACCACGCCCGGTTTCAAAGAAGCGTTCAAGCAGTACACCGAAGGTGGCTGGCAGGGTTTGCAGCACCCGGTCGATTTCGGTGGCCAAGGCCTGCCCAAGACCATTGGCGCTGCCTGCGGCGAAATGCTCAACAGCGCCAACATGAGCTTTGCGCTGTGCCCGCTGCTGACCGACGGCGCCATCGAAGCCCTGCTTACCGCCGGCAGCGACGAGCTCAAGGCCACTTACCTGGAGAAGCTGGTGAGCGGCCAGTGGACCGGTACCATGAACCTCACCGAGCCGCAAGCCGGCAGCGACCTGGCGGCGGTGCGCAGCCGCGCCGAACCCCAGCCCGATGGGACCTACAAGGTGTTCGGCACCAAGATCTACATCACCTACGGTGAGCACGACATGGCCGAGAACATCGTGCACCTGGTGCTGGCGCGTGTGACCGGCGCGCCCGAGGGCGTGAAGGGCATCAGCCTGTTTGTGGTGCCCATATTCATGGTGAACTAGGATGGCTCGCTGGGCGAGCGCAACGACGTGCACTGCGTGTCCATCGAGCACAAGTTGGGCATCAAGGCCAGCCCGACCGCGGTGCTGCAATACGGCGATCACGGTGGC
>JBBSDB010000128.1:0-10165 GCA_038249735.1 Burkholderiales bacterium
AGATGCGCCACCGCCTGCTTCATCACGCGCGCGCTTTCACCACCTGCGGCAAAAACATCTTGCCCTGTCCAAACAGATCGCCCACCACGTTCATGCCGTCCATCAGCGGGCCTTCGATCACATGCAGAGGGCGCCCGCCGCCAGCCTCGATCTCGCGCCACATGGTCTCGGTGTCTTCGGTGATGAACTCGTTCATGCCGCGCACCAGCGCGTGCGAAAGCCGCGCGCGGATCGGCAGTGCGCGCCACTCGTTCTTCTTGCTGTCGTCTCGGGACGCGCCCTTGGCGTTTTCGGCCACCTCCACCAGGCGCTCGCCGGCAGACAGCGGCGGCTCGCCCGGCTTGTAGACGGGCGTTCTGTTCAACACCACGTCTTCCACCCGCTCGCGCAGCTCGGGCTCCAGCTCGTCGTAGACCCCCATCATGCCGGCGTTGACGATGCCCATGTCCATTCCGGCCTGGATCGCGTGGTACAGAAACACGGTGTGAATCGCTTCTCGCACCGGATCGTTGCCGCGAAAGCTGAAGCTCACGTTGCTCACGCCGCCGCTCACCTTGGCGCCCGGCAGGTTGGCTTTGATCCAGCGCGTGGCGTTGATGAAATCGACCGCGTAGTTGTTGTGCTCCTCGATGCCGGTGGCAATCGCGAAGATGTTGGGGTCGAAGATGATGTCTTCCGGCGGGAAGCCCACTTCGTCGACCAGGATGCGGTATGCCCGCTCGCAGATTTCGGTCTTGCGCTCGTAGGTGTCGGCCTGGCCTTTTTCATCAAACGCCATCACCACCGCAGCCGCGCCGTAGCGCTTGACCAGCCGCGCCTGGCGCTTGAACTCGTCCACCCCCTCCTTCATGCTGATCGAGTTCACCACGCCTTTGCCCTGGATGCAGCGCAGGCCGGCCTCGATCACGCTCCACTTGGAGCTGTCCACCATCACCGGCACCCGCGAAATGTCGGGCTCACCAGCGATCAGATTCAGGAAGCGCACCATCGCCGCCTGGCTGTCGAGCATCGCCTCGTCCATGTTGATGTCGATGATCTGCGCGCCGTTTTCGACCTGCTGGCGCGCCACGGCCAGCGCCTGCTCGTAGTCGCCGTTCAGGATCATGCGGGCGAAGGCCTTGGAGCCGGTGACGTTGGTGCGCTCGCCGATGTTCACGAACAAACTCGCGTCGCCGATGCGCACCGGCTCCAGACCGGACAGCAGCATGGGCGGCACCGGCGTGGCGGAAGCAACGGCGGAAGCGATGGGAAAGGAAGCGACTTCGGACATGGGGCTCACCAGGGCAAAAAAGAGGGGCTGGTGAGCGCGGTTGGCGGCGGGTCGGGTCGGACCGACCGGCATGGACGGCGGACGTCCTGGTTCCTCAAGCCTGACACCGGTACCCGGAACCTGGGCGGTTCCACCGGCGCTGCAGCGCTCCTTGAGTGAAACGCGATTTTAGCCGGCAGCGCCGAGCGCAGTGGGTGCACACGGTCAGCTGCTGGGCTGCACCGGTACCGCGCCAAGCAGCAGCTCGATCAGCGTCAGGCCGTCTGCGGCGCGAGATCCCTGGGTGCCAGAGCCCGCGCGCAAATTCGGCCTCGCAGAGAACTGGGCATCAGACGACTTGAACAGCTCCGCCGCGTACCAGCCGCACCGGGCGCAGCGGCACCTCAGCCCGCGCCCGCAACTGACCACAGCCGCCCTCCACATCCTGCCCGGCCGACTGGCGCAGCTTGGTGAGGATGCCCCGGCGGTGCAGGCGGCGCGCGAGGTCTGCGGCTTTTTCCCAGCTTGGGCGGGTGAATGGCAGCTCGGGCACGGCGTTGTAGGGGATCAGGTTGAGGATGGCGTATTTGCCCGAAAGCAGGCGCACGATGCCCTCCACCTCGTCGTCGCCGTCGTTGATGCCCTCCATCAGCGTCCACTGGTACTGAATCGGGTAACCGCTGGCGCGGGCGTAAGCCTCACCGAGCGCCACCAGCTCGTCGGGCGTGATGCGCGGTGCCCGCGGCAGCAGCCGCTCGCGGAGCTCGGCCTTGGTGGTGTGCAGCGAAAGCGCCAGCGCGGGCTTCACGCTGGCGCGCGGAAGCGCCTCGAACACGCGCGCATCGCCCACGGTAGAGAACACCAGGTTTTTGTGGCCGATGTTGCCTACCGTGCCCAGCAGCTCGATGGCTTCCATCACGCTCTCCAGGTTGTGCGCTGGCTCACCCATGCCCATGAACACCACCTTGCTCACCGGGCTCCGCGTGCGCCCCAGCACCACCTGGGCCACGATCTCGGCGCTGCCGAGCTGGCGAATCAGGCCGGTGGTGCCGGTCATGCAAAACACGCAACCCACCGCACAGCCGACCTGGGTGGACACGCACAGCCCCGCAATGCGGCCCGGCGGCAACAGCACGCTCTCAATCAGCTGGCCATCACCCAGCCTCACCAGCAGGCGGGCCGAGCCGTCAGCCGCGGGGTGTTCGCTCTCTACCATGGCCAGCGCCGCAAGCTCGGCGCTGATCGTCGGCAGCTCGGCCACCAGCGGCGCGGGCAGGAAATGTTGCAGCTGGCGCCGGCCGCTGGTCTGCGGCAGCGCCTGGCTCCACAGGCGCAGCACGCGCTGCTCGTGGCGGGGATTGGCGCCGAGTGCGCGCAGGCGCTGGCGCAAGGTTTCGATCTGCATGGCGCCATTTTCTCTGCCCAGCGCGCCATGCGCGTCTCCGACCACAATGGCCGCTTGCCTCACGAAGCGTCCACCATGAAAACCCTGCAGTTCATCCATCGCAACCCGCACCGCCACTGGGTCGGCAACGGCTTTCCGGTGCGCAGCATCTTCAGCTACCAAGACCGGGCCGAGGTCTTCTCGCCTTTTCTGCTGCTCGACCATGCGGGGCCGACCCGGTTCGAGCCGACCACCGAGCGGCGCGGTGTGGGTCAGCACCCGCACCGCGGTTTCGAGACGGTGAGCATCGTCTACGACGGCGAGGTCTCGCACCGCGACTCCAGCGGTGGCGGCGGCACCATCGGGCCGGGCGAGGTGCAGTGGATGACGGCGGCGGCTGGCATCGTGCACGAGGAGTTCCACAGCGATGCCTATGCGCGCCGTGGCGGCCCGTTTGAAATGGTGCAGCTCTGGGTCAACCTGCCGGCCAAAGACAAGCTGGCGCCGCCGGGCTACCAGGGCATCACCACCGCGCAGATCCCCAGCGTCACCCTGACCGACGGCGCCGAGACCGCTGGAGCAGCCCGCCTGATCGCCGGCGAGCTGCTGGGCCAGCGTGGGCCAGCGCGCACTTTCACGCCCATGCAGGTCTGGGACCTGCGCCTGCACGCCGGCCGCAGCGCTACCCTGCCGGCCCCCGAGGGCCACACCACCCTGGCGCTGCTGCTGCGCGGGCGGGTGCAGGCCACCACGAAGGACGGCGACACCGCGCAGCCAGGTGACCTGCTGGTGTTCAGCCGCGAGGGCGAAGGCGTGACGCTCACGGCAACCGCCGACACCACCATGCTTTGGCTGGCGGGCGAACCGATCGACGAGCCCATCGTCGGCCATGGGCCGTTCGTGATGAACACCGCCAAAGAGATCCACCAAGCGGTGGCGGACTTTCAAGCGGGGCGCATGGGCTCGGTGGACTGACCCTGTTGGAGAAGTCGCGCCGGGCGCGGTGCAACTTTCACCACGCCACTAGCGCCGCTCGAACGGCGGGCGACCTAAAAGGCGTCCAACTCAGCGCGCGACCAGTCTGCTGCGAGCACCCGTCGCGCCGCTGCAAGTCGCTGGGCAATGGCGCTCACCGTGGTGGGCTTGATGCACCGCAGGCTGTTCGAGAGCGGGACATGAGGTCGATCAAATCAAGCGGGCGATCACGGCCTCAGGAGCAGTGCCACAAGCGCGACACCAATCAACGAACAGCAAGAGATCCACATACATCTCGCCTCGTTCGATCTTGGAAACATAGGGCTGCCCTACGCCCAGTGCTTGTGCGAGCTGGATTTGCGATAGGCCACAACCTTTGCGCAACGCCACCAGCTCGACGCGCAAAGCGAGATAGCGCGGGTGATGGACAGAGATAGGCACTCACTGATGCTGTATCCCGATTTGGCATATTCCATTTACGACTATTTACACTACGATACGTTCGGCGCTGCTGCACTGGCCCGCCACAACCATCTCTCAAGGGAAAACATGAAAAAGATTCTGTCAATCGTCGGCGTGGCTGTCGTGCTGGCCGCCTGTGGAGGGGGCGGGGATGACGCGCCGCCACCCAATGCGGCACAAGGATTTTGGAGCGGTCAGGCATCCACGGGCACAACTGTCTCCGTGGCGATTCTGGAAAATGGCGAGACCTGGGGGGTCTACAGCTCTGGCAGCGTCATCTTGGGCGCCCTATATGGGCAGACCACCGCGAGTGGAGGCACATTGAATGGCTCTGGCAGCGAATTCGACATTGCCGCACGCTCGGTCGCATCTGGCACTTACCAAGGCACTTACTCGCCGAAATCCACGTTGGCGGTGAGAACTTCGCTCGGCTCTGTCTTCACAGGTTCGTACAACGCCGATTACGACAATCCGGCATCACTGGCGGCTGTGGCTGGCAGTTTCAGCGGTACCGGGGTCTCCGCCAGCAGCCCGGTCCAGAGTCCTTCAGTCAGTATTTCGGCAGCTGGGGCCATCACAGTACCGCCCTCCTTGGGATGTTCGGCGTCTGGAACAGCCAGCCCTCGGCCAAGCGGCAAAAACGTCTTCAACGTGACCGTTACGTTCTCCGGCACCAGTTGCGCACTGGGCAATGGCGGAACCGCGTCGGGAATTGCGTACTACAACACCGCCACGCGCGAGCTTCTTGTATTGGCCTTGAACAGCGCCAAGACCGACGGCTTCATTTACGTGGGAACCAAGTCGCCGGCCTGACGTGAAAAGAGGGGCAGCACCGCGCCGCCCCTCTTTTCAAAACGCCTGCTGGTGGATTGGCGCCTCAGGTATTCGGCGCCGTCTTGCTGCTCCAGATCATGGTGATGACAAGGATGGACAGCACCACGCCGAGCGACACCGCCACCGGGATTTTGTAGATGTCGATCAGCATCATCTTGCTGCCGATGAAGACCAGGATGATCGCCAGGCCGTAGTTCAGCAGGTGGAAGCGGCTGGCGGCGGCCTGCAGCAGGAAGAACATGGCGCGCAAGCCCAGGATGGCGAACACGTTGCTGGTGAGCACGATGAACGGGTCTTTGGTGATGGCGAAGATGGCGGGGATGGAGTCGACCGCAAAGATAACGTCGGTCATGCCCACCAAAGCCACCACCATCAGCAGCGGTGTCGCGATGCGCTTGCCGTTCTCCACGGTCCAGAATTTCTCACCGTCGTAGTGCTGGCTCACTGGCAGGATCTTGCGCAGCAGCTTCAGCGCGGGGTTGTCTTCCAGACTTTCTTCCTTGCCCGCTGCCCACCACATCTTCACGCCGGTGAGGATGAGGAAGGCGCCGAACACGTACAGGATCCAGTGGAACTGGTCGAGCAGCCAGGCGCCCAGCAAGATCATGATGGTGCGCAGCACGATGGCACCGATGATGCCGATCATCAGCACGCGTTTCTGGAACGCGGGCGGCACCGCGAAGTAGGTGAAGATCAGCAGGAAGACAAAGATATTGTCGACCGCCAGGCTCTTCTCGATCAGGTAGCCGGTGAGGAACTCCAGGGCCTTTTCGTTGGCGATTGCACTCGACCCGGTGGTTTCGCGGATAGCGAACCAGAACAGCACGTTGAACAGCAAGCTCAAGGCCACCCAGGCCAGCGACCAGTTCACCGCCTCCTTCACGCTGACCTCGTGCGCGCCCTGTTTTTTGAGCACGACGAAGTCGACGAACAACGCCACGAGGACAAACGTGACGAAGACGATCCACAGCCAGAACGGCGCGATGGTTTCCATGAGGCGAGATACCGTGTTGGGTGTTGGGTGTTGGCTGGCGCTACCTGCAAGGTGGGGCTGAAGCCGGTGGTGCGTCTCGGCCCGAGATTTCCTACCGCGTTTTCACATGGCGCACTGGCGAGAACCCCGCCAGGCCGGCGAAGCGGCGTGAGCCGCAAACCGCCTGGATGGCTGCTTTGCTTGAAGGCAACCCGCGATTGTCGCGGCCAGCTCTGGCTCGGGACAAGCTGACCCACCCTCAGTAAAAACCGGAAGATAGGTCCTCAGGATTCCGGCCGAACAAAGGCCGACGCCCGAAAAATCAGGCGGTTTCCCTGTAGAAAGCCGCGCGTCCCACGCCGCGCGGCGCCTCTGTCGCGACGCTGTCGTGAATCGCAGCGATGTGTTGCGGTGTGGTGCCGCAACAACCTCCGACGATGTTCACCAGGCCTTCGGCGGCGAACTCGCGCAGCAGGCGGCTGGTGACGTCGGGCGTTTCATCGAAGCCGGTGTCGCTCATGGGGTTGGGCAGGCCGGCGTTGGGGTAGCAGCTGATGAAGGTGTCGCCCGCCACTTTGGCGAGTTCCTGGATGTAGGGGCGCATCAACGTGGCGCCCAGTGCGCAGTTCAGCCCCACCGCCAGCGGCTGGATGTGGCGCACGCTGGCCCAGAAGGCGCTCACCGTCTGGCCGCTCAGGATGCGTCCCGAGGCGTCGGTCACGGTGCCGCTGATGATCACCGGCAGGCGCTCGCCGCTGGCTTCGAAGAATTCGTCGATGGCAAACAGCGCGGCCTTGGCGTTGAGCGTGTCGAAAATCGTTTCGACCAGGAGCACATCGGCCCCGCCTTCGACCAGCGCTTCGATCTGTTCGTAGTAAGCCACGCGCAGCTGCTCGAAAGTGACGTTGCGCGCACCGGCGTCGTTCACGTCGGGGCTGATGCTGGCGGTCTTCGGCGTCGGGCCCAACGCGCCGCAGACGAAGCGTGGTTTGTCGGGTGTGCTGAACTTGTCGCAGGCGGCGCGCGCCAGCCGGGCCGATGCCAGGTTCATCTCGCGCGCCAGATCGGCCATGTCGTAATCGGCCTGCGCCACCGTGGTGGCACCGAAGGTGTTGGTCTCCACCAGATCGGCGCCGGCCGCCAGGTAGCTTTCGTGGATGTCGCGGATCACGTCGGGCCGGGTCAGGCTCAGCAACTCGTTGTTGCCCTTCACATCTTTGTGGAAGTTTTTGAAGCGCTCACCGCGGTAGGCCGCCTCATCCAGCTTGAAGCGCTGGATCATGGTGCCCATCGCGCCGTCGAGCACAGCGATGCGCGACCGCAAGATTCCAGGCAGCGCCTGGGCGCGGGTGTAGTTGGGGGTGGTCATGGGGGGATTGTAGGAAGCTGCCTACCTGTGCAGCAGCAGATCGCTTGACGTCGCTCGCGTTGAAACATGGATGAACCGGCAACACCACAGATGAATGATGTTGAAGTCAACCCCTTCGGGCCACCGCAAATGGGTTCAATACCTTCACCCCAAAGTCCTTGAAATCCGCCACATTGCGCGTGACCACGGTAAGGTGGTGCACCTGCGCTGTGGCGGCGATCATGGCGTCTTCAACCAGCGTGTCAGACCGCCTGTGCATGAGCCGTGCCCAGGCGCGGAAGGTGGCGGCGTCCATGGACAAAACTGCATAAGACTGGGCCACACGTTCCAGCCACTGTTCAAGTTCGGCGGCCTTAGCGGCGTCTTGCTCGCGGGTGATTTCAATGCCGGACTGGATTTCACCCAAGGTGACAGCCGACAGGTGCAGATCAGCCTCTGCCGCCTCCTGCACCCATTGCAGCACCGCGCCGTGCGGCTTGGGTTTTCTCAGTTCCGAGACCACGTTGGTGTCCAACAAATACATGGCGACTCGCTTTCAGCGAAGGCTCGGCGGGGTGCGGCGCTTGGCGTGCCCGCGCAGGGGCAACACCAGCTCGCTGGTGCGGGCGTCGGCGGACAAAAGCAATGCCTTGAGCGATGGCCGCGCGGCCGATTGCAGCCGACGCCACTCGTCCAACGGCACGAGCACAGCCGTCTCGGCTCCGCGCTTGGTGACGATTTGCGGGCCTTCTGCCAGACAGGTTTCGAGGAACTCGCTGAATCGCGCTTTCGCATCTTGAACGGGCCATGTGGACATGCTGCTCTCCTGAACTGACCAGAAATCTGACCAGTTTAACCGGGTTCATGCTTCTTTGCCTGCTGGGCAGGGCAAGGGCACAGGTTAGAGTGCAAACCTCGCCGAGTCTTGGCAGGGCCCGGTTCCTTTGACACTGGGCACCACGCGCCATTTTTCATCCCACCACCTCGCCCCCACCCAGGATTCCCCATGACCAGCCCGATGCACACCCACTCCGTTCCCGTCTTCAAACAAATGCTGACGGCTTTGAAAACGATTCTTGCGCAGGCCAGCGAACACGCAACCAGCAAAAGCATTGAGCCCGACGCCTTGCTGCAAGCGCGTCTGTTTCCCGACATGCTTCCCTTGATCAAGCAGGTGCAAATTGCCGCTGATTTTTCGCGCGGTGTGTCAGCCCGGCTGGCCGGTATCGATGTGCCAACCTATGACGGCCAGGAAAAGACCTTTGCCGATCTGGATGCGCTGTTGACGCAGACCCTGGCCTTTCTGGACAGCGTGGACGCGGCGGCATTTGAAGGCAAAGAGACCAGTGAAATCGTCTTGCGCCCGGGCACGCCCAAAGAGAAAAAGCTGAGCGGCCAGGCCTACTTGGCGAACTACGGCTTGCCTCAGTTTTTCTTCCATGTGACCACCGCCTACGCCATCCTGCGCCACAACGGCCTGCCCATTGGCAAGCGCGATTACATGGGCGCGTACTGACTCTGCGGCAATGGCAGGCAGATCCTGGGCGAATTGCTGGCGCTTGATATGGCCTCCCCACCATGACACTCTTGTTCACCTACGGCTCACTCAAGCAGGGCTTTTGCAACCAGCACATCAACACCGGCGAACGCGTGCCAGGCCGCTACCGCACGCGCGAGCGCCTGCCGTTCTATCTGATGGGCGAGGGCCACGTGCCCTGCGTGATCCTGGCGCCGGGCACGGGACACGCCGTGGTCGGCGAGCTGTACCGGGCAAGCCCCGAGGCCATGAAAGGCATGGACCAACTGGAGCGCATCGGCAAGCCCGGCGGCTACACGAGGGTGACGGTGGCGCTGGAGCGCATTGATGGGGACTCGGCCGAAACCGTGGTGGCCGAGATGTATGTGCGGCTACCGGCCGACGTGGTGCCCGACGAGCAACGATCGGAGCACCTGAGCGAGTACACGCCCGAACATGCTGAAAAGTTTGCTTGGTAAGGGGCGATCGGGCCTGTTCGGCGGTGACGTTCGCGGCGGTCTCGTCAGGCTTCTTCTTGAGGGAATGTCGGCGCTGAAGCCCGCTAACTTCAGAACAATCGACGCTTTACCGCCAAGCCTTCAAAGCCGCGCCGCCAGCCGCGCCGCCTGATCAATGGCGCGCTTGGCGTCGAGCTCGCCCGCTTCGAGCGCACCGCCGATCACATGGACCGACTTGCCCTGAGCGGCAAGCTCGTCGGCCAACGCGCGCAACGGCAGCTGGCCGGCGCAGAGCACGATGCTGTCGCAAGCAATCCAGGTGGGGTTTTCGCGCTGGGGGCCGGTTGAGATCAGCAGGCCTTCGTCGGCAATGCGTTCGTAATTCACGCCGCCGATCATCTTCACCTGCTTGTGTTTCAGTGCGGTGCGGTGGATCCAGCCGGTGGTCTTGCCCAGGCCGGCGCCGAGCTTGCCGGCCTTGCGCTGAAGCAGCGTGACCTGGCGTGCCGGCGGGCTGACAGCCGGCGCCTCGGCGCTGAGGCCGCCTTGGGCCTTTTCCGGATCGGTCACGCCCCACTCGGCCTGCCAGGCGGGCAAATCGAGCGTGGTGGAGGTGCCGCTGTGCACCAGGAACTCGGCCACATCAAAACCAATGCCACCGGCGCCGATCACGGCCACGCGCTCGCCCACCGGCTTGTGCTCGCGCAGCACCTCGATGTAGCTCAAGACCTTGGGGTGCTCCTGGCCTGGAATCCTCGGGTCGCGCGGGATGACGCCGGTGGCGACGATGATCTCGTCGAAACGGTGCAGGTCGACCGCCGCCACGCGCTGGTTCAGGTGCAGCAACACGCCGGTGGTCTCCACCCGGCGCTGCAGGTAACGCAGCATCTCGAAAAACTCTTCCTTGCCGGGCACCTGCTTGGCCATGTTGAGCTGGCCGCCGATGGCGCTGGCGGCGTCGAACAA
>JBBSDB010000129.1:0-10020 GCA_038249735.1 Burkholderiales bacterium
TGCATCGAATGTGGAGGAGGCACGGGCCCTGCTGCTTCGGCGGCTTCCCGATCTCGTTTTGCTGGATTGGATGATGCCCGGGATGTCTGGTGTCGAGTACATCCGCCTGCTGCGCTCGGAGGCGCGAACCCGCGAGATTCCGGTGATGATCCTGTCTGCCCGGATCGAGGAACGTGACAAGATCACAGGTCTGGAGGCGGGTGCCGACGACTACATCACCAAGCCGTTCTCGACCCGTGAACTGCTGGCGCGCATCACGGTGATTTTGCGGCGCCGTGCGCCTCAAGCGTCGTCGGAGTCGATCCGTGTCGGGGAGCTGATTCTCAACCCGGCGGCCAAAACCGTGATCGCGGGCGGTGTGCCGCTTGCGCTGGGCAACACCGAGTTCCGGCTGCTTCACTTTCTGCTGACCCACACCGACCGCGTCTACAGCCGCTCGCAGTTGCTCGATCAGGTCTGGGGCACCGACTTCGTGGGTGACGACCGCACGGTCGATGTGCACATCAGCCGGCTGCGCACTTCGCTTCTGTCTGGCGACATGCACCACATCATCCGAACCGTGCGGGGCGCCGGCTACAGCCTGTCGATCGAGGTCTGATCGCGCCTTTGTGACGGCTCGCTCGCTGCAAATGGCATCCCCAATAGTCCGTTCGGCTCATTCAATGCGCTTTGATCGGAAAAATGCTGTCCGACTGTTGGGTGTAACCCGGTCTTCACAGACGGTTCCTAGCATCGTGGCAGGAACACCAAAGCGCTCTTTCGCAGAGCGCATCGAAGACCATGTCAAACCTCCTGATGAACAAGTCGACCCGCTCACGCGGCTTCACCCTGCTGGAGTTGCTGGTGGTCATGGTGATCATTGGCTTGCTGGCCGGTTTTGTGGGCCCGCGTTTCTTCGCACAGATCGGCAAGTCCGAAGTGAAGACGGCTCGCGCCCAGATCGATGCCCTGGGCAAGGCACTGGATCAGTACCGCATTGACACCGGGCGCTATCCCTCTTCCGAAGAGGGCTTGCCAGCGCTGAATCAGGCACCGGCCGACAGCACCCGATGGGCGGGGCCTTACCTGAAGAAGACGTTGCCGCTCGATCCGTGGGGCCGCGCCTATGTGTACCGATCGCCGGGCGAGCACGGCGAATACGACCTGTTGTCGCTCGGCAAGGACGGCCAGCCTGGTGGCACCGGTGAAGCCGAAGATCTGGTGAGCTGGTGAACATGCGCTACCGCATCAAGACCCTTCAGAGCGACATGAGCTTGTCGTTCACCACCGTGGAAGCGGCTGACGAGGCCGACGCCCGGCGCCAGGTGGCGGCGCTGGGCCATGCGGTGCTGGCGGTGGCCAAGGCGGGCGGCTTTGGTGGTCGGGGCGGTGGCCGCGCAGCGGCCTTCCCGCTGGTGTTGTTCAGCCAGGAGCTGCTCGCGCTGCTGAGCTCCGGGGTGGGCATCGTGGAGGCGCTGGAGACGCTGGCTGAAAAAGAGCAGCGCGCGCCCGTGCGCAACGTGATGCAGCGCCTGCTCTCCAGCCTGCGCGAGGGCCAGACGCTGTCGAGTTCGCTGCAGCAAATGCCGCAGACATTCCCGCCTTTGTATGTGGCCACTGTCAAGGCCAGCGAGCGCACCAGCAACCTGGGCGATGCGCTGCAGCGGTATGTGGCCTATGCCACCCAGCTGGAGGTCGTGCGCAGCCGGCTGGTCAGTGCGGCGATCTACCCGGCAATGCTGGTCGCGGTGAGCTCGCTGGTGATTCTGTTTCTCATGGGCTACGTGGTGCCGCGTTTCGCGCACATCTACGAGGACATGGGCGACCAGCTGCCCTGGATCTCCCGGTTCATGCTCCAGTGGGGACAGGCCCTGGAGCAACACTGGCCGTGGATGCTGGGCTTGCTGTTCGCGGTCGCGGCCCTCCTGATGATGGGTGGTGCAAGAAAGTTGATCGAGCGTGCCTTGCGCGCCCTGTGGCGAATTCCTGCCATCGGCGAACGGCTGCGGGTCTTCCAGCTGGCTCGGCTGTACCGCACGCTGGGCATGCTGCTGCGCGGCGGCATCCCGATGGCTTCAGCGCTGGACATGGTGGATGGCCTGTTGTCACCGGCGATGCAGATGCCGCTGAAGGCAGCGACACGGTCGGTGCGGGAAGGGCGTCCGGTATCCCAGGCCTTCGAGTCCAACGGCCTTTGCACGGCGGTCTCCAGCCGCATGCTGCGCGTCGGCGAGCGCACCGGCAACATGGGCGACATGATGGACCGCGCGGCCGCGTTTCACGACGAAGAAATGGCGCGTTGGGCCGACTGGCTGACCCGGCTGCTCGGCCCTGCGCTGATGCTCATCATGGGTTTGGTGATCGGGGCCATCGTGGTGCTGATGTACCTGCCCATCTTCCAGCTTGCGGACAGCATCCAATGAACGCGCCCATGGATGTCCGCCAGCTGGGCCACCCCTTCTCTGCGCAGGAGGTGCAGCAAGCCCGGCAGCGCGCTGCGCTAGACGGTGGGCGCCTGATCGATGTGTTGCAGAGCGGTTGCGAGGGGCCGTCTGACTATTTGCAGCGGCTGTCTGCCTCGGTGGGTATCGATGCCTTGGTCATGGACCAGCTGCACGCGCTGGAGCCGGCGTTTGATCTGCTGCCCTATGGCGAGGCGGTGCAGCGCCTGTGCGTGTTGATGCGAGCCAGCGCGTCGATGGACGGCGCAGCGCCTTCAGGCGCACTGGTGCTTGTGGTGGCCGATCCGTTCGATGCCGGGCTGCTGGCGTGGGCAGACGAGCGGGTGCGTTTGAGCAAGCAGATCCGCGTGGCCTGCCGCGCCGACCTGGAGGCCTATCTCGCGCGGCACGAGGGTGGACTGCGGGCCATGGACTCGGTGGGCCTGCTCGACAGCAGCCGCGCTGCCGAGGACGATCCCGATGTGATCAGCCTGCGCAGCATCAGCGAAGACAGCAGCCCGGTGGTCCGACTGGTCAACTCCACCCTGTACGACGCCTTGAAAGCCGGTGCCAGCGATATCCACCTGGAGACCGCCGCGAGTGGCATCGGTATCAAGTACCGCATCGACGGCGTGCTGGCGCAGGTGGGCAGCATCGCCGGTGTGGAGAACGCGGAGCAGGTCATCTCGCGCATCAAGGTGCTGGCCGAACTCGATATTGCCGAGCGCCGGGTGCCGCAGGATGGCCGATTCAAGGTGGCGGCGCTGGGCCGGCGGATCGACATCCGCGTGTCGGTCATGCCCAGCATCCACGGCGAAGACGCCGTGCTTCGCGTGCTGGACAAGGAGCGCCTGGCCAGCGAGGTGAGCGGACTGCGACTCGACGCATTGGGTTTCGACGCCCACACGATGCGGCAGCTGCGTGCGCTGTGTCAGGAACCTTATGGCATGTTGCTCGCCACCGGCCCCACCGGCAGCGGCAAGACCACCACGCTGTACGCCGCGATCAACGAGATCAATCACGGCCACGACAAGATCGTGACCATCGAGGACCCGGTGGAATACCAGCTCGCCGGTGTGTTGCAGATCCCGGTGAACGAGAAAAAGGGGCTGACGTTTGCGCGCGGTCTGCGGTCGATCCTTCGGCACGACCCCGACAAGATCATGGTTGGCGAGATACGCGATGGCGAGACCGCCCAGATTGCCGTCCAGGCCGCGCTGACCGGCCACCTGGTGTTGACCACCGTGCACGCGAACAACGTGTTCGACGTGTTGGGGCGGTTCACCCACATGGGGGTCGACGCCTACAGCCTGGTGGCCGCGCTCAACGGCATCGTCGCCCAACGTCTGGTGCGCGTGAACTGTCCGCACTGTCTGGTGGACGACCAGCCCGACGCGGAGTTGCTGGCCGAGAGCGGACTGCAAGACACCAGCGGATTTTCTTTCAAGGCCGGGCGCGGGTGTGCGCACTGCCGTGGCACCGGCTTCAAGGGCCGCAAGGCGGTGGCCGAGCTGCTGCTGCTTGACGACGAGATCCGTGAACTCATCGTCACCCAGGAGCCGGTGCGCCGGGTGAAAGAGGCCGCCTACCGCAAGGGCACACGCATCTTGCGAGAGGTGGGCCTGGACCTCGTGCGCCGCGGAGAAACCACTTTGAAGGAGCTCAACCGTGTTGTCCGCTGAAACAGATTGGGGCGTTGGTTTATTGGCCGACCGCGTGGTGATCACCCCAGCACCGCATCGAACCTGGCGGCGCGGGCCCAGCGCAGAGGCAGACATTCTGCGTTGCGATGCGGCCGAGCCCCAGCAGCCACGCTGGGAGCCAGCGGTGAAAGCGCTGCTTCAACGGCTGCGCCAGGATCGCCCGGCCCGGCTTCGTGTCAAGGTGCGACTGAGCTCGGAATTTGTTCGCTGGCTTGTGCTGCCCTGGCCTGCTGGTATCGACTCCATGAATGAGCTCTACGCCATGGCCCAGCTGCAGTTTCGGGAGGTGTTCGGGCCGGTTGCCCAGGATTGGCGGTTGAGTCTTGCACCAGTGGGTGCAGGGCAGCCGCTGCTGGTGTGCGCCGTGGATCAGGCGCTGATCGATGCGTTTCAGTCACCGCAGCTGGTCGCCGATGGGGTTCGGGTGCAGTCGGTGGAACCCTATTTTTCGGCGGCGTTCGATCGTTGGCTCGGGCGGGTGGGGCGACAGACTTCCTGGTTTCTCGCGGTCGAGCCGCAGCTGGTGACGATGGGCCTGTGGCTTGGCGGTGCCTGCTGCGGGGTGCGCTGTGTGCGCATCGGCGAGGGTGATGAAGCACAGCAGTGGCAGCAGATCCAGCACGCACAGTCGCAAATGGGCCTGTCTCTGGGCAGTGCAGTCGCGCCAGACGCGCACGCTTTCGTGACCGGGTGGGAATGTCGCGCCCGTCCAGATCAGCTGCCTCACGCCGTCTGGCTGGGTCCGTCCGATGGCCCGCATGGACAAAACGGCCTGGCCCGCATGGCCTCGGGTCTCTGACATGGCCCAGCGCCTGGGCATGAACTTCGTGGGCCACCGGCCGCTGGCCTCTGGGCTGGGTTGGGTGCTGCTCGTTGCCGGCGTGTTGACCCTGGTGGTGTCGGCGACAGCCTGGATCACCGCCCGCACAGATCGCGAGGCAGCGCAGACGAGTCTGGGCGTGCGCTCAGCCCCACCAGAGCGGCGTGTCACGGCGCCGCTGCCCGCATCGAGCGAGCTGGACAAGGTGCGCCTGCGCACGCAGACCCAGATGGCGCAGCCCTGGGCGCGCTGGCTCGATGCCCTGGAGGGTGTTGAGCCCGGCGCCGTGGCCCTGATCGATATCCAGTTGCAGTCATCTCCAGCGCAGGCACGCGTGACGGGCGAGGCACGCGACATGGGCCAGGCGCTGCGCTATCTGGAGCGGCTGCAGGGCGCAAGCCCAATCCGTTCCGTGGTGCTCGCGTCACACGAACAGGTGCGGGTCGGGGAGGCGGATGTGTTGCGCTTTGTGCTGGATCTGCAGTGGGAGCCGCAGCCATGACTGGCAGCCTGCTGGCGCATCTGCGCTTCGCTTTGTACCGCCATGGCTGGCCTGCGCTGGTCGGTTTGCTGCTGGTGCCGGCGAGCCTGTTGCTGTTCTGGCAGGCAGATGAAATGAACGAGCAAACCCAGGCCTTGTCGCAACAAGCGGCTCAGGAACGCCAGCGGGTCCAGCGCGAGCGTGCGGCGCCGCCCCCGCCCGACCCCTCCGTGGTGCGCGCGCTGTTCACCGACACCCTGCCCAAGCTGAGTGGCGCTGGCAGCGCCGTCGATTTGATCCACCAGAGCGCACTGCGTCACCAGGTGGAACTGGCCCGCGGCGAGTACCGCCTCTCCAGGGAAGGCAACACGCCGGTGCAGCGCTACCAGATCACGCTGCCGGCCGTGGGCACCTACCCGGCCGTGCGTGCCTGGCTGGCCGACGTGGCAAATCAGCTGCCCACTTTGGCCATCGACGAGGTGAGCTTCTCGCGCACCTCGGCCGAGAGCACCACTGTCGAGGCCCGCGTGCGCGGGTCGCTGTTTCTGAGGGAGCGCTGATGGGCGCGGCACGCGGCATCGGGCTGGCGGCGGCCCTGGGCCTGACATTGGCGGCCACCTGGTACGCCGCCGGACTCGACGAGACGGAACCCGACCAAGCGCTGAACGCTGCGCCGCGCCCCGAGCGCGCGTCTCGAGCGCCCTTGGCCACAGCGGGTTCCCCGCCCAACGCACCTGCCACCTCACCCCCCGACATCGCGGGCCAGCGCGAGCCCATCCCCGAGCGGGCCCAGCGCAACCTGTTTGCCGCGCGCAGCTGGCAGCCCCCCCCACCGCCACCGCCCATGGCGGCCCCGGCTGAGCCAGCGCAGGCGCCCCCGCTGCCGTTTCGTTACCTCGGCCGTATGGAGGACGGTGACGATGTGACGGTCTTTCTGCTGGTCGGCAATGAACCCCGTGTGGTGCGCCAAGGCGACCAGCTGCCCAACTACCGCATCGACGAGATCAACGCGAGAGGCATGCTGCTGACCTACCTGCCTCTCGACCAAACGCAGCGCATGCTGTTCGGAAGCAACGATTGAAATCCCACCCCACCCTTTTTAGCCCGCTGCTCTGGTGCAGCCTGCTGGTGTTGGCCGGTTGCGGCACCAACCCGGCCATCCGCGAGAGCCAGGCCCTGCTGGATGCAGGCCGGCTGGACGAAAGCGTGGTCCGGCTGGAGGCCGGTCTGAGAGAATCCAGCGACCCCCAGTTGCGCGCCACCTATTTTCGGGAGCGCGACCGCATCGTCATGCTTCTGCTGGCGATGGGCGAAACCGAGCGCCTGGCAGGGCGCGGTGACGCCGCCCAAGGATTCGTCGAGCGGGCGCAACGGCTAGACCCCAACCATCCCCGGGTACGCGACGCGCTGATTGCGCTGGAGTCGGAGCGCCACATGGCCAAGCGCATGGACGAGGCCAATGCCCTCAATGCCAAGGGCGATACCGCCGGTGCCGAGGGCATGCTGCGCGACATCTTGTCCAAGGCGCCATCGCATGTGCAGGCCCGGCGCCTGCTGGCCCGCCTGCGCGCAGAAGCGCCTCGTCCCGACGAGCCACCCAAGGCGCTGAGCCTGGCTCTGTCCAAGCCGATTTCGCTGGACTTCAAGGACGCGCCGATCAAGTCGGTGTTCGATGTCATCGCACGCACCGCCGGCGTCAACTTCGTGTTTGACAAAGACGTTCGCGCCGACAGCCGCATCACCATCTTCGTGCGCAATGCCACCCTGGAGGAAGTGATCCGGCTGGTGCTCACCACCAACCAGCTCAACCGAAAGCTGCTCAACGAAAACACCTTGATGATCTACCCGGACACGCCGGTCAAGGCCCGCGAATACCAGGAGCTGGTGACGCGCAGCTTCTTCCTGGCCAACGCCGATGTGAAGCAGGCGCAGACCCTGGTGCGAACCATCGTCAAGTCGAAAGACATCTTTATCGACGAGAAGCTCAATCTGCTGATCGTCAAGGACACGCCCGAGGCGGTGGCGCTGGCCGAGCGGCTGCTGGAGTCGATCGACGTTGCCGAGCCCGAGGTCATGCTCGATGTCGAGGTGTTGGAAATCTCGCGCTCCCGCTTGCTTGAGCTGGGTTTGCGCTTTCCCGATCAGATCGGTTACGGACGCCTGCAGTCCGACCTCAGCACCACCATCGTCAACAACGGCGTGACCCAAAGCAATGTCACCCCGGGCGGCACGGTGGCCGCGGGTGTGATTGACCTGCGCAACCGAAGCGGCCTCACGTCTTTCGTCGCCAACCCGGCCATCACGCTCAATTTGCGCAGCGAGGCGGGCGATGGCAACACCCTGGCCAACCCGCGCATCCGGGTGAAGAACCGCGAGAAGGCCAAGATCCACATCGGCGACAAGCTGCCGGTGTTCACCACCACCTCGGTGGCCAATGTGGGTCTGTCGTCGTCGGTGTCGTATCTGGACGTGGGGCTCAAGCTCGATGTGGAGCCCAACGTCTACCTCGACAACGAGGTGTCGATCCGGGTGCAGCTGGAGGTGAGCTCGGTCTCGCGCGAGGTGATCGGGCCGTCGAACTCGCTGGCGTATCAGATCGGCAGCCGCAGCGCGTCCACCGTGCTCCGGCTTCGCGATGGGGAAACCCAGGTGTTGGCCGGTCTGATCAGCGCCGAGGAGCGCAGCAGCGCGAACCGCCTGCCCGGCCTGGGCGATCTGCCCGGCATCGGCCGCCTGTTTTCCAGCACCCGCGACAACGCGAGCAAGACCGAAATCGTCTTGCTCATCACACCGCGCGTGGTGCGCAACATCACCCGCCCGGAGAGCGCCATCAACGCCTATCCGTCTGGCTCGGAGGCCAATGTCGGCGTGCTGCCGCTGAGCTTGCGCAAGACCACACCAGGCACCCTCGCCATCTCCAGTGGCGGCGGCGCTGGCGGCGCGCCCGCCATTGCTGTGATCCCCGAGCGCCCGCGCCCCGCCGGGGTCAACCCCCAGGCCGATGCCAACCGCCCACCGCTGTTGCCCGCACCGGTCCGGGCCAGCCCGGCCGACCCGCCCGCCAGCGGCGCCGCCAACGAGGGCGAAGCCGACGATGCCCAGCCCGCTGCGGCGCCAGCACCATCGATCACGGTCACACCCGTGGCACCCGCTTCGGCGGTACCGGCTGCCGAACCACCAGCGGCGGCAACGCCTGTGCCTCCCTCGTCGATCACCCTCACCCCCGTGGCACCGCTCGCCCCTGCCACGGCGCCTGCTGCGGCGCCCAAGCCGCCATGAAGCGACGCATCGCCGGCTTCACCCTGATCGAGCTGGTGGTCACCGTGGCCATCGTCGGCGTGCTCGCCTCGGTGGCGGTGCCGCTGGTGGAGGTCACGGTCCAGCGCACCAAGGAGCAAGAGCTTCGCTCGTCCCTGCGCCAGATCCGCGAAGCGCTGGACGCGCACAAGCTCGCGGTTGACGAGGGCCGGGTGCGCGCCCGTGCCGATGGCAACGGCTACCCGGCGCGCCTGAGCGATCTGGTCGACGGCGTGCCCGACGCTCGGCGCACCGATGGCGCGAGCATCCGCTTTCTTCGCCGGGTGCCACGCGACCCCTTTCAGCGAGACGCCGGCCTGGCTAGCGATCAGGGCTGGGGGCTGCGCTCCTACAGCAGCTCACCCGACGCACCGTCCGCCGGGGAAGACGTCTACGACGTGTATTCCCTCTCCAGCCGCATCGGCATGAACGGCCGCCCCTACCGCGAATGGTGAACACCGTGCCGCCCTCCACCCCAGACAAGGCAATCGCAGCCCGAGCACATCGTGGCTTCACCCTGATCGAGCTCATGGTGGTCATGGCGATCGTGGCCACGCTGCTCACCATCGTGGCGCCGCGCTATTTCGAGCACCTGTCGCGCGCCCGCGAAGCGGCCCTGCGCGAAACGCTGGCCGTCACCCGCGACGCCATCGACAAATTCCACGCCGACCACGACCGCTACCCCGGCACGCTGGAGGAGCTGGTCGACCGGCGCTACCTGCGCCAGGTGCCGCTGGACCCGCTCACCGAGCGGCGCGACAGCTGGACCCTGCTGCCCCCGCCCGCGCGGGCCGAGGGCGAGCTACCGGAAGGCTCGGTCTGGGACTTGCGCAGCGGCGCCAGCGAAGAGGGCAAAGACTATGACCAGTGGTGAACGCCTCCGAGCGCGCGCCCGGCAGCGCGGCATGGGCTACCTGCTGGTGCTGTTTGCGCTGGCCGCGCTCGGCTTTTCCCTTGCCGGTGCCGGCGAGGTGCAGCACACCCTGAGCCTGCGCGAAAAAGAAACGCAGCTGCTCTTCGTGGGCCAGCAGTTTCGCCGCGCACTCGCTTCCTACCGCGACCGCAGCCCGGCGGGCACGCCGGTGGCGCCGGCCACGCTCGACGACCTGCTGGAAGACCGCCGCTTCGTGCAGCCGGTGCGCCACCTGCGCCGCCTGTGGGTCGATCCCATGACCAACGACACCCGCTGGAGCCTGTTGATTGCCGATGGCCGCATCGTGGGCGTGCACAGCCGCTCCGAGCGCGAGCCGCTGCGCACCGCCTTCGCCACCCGCGACGCCAGCTTTGCCGGCCTGGCCA